>NZ_FRCS01000003.1:0-300000 GCF_900143005.1 Cryptosporangium aurantiacum
GCCCCTGGCACCACCACCGCGTCCACGACCAAGGCTGGCACCTGAACTTCGACGGACACACCCTCACCATCCACCGACCCGACGGCACCACCCTCGACCCACCCTGACACCACGCCTGAACCCGCCGACCACCCGGAACGCCACCGCGCTCCGGGCCATCGGCATGTCCACGCTCAGATCAGGACCACAATGGTCATCCTTGGCGAGACGACACGATCACCGAAGACCGGGCCAGAGCGACGGCGTACTCGGCGGCGGCGAGGCGTGCCTGTTCGCGCCCCTCCTCGCCGCCCGCGGACACGAACAGGCCGGCCCGCCGGCGGACACGAACGAGCCGCCCGCCCGCGGACACGAACGAGCCGGCCCGCCCGCGGACACGAACGAGCCGCCCGCCCGCGGACACGAACGAGCCGGCCCGCCCGCGGACGCCAACGATCCGGCCGGCCTTCGGGTCTCGATCAGCCCCGTGCCCACGGCCTGCGTCTGGTCCTGGATCTGCCGGGCGAGTCGGACGCGGAGCTGCTCGAACGGCGGGATCGGCGAAGGTCGAGTCGATGACGATCATTCGGCGCTCGCGGTGGGTTGGAGAGAGGGCGTCAACATTGCGGCAAGTCAACCGCGGGGGCTACGGCATGTCGGCGGCGATCTGTCCCGCGACCACCGCACCGGTGAACGCGAGCAGGTACGCGATCGTGATCGTCCAGAATCGCGCCCGCCGACCGGCCACGCAGCCACCCAGACCGAGCATCAGCGCGGCGCCCGCCGAGCACGACGGCAGGAACGCGGCCAGCGTCAGCCAGCCGTCGCTGCAGATCAGCTCGGTGGAGCCGTCCGTGCAGTTGCCGCTGGCCATGAACACTCCCATCGGCCAGGCAAGGGTCGAGCCCACCCACGCCACCAGACCGATCAGCGCGACCACGGTCAGCACGATGTCGATCACCGCGACGGCATGCGTCACGGTCACGGCCCGCTGCTTCGCAGCACGGGCGTGCGCGGGCGGTACACCACCAGACACGGCCCGCTGCTTCGCAGCACCGGCGTGCGCGGGCGGTACACCACCAGAAGGGTTCACCGTCGAGCCCCCGGGACGAGCGCGCATGGAGGAAAGAAGTCGGGCACGCATCAGTAGCCCGGGCGTGACCAGAGGAAGGACAGGCCCGCGTACGCGAGGATCAGCAGCACCACGGCGACCCGGACCAGCCACCCGGCCGCGCGCACCGGCCGAAGAATCGCAACCGTGCCCACCGTCACCGACAACAGCGCGGCCGCGACGACCAGCAGCACACCGGTGAGCTCGGCGTCCGCGCTGCCTCGATGGACCTGGAAAGCGGTGTAGAGGCCACCCAGCCCGAGGTAGACGGCCACGCCACCGGCGACCCGGCGCTGCAGAACCGGATCGATGGGCAGCCGGGTGCGCCTCACGACCTCGCCCCGCTTCGCGCGTGAAGCCCGGACGGCACCACGATCGGTGCCCGATCAACTCCGATGAGTATCAAGAAGTCCACGGTGGATGGCACGGACGAGACCGCAGCCGGGTTCGAAACGGCGTCGACCGCTTTGCAGGGCGGAATCTGACGCTCTCTCCACTGAGCTACGAAGGCGACCGAACAACAACGTGCGGGCGGAGGGACTCGAACCCCCTCAGCGCGAAGCAACCGGTTTACAGCCGGCCCCGACTCTCCGATCGTCGGCGCGCCCGCGGGGTGACCGGCCGGAGTCGAACCGGCATGGCCAGGGTCACGACCTGGTGCTCTGCCATTGAGCTACGGCCACACTCGCGGCCTTGATCAGGCCAGTGCCCGCGCCGGGCGTCGAACCCGGGGTCTCCGCCGTGTGACGGCGACGCTCTTCCTCCTGAGCTCCACGGACGACATCACGGCGCTTCCGCCGCCTGCTCCCCCGGCTGGACTCGAACCAGCACCGTGACGATTAACAGTCGCCTGCCCTGCCGATTGGGCGACGAGGGAATGCAACGCGCGCGGGACTCGAACCCGCTACGCCGTGGTCGGATCGGCCGGGCTCGAACCGGCGGCCTTCGCATCCCGAATGCGACGCGCTCCCTACTGCGCCACGATCCGTCGAACGTGCTGCGCCCCGGTGGGGCGGGCGTGCCGCCAGAAGGAATTGAACCTTCGACCTCCGAGGTATCAGCTCGGCGCTCTCACCAACTGAGCTATAGCGACGTATCGAGCGCCCCGCACCGGGTTCGAACCGGCGACCTCCCGCGTGACAGACGGGCGCTCTGACCTGCTGAGCTAACGGAGCAGCGGTACTGCGTGGACCCAGCCGGACTCGAACCGGCCACCTTCCGCTTGCAAGGCGGACGCTCTCCCAGATGAGCTATGAGCCCGTCATCCCCGTGCGTCGGGGAGTCGTGCGTACCCGGAGCGCGAGTCGAACGCGCACTGTCGCGGTTCTGAGCCGCGTGCCTCTGCCTTTGGGCTACCCGGGCGTGGGTTTGGTGCTGCGTGCCCTCGACGCGATTCGAACGCGCACTGGCGACGTCCTCAACGTCGTGCCTCTGCCTGTTGGGCTACGAGGGCATGTGCTGCGAGCGGCTGGTTGTGCACTCGACTGCGTCGCCCGTCCGGGGGCCGAACCCGGTCCTCTGGCTTGAGAGGCCAGCGGTCTACCTTCCTCAACCTCACGGGCGTTCGTACCTGCGTGCCTTCCGTCGGGGTCGAACCGACATCCTCGCGGGCTTCAACCGCGCGCTCTACCAACCTGAGCTTGGAAGGCAAGGAACGTGTCCCCGGACGGAATCGAACCGCCGACTCCCAGGTTCGTAGCCTGGTGCTCTGATCCGCTGAGCTACGGGGACAGGTGCGCCGGCGCGCGCCCCGCCCGAGAGCGGGAACGCCCGGCACCTCTGTGTGCCATCCACTGTGGAGTTCTCAATGATCGGATCCGCCGGCGGGCCGGGGACAAGCTACGCCCATAAGAATTGAAACAATTTTGCGGCAGCACGAAGAAACAATTGTCGGAAACAAAAACCGCCCGTTCCCGGCGGGGAGGGGCGGCGTGAGCGCAACGCTGATTGCGTTACCTCAGCCACCGTTCCCGGCGGGGTTCCTGCTCGTCATCGCCCAGGTAGGAGGGGCGCCCGGCGCACAGGGCACCGCGGCTGAGCAGCATAAATCGCTGCTCCGCAATGCTGGTGTGCCGCAACATTCTGGTCTCCTGACTGGATCAGTGGTGATCGGTGCTGTCGTAGACGATAGAGGGCGACCGCTGAGGCGCCAACTCAATTATGCGCAGCGATTACGCACTAATCAATAGCGCGCGACTTGGTCTTCGCTGCGCCCCAGGAAACAGGTCAAGCCGGACGTCACGAGCAGCAGCGCGATGCCCGCCGCCAAGAGGACGTCGACCCGTCGAGCGGGGACGGCACCGGCTGCGGCTCCGGTGGGACGTTCGGTGGGCCGCCGGTGACATAGGCAACTGCGGCCCGAGAGCGTTGCCCACTGTGGAGAGACACGGCCATGCTCATCGAGGTAAGGACGGTCCGACCCCGCAGAGGAGCCGAGTGATGGTCAGTGAGCTCGCGGCGAGTTTCGATCCGCTAGGGGCGCACTACGACGACCCGTACGGGTTTTACGCCCGGGCACGACGTGACGAGCCGGTCTTCTACTCCCCGCGCCTGGACGCCTGGGTCGTCACGCGATTCGCCGACGTCGACGCGGTCCTCAAGGACCCGACCGCGTTCTCGTCGGTCAACAGCCTCCGCCCGATCCGGGCCCCGTATCCGGCCGCGTTGGCCGTGCTGGCCACCGGCTACCCGCAGACGCCCGATCACGTGACGTCGGACGGCGTCGATCATCGCCGTCTCCGCACTCCGTACGCCAAGCATCTGACGACGCCCGGGTTCGTCAAGGGACGGGAAGCCGCGATCCGGCAGCGCGCCGACACCCTCATCGGCGAGTTCGACGAAGCGGGCCACGCCGACCTGATCGCGCAGTACGCCACGCTGCTGCCTGCCGCGACCGCGGGCGAGCTGTTCGGATTCGCGCCGGACGATATCCCGGTGGCGAAGGCGGGCAGCGAGGCCCTGTTCTCGCTGGGCAGCGCCGACCTGACCGAGGACGAGGAAGCGCGGGCCGCCGAGACCGTCGTCGCGTTCCAGCAGCTCCTGGCCGAGTACGCCAGGCGGCGGCGCGCCGCACCAACCGGCGACCTGATGAGCGACGTCGTCGCCGCGCTGGCGCCCGGTGACGACCCGCTGACGTACGACCAGGAGGCCGAGCTCGTCGGGACGTTCGGCAGCACGTTCGGCGCCAGCCACATCACGACCGCCGACGGCATCGGCAGCGCTCTGCGGCTGTTACTCAGCCGCCCCGACCAGTGGGAGCTGCTGTGCAGGAAGCCGGAGCTGGCGCCGTATGCCGTCGAGGAGGTCCTGCGGTTCGAGGCGCCGATTCCCGCCATGTTCCGCCGCGTCTCCCACCCGGCCACGGTCGCGGGCGTGAAACTTCCGGAGGGCGCCGACGTGCTGCTCGCGTTCGCGTCGGCCAACCGCGACGAGGACCGCTACCCCGACGCCGATCGGTTCGACGTGACCCGCACGCCGAGCCGCCACTTCGCGTTCGGAGCCGGCATCCACACCTGCGTCGGCGCGGCGATGGCACGCCTGCAGATGCGGATCGCGCTCCAGACGCTGATCGAGCGCCTGCCCGGACTGCGCCTGGCACCGGATCAGCACATCGAGGTACGGCGGTCGATCAACGTCCGCGGTCCGCTGGCCCTGGAAGCGCGCTGGTGACCCCGGTGCCGGGCAAAGCCAGGACGCCGTCCACGCGCCGCGGGATGCCCTCGTAACCGTCCCGCAGCTCCGCCGGCAGCACGTGTTCCGGCGCGTTCTGCCAGGTCAGCGGCCGGAGGAAGCGCCGGATCGCGGTCGGGCCCACGGAGGTGTGCACGGTATTGGTGGAGGGCCACGGCCCGCCGTGGGTCTGTGCCCAGGAGACCAGCACGCCGGTCGGGTACGCGTCGAACAGCAGGCGGCCCGCCCGGGGCTGCAGCACGGCCAGCAGCGGGCCCAGGTCGTCGCCGTCCGCGGAGTGGACGGTTGCCGTCAGCGACCCGGGCAGCGACGCCAGCACGTCCAGCAGCTCCGCCGAGGACGAGTACCGCACGATCAGCGCGAGCGGCCCGAAGCACTCCTCGGCCAGCGCCGGGGTGAACCCGGCGGCATCCACGGTCAACAGCGCCGGCACGGCCGCGCCGCCCGCGCCCCCCGCGCCCGAAAGCCCCGCGGCCGCGCCCCCCGCGCCCGAAAGCCCCGCGGCCGCGCCCCCCGCGCCCGAAAGCCCCGCGTCCGAGAACCCCGCGTCCGAGAACCCCGCGTCCGAGAGCCCCTCGCCCCCGACCCGCGGCCCGGCGAGAGCAACCCCGGGCTCCGCACGCAGCGACGCGCCGATGGCGGCGTACCCCTCCGAGACCCGCTCGTTGAGCAGCCGGCCCGCCGGTGCCGCGGCGACCAGCGACGCCGCCCGCGCGACCAGCTCGTCACCCGAAGCGTCCGCGGGCACGAACACCAGACCTGGCTTCGTGCACAGCTGGCCCAGCGAACCGGTGATCGACGCGACGAGCCCGTCCGCGATGGACGCTGCCCGCTCAGCCGCCGCCCCCGGCGTCACCACCAGCGGGTTCAGGCTCGCGAGCTCGCCGTAGAACGGGATCGGCGAGGGCCGCGTCTCGATCAGTGCCCGCAGCGCCTGCCCTCCCGCCAGCGATCCGGTGAACCCGACGGCGGTGATCAGCGGGTCGGTGACCAGCTCCGCGCCGGCCTCCCGCCCGTACACGATCCCGACGGTCCCGGACGGTGCTCCCACCCGCGAGGCTGCCGCCTCCAACGCCGAAAACGCCAATGCGGACGTCGAGGGATGCGACTCGTGGGCCTTCACCACCACCGGGCACCCGGCCGCCAGCGCCGACGCCGTGTCGCCACCGGGCACCGAGAACGCCAGCGGGAAGTTCGACGCCCCGAACACCGCGACCGGGCCGACCGGCACCAGCATCCGGCGCAGGTCGGGCCCCGGCCCCATCGGGGTGTCCCCGGCGTGGTCGATCGTGGCCTCCAGATAGGAGCCCTCGTCGAGGACGTCGGCGAAGACCCGCAGCTGATAGGCGGTGCGGGTGACCTCACCACCGAGCCGGGCGTCCCCCAGGAACGTCTCGCGCGCGGCGGTGGCGACGAGCGCCTCGCGGCGCGCCTCGATCTCCTCAGCGGCGGCCCGCAGCAGCCGGGCACGCCCGGCGCGCCCGAGAGCAGCAAGGCCAGGAACGGCGTCGGCGGCAGCAGCGGTAACACGGTTCACGAAGACTCCCGGATGACGATCTCGAATCCCACGTCGCGGGCCGGCGTGGTGACCTCCCGGCCGGCCATGCGCTCGCGGAGCAGCCGTGCGGCCAGTGCACCGATCTCGGTGTTGGGCACGGCGACGGTGGTCAGGGACGGCACCAGGTGCCGGGACATCTCGAAGTCACCGAACCCGGCGATCGCCAGCCTTCCCGGCACGTCCAGACCGCGCCGGACACAGGCCAGCAGCGCACCGGCCGCGTACACGTCGCTGGCGAACACGATCGCGTCGGTGTCGGGGTAGCGGTCGAGGACAGCGTCGAGCATCGCCACGCCGGTGTCCATCGTGGCCGGCCGGTCACCGGCGTCCACGACCCGCGGAGAGGCGCCCAGGTCCGACACGGCCGCGCTGTACCCCGCCAGCCGCTCGGCGGCCCGCGAATCCCCGGGCAACTGCCGTCCGGCGAACGTGATCCGCCGCCGCCCGCGCGCGGCGAGGTGCCGCACCAGCGCCGCGGTGGCGTCGGCGTGGGAGAACCCGACCAGCAGGTCGATCGGGTCGCCGGTCCAGCCCCACGTCTCGACGACCGGCACGCCGCGCAGCAGCGCGCGGGTCCGCTCGGTGTGCGAGGTGCCGATCATCAGGACGCCGTCGGGGCGGCGGCCGAGGAAGCTCGCGACGAGCTCCTCCTCGTGCTCGGGCCGGTAGTCGGTGGTGCCGACGAAGATCTGGTAGCCGTCGGTGGCCAGCTCGGCGGCGAACGCGTGCACGGTCTCGGCGAACACCGACGCGTTGAGGTTGGGCAGCAGCGCGGCCACGGTGAGGCTGCGGTTGGACGCCAGGTTGCTCGCCGTGAGGTTGCGGACGTAACCGGTGGCTGCGATCGCCTCCTCGACGCGGGCGCGGACCTCGTCCCCGACCGTGTCGGGCTCGCGAATCACCCGGGAGACGGTCTGCGCGGACACACCCGCGGCCTCGGCGACGTCGGCGAGCGTCACCGAGCGAGTCGCCGAGCGCTTTCGGGGCCTCCCGATACCGGTCGTCATCGCGCCGTCAGACTTCGCATCAGGTCGGCGACGCCGAACGTCCATGGCTCGCATTCGTCGGCGGGGCGGATGCGGTTGGTCAGCGTGCCCAGCCGGGGCGACGAGACCGTCACCACGTCACCGTCGTCGTGGGTGAAACCCAGACCGGGCGCGTGCCGGTCGGCGGTCGGGGCGAACATCGTGCCCAGGTAGAGCACAGCGCCGTCGGGGTACGAGTGGTGCGCCATGAGCTGGGCCGCCAGGTCGGCCGGGTCGCGGCTGATCTGGGCCATCGACGACTCGCCGTCCAGGTGGTAACCGTCTTCGCCGTCAACGGTCAGCGTCACGGTGGCGTCGCGGACGTCGTCCAGATCGAACGAAGCATCGAAGAGGCGCACGAACGGGCCGACCGCGGCCGACGCGTTGTTGTCCTTGGCCTGCGGCAGGAGCAGCGCGGAGCGTCCCTCGACATCGCGCAGGTTGACGTCGTTGCCGAGCGTCGCGCCGACGATCCCCCCCGTCGAGGACACGACCACGACGACCTCGGGCTCCGGGTTGTTCCAGGTCGAATCGCGGCGTACCCCGGCGTCGACCGCGGTGCCGACCGCGGCGAGCACCGGCGCCTTGGTGAAGATCTCCGCGTCCGGGCCGAGACCGACCTCGAGGTACTGGCTCCAGCGGCCCTCGGCGACGAGCACCTCGCGCAGCCTGGCGGCCTCCGGCGAGCCGGGCCGGGGCGTGGAGTCGCCGATCAGCGCGTGGATGTCGGCGCGCGCGTCCGCGGCGGCACCCGCCTCACCGCGGACCCGTTCCTCGATCACCCGCTCGAGCATAGAGGCGGCGAACGTGACCCCCGCGGCCTTGACGACGTGCAGGTCGATGGGGGCGAGCAGGTGCGGACGGCCGGGGTCGCGGGTCTCCGGCGGGGTGTTGGCGAGGATCTCGGCCAGCGTTCCGAGAGCCTCCCCGGGAGCGGAGCGCAGCTCCTTGGCCGGGTCGGGCGTCTCCGTGAGGTCGCGGACCGTCGGAAAGACTGCGGTGACGTCGAACAACGCGCCGTTTCGCACGACGACGACGGACGGGCCGAGCCCGGGGCGCCACACGCGCCCGGCGAGCGTCGCCGCGTCGGCGTCGACGGGCAACACCTCGGTGGGCGGCCAGCTGGGCGAAGCACTCATCGGCGGTTCACCTCCGGTGGAAGGTCGCGGGGCGGCGGGCGGCGAACGCGGCGCGTCCCTCCGCAGCGTCCTCGGTCGCGAAGCAGATCGTCTGCAGATCGCGCTCGTAGGCGATCGCCTGCTCGACCGGCATCGAGTACGCCGCGCGGAGGTTCGCCTTCGCGGTCTCGGCCGCGATCGGGGCCCGGGACGCGATCGTCGCGGCGATCTCCCGTGCCCGCCCGAGCAGGTCCGCGCCGGGAACGACCTCGCTGACCAGGTGCCACTGCAACGCTCGCTGCGCGTCGATACGGTCGCCGGTCATCGTCATCAGCGCGGTGTTGCTCGGGCCGATCGCCTGCGCGAGCAGCGGGGTCATACCCCCGCCGCCGATCCAGCCGAGCGTGATCTCCGGCGCGCCGAAGCTCGCGGTGTCCGACGCGATGCGAATGTCGCAGGACAGCGCGGTCTCCAGGCCGCCGCCGAGCGCGTAGCCGTTGACCGCGGCGATCGTCGGGGTCCGCGCGGCGCGGATCGCGTCGCAGTAGTCGGTGCGGTTCCGGAAGTCCCACGGGGTGGCGTACTTGTCGAGCTCGGTGATGTCGGAGCCCGCGCAGAACGCGCGCTCGCCCGCGCCGGTGACGACGATCGCGCGCACGTCCGGCGAGTCGTCGCACCAGGTCACGGCCTCGACCAGCGCGGCGGACATGGCCGGCGTGACCGCGTTGAGCTTCGTCGGCCGGTTGAGCGTGACGACGGCGACGAGGTCGGCGACGTCGAGAGTCACCTCGTCGATCATGGGAGCACCTCCGAGAGCTCGGCCAGGCAGGTTCGATGGCTGATGACGCCGTCCAGCGCGTCGCGCACCAGCGCGGAGGCCCGCGCCTGGAACGGGATGAAACCGGGGTGCCGGGGACGGACCCAGGCGGCGTCGAGCGTGCGCGCGGTGTCGGCGTAGAAGCCCGGAGTCTCCCAGGCGCGCCGGGCGCTGGGCTGGCCGGCGTGGGCGGGGATGAACCCGCACTGGGTGTCCTCTCGCATCAGCCAGCGCACGTGGTCGAGCAGCTCCGGCGTGACCGCGCAGCGGCGGGTGATCGCGAGGCCGGTGCCGCCGAGCGTCGAGCCGAGCCCCGGCGCGTCGCTGAACCGGACGGCCGGCGCGTAGTTGACGTAGCCGAACACCAGCGGGATCAGCGCGATGTCGGTCGTGGACGCCGCCCGTTCGAGCAGGCCGATCGGGTTGAGCGTGTCGGTGCCGACCGGGGCTCGGGCGTGCAGCGTCGCCATGACGTCGAGCGCGGCCTCGGACCCCCCGAGCGCCACCGAGAGCGAACACAACGTCAGGAACGCGTGCGGCCCGGCCAGCGACAGCGCGACCGGCTCCCGTACCGCGAGCACCTCGTCCCAGGTCGAGGGCGGCGACGGCAGCAGGTCGGGCCGGCGGGCACACACCTGCGCGGCCGCGTCGAGCGGCACCGCCCACTGCCGGCCCGCGTAGTGGTACGACCGCATCGTCGCCCCGATCGAGCCCGCGCCCCAGGCGGCCAGCTCCTCCGCGGAGAACAGCGAGTCCAGCGGCACCAGGCAGTCGGTCGACACCGCCTCCCCGAGGTGCGGATGGTCGATGACCAGCAGGTCGTACCGCTCCGCGAGGTCCGCGAGCGGATGCGCCTCGAAGCCCTCCAGCGGCTGGGTGTCCCAGGTGATCAGATCACCCGCGGCGGCCAGCGCCTCGTAGCCGCGAGGGTGGTCCCAGGTCAGGCCCCTCATGCGGTCTCAGCCACGACGCCGTCGGAGAGCAGCGCGTCGACCTCGGTCTCCCCGATGCCGAGCTCGACGAGCACCTCGCGGGTGTGCTCGCCGGTCAGCGGCGCACCGCGCGTGATGCGCGGCGGCGTCGCCGAGAACTTGTACGGGAACCCGGGCGTGGTCACGGTTCCCTCAGTCGGGTGCACGTAGGTGACGAACGTCTTGTTGTGGACGATCTGAGGGTCACCAACGAGGTCGTCGTACGAGTACACCGGGCCGGCCCAGATCCCCGCCGCCTCGAACAGCGCCAACCAGTGCGCGGTCGGCTCGGTGACCAGCCGCGCCGCGGTCTTCGCGAACAGCTCGTCTCGGCGGGTCCAGCCGTCCTCCTCGTCGACCGCGTCGGCGAACGAGTCCTCGCCGATCAGCTCGCCCAGCAGTTTCAGCGGCGGGAACGCCAGCGCCAGGTACCCGTCGGAGGTGGCGAACGTGCCGTACGGAGCCCGGATGTAGACGTGCGCGTGCGGCTCCGCGCTGCGCTCCTGGGGCAGGCCGCCGACCGTGTGCACGGACAGTTCCTGCATCTGCAGCGTGGTGATCGCGTCGAGCATGTTGACGGTGACCAGCTGCCCTTCGCCGGTGCGCTCGCGGTGCAGCAGCGCGGCCAGCACTCCTTCGAACGCGGTGGAGGCGGTCACCGCGTCGACCAGGTACTGACCGGCCGCGCGCGGCGGCTCACCGGCCCGGCCGGTGGAGAGCATCGCGCCGGACATGGCCTGCAGCAGCAGGTCCTGCCCCGGACGCTGCGCGTAGGGCCCGTCCTCGCCGTAGCCGGAGATCGACACGTAGACCAGCCGCGGGTTGACCTCCCGCAGCGTCTCGTAGTCGACGCCGAGCCGCTGGGCCACCCCCGGCCGGTAGTTCTGCAGGAACACGTCGGCGCTCGCGACCAGCTTCACCAGCAGCGCTTTCCCGGCGGACGTCTTGAGGTCGACGGCTAACGACCGCTTGTTCCGGTTCAGCGACAGGAACGAGACGTTGATGCGGTTGCCCGCGGCGCCGCCTGCCGCCGCGTGCCGCTGCCACTCCCCCGCGACGGGTTCGATCTTCACCACGTCGGCGCCCAGGTCGCCGAGGCGCTGCGCGGCGAACGGCCCGGCCATCGCGATCGAGCAGTCCAGCACCCGGTATCCGGCGAGCACACCGTCCATCACGGGACCTCCCATTGAGTTCCGCACGACCGAGCGCTATCGTCGGCTGCGTTAGCGCTAACGTTAGCGCTAACGCAGACCGTAGCAGGGCCCGATCCCGTGTCAATGAGGCCGGTAGGCCGGTCCCGAACAAGTCTCACCGCAGAGATGGGGGACCCCACACATGAGTCCACCGCAGGGACGCGTCGCGCTGGTGACCGGCGCGGGCGGGGCGCTGGGCCGGGCCACCGCGGCCCGGTTGGCCACCGACGGCTTCGACGTCGCGATCCTCGACGTCGACGCGGCCGGCCTGGACGCCACCGCCGAACACGTCGCGAAGGCGGGCGCGCGGGCGCTCCCGCTGGTCGCCGACCTCCGCGACGCCGACGCACTCACGGCAGCCGTCGATAGGGCCGCGGGCTTCGGCCGGCTGTCCGCGCTGGTGAACAACGCGGCGATCTACCCCGCCCGCCCGTTCCTCGAGGTCCCGATCGCCGAGTACGACGACGTCGTCGCCGTGAACCAGCGCGCGTACTGGCTCGCCGCACAGACCGCCGCCCGGCACCTGATCGCCAACGGCGGCGGGGCCATCGTCAACATCGCGTCGATCACGATGCACGGCGGCTGGTCCGACCTCGCGGCCTACGTGTCGACGAAGGGCGCCGCGGTGACGCTGACCAGGGCACTCGCCCGCGAGCTCGGCCCGCACGAGATCCGCGTCAACGCGGTCTCCCCCGGCGCCTTCCCCACCGCGGCCGAGGAGATCCACGAGGACCCCGAGGCCTACCAGGCGTTCGTGCTCGAGCGGCAGTCGCTGAAGCGCCGGGGAACTCCGGACGAGCTCGCCGCCGTTGTCTCGTTCTTGGTCGGGACGAACGCGTCGTTCGTGACTGGTCAGTGCATTGAGGTAGACGGAGGGTGGGTAATGGTATGAATCGGTTGTTCTTAGCGCGCCACGCGGGCGACACGAGCGCCGCCGGCGGCGTCCGGGCCGTCGTGCTCGACGACGGGCCCGAACGGGGCATCCGCGCGTTGGAGTTCCGCACCGGTGCCGGGCTGAACTTCGACGTGCTCGTGGACCGCGCGCTGGACCTGGGCACCGCGGAGTTCCGCGGCGACGGCTTCGGATGGCGCTCGGCGACCGGCTTCCGCCACCCCGGCCTGCACGACTACGCCGACGACGACGGCCTCTCGATCATGCGCAGCTTCAGCGGTCTGCTGCTCACCGCCGGGCTCGACCACACGCTGTTCGGCGCCGAGGTCGACGCCTCGAACTACCGCTATCCGCCCAAGGAGACCGTGAAGAACGGTCTGCACGGGCGAGTCGGCAACATCCCCGCCCGCCTGCACGGTTACGGCGAACGCTGGGAGGACGACGACACCTGCGTGCTGTGGGCCGAGGGCGAGGTGCGTCAGGCCGCGATCTTCGGTGAGCACCTGCGGTTGACGCGGCGCGTCGAAGCCACCGTCGGCACCTCGGAGATCCGCCTGATCGACGTCGTCCGGAATGCAGGTTTTGACCCGACGCCGCACATGTACCTGTACCACGTCAACATCGGGTGGCCGTTCCTCGCCGAAGGCGCTCGGTACGAGCTGCCGTTGCAGGAGACGATCTGGCAGACCGACAGCGTCGCCGAACAGGGTGTGTCGAACGTGGTCATGCCCGGCCCGCAAAAGGGGTTCGTCGAGCAGGTCTACGAGCACGTCCTCAAGCCCGACGCCGACGGGAAGGCCCGGCCGCGGCTGGTGAACGAGGAGCTCGGGGTGTTCTTCGAGCTGGAGTACGACACCGCGCAGTTCCCCGCGTTCTTCCAGTGGCTGCACCTGCGCGAGGGCGCCTACGCGGTGGGCTTCGAGCCCTCGACCCACCACGTGCAGGGCGCCCAGGCGGCTCGCGACGACGGTTCGATGATCTGGCTCGGTCCGGGCGAGGAGCGCCGGTACACGACGACGTTCCGGGTAGGCACGCTATGACGCGGATAGTCCCTGACCAGCCCGTCCGGCACCGCGGGTTCGGCATCGGCGCGGTCGGCGCCGGGTTCATCATGGCCGACGTCCAGCTCGACGCGTACGCGCGCGCGGGCTTCCCGGTGAAGGCGATCGCCTCCCGCACGCGGGCGAACGCCGAGCAGGTCGCGAAGCGCTGGAACATCCCCACGGTGCACGGTTCGATCGAGGAACTGCTGGCGGATCCGTCGGTCGAGATCCTCGACGTCGCGTTCCCGCCGCACCTGCAGCCCGACGTCATCCGCGCGGCGCTGCGCCACGACCACATCCGCGGCATCCTCGCGCAGAAGCCGCTCGCGCTGAACCTCGCCGACGCCACCGCGCTGGTCGCGGAGGTCGAGGCCGCGGGCAAGGTCATGTCGGTCAACCAGAACATGCGGTACGACCAGTCGATCCGGGCGGTCAAGCAACTGATCGACGCCGGGGAACTGGGTGAGATCGTCACCGCCAGCGTCGACATGCGCGCGGTGCCGCACTGGCAGCCGTTCCTGTGCGACTACGACCGGCTGACGATCGCGAACATGAGCGTCCACCACCTGGACGCGCTGCGGTTCCTGTTCGGCGAGCCGCTCGACGTCTACACGGCGGTGCGGCCGGATCCGCGCACCGAGTTCGCGCACTCCGACGGGATCGTGGCCAGCGTGCTGCGGTTCACCGGCGGGGTGCTCGCGACCAGCATCGAGGACGTCTGGGGCGGGCCGGTCAAGGAGGGCTGCGAGGGCGACGTCGCGATCCGCTGGCGCGTCGAAGGGACGCGTGGCCTGGCCACCGGCACGCTCGGCTGGCCCGAATTCCCCGACGGCAGCCCGTCGACGCTGCGCTACTCGACGCTGGAGTCCGGCGGGTGGGTGACACCGGAGTGGTCCACCCGCTGGTTCCCGGACGCGTTCGGCGGCGTCATGGAGCAGCTGCAGTACGCGCTGGCGACCGGTGCCGAACCGGCGCTCCCGGCCCGCGACAACCTCCGCACGATGGCGCTGATCGAGGCCTGCTACCGGTCGATCGAGGAGCGCCGCGCTGTTTCCCCCTCGGAGTTCCACGAAGGAGTGGCGTAAATGCTGACCGTCGGCATCTTCACCGGCATCTACCAGTACGACCACGACGAGGCCGCGCGCCGCGCCCGCGCGCACGGCTTCGGCGCCGTCCAGTTCGACCTCGACTTCACCAAGCCCGAGTACGCCGAGAACGGTCTGTCCGAGGACGAGGCCAAGCGCATCAAGGAGATCTACCGGTCGCACGACCTGCCGATCGTGTCGGTGTCCGGTTACACCAACATCATCCACCCGGACCTGGACGAGCGGGAGCGCCGTCTGGAGCGGCTGCGCGGCCTGATCCGCAACGGCCGGGCGCTGGGCACGCCGTACGTGATCAGCGAGACCGGCACGTACAACCTGGAGAGCGACTGGGCACCGGACCCGGCCAACTTCACCGAGGCCCGCTACGCCGAGACCCTCGACGTGATCGGCGGGCTGGTCGAGGTCGCCGCCGCGCACGACGCGGTGTTCTGCGTGGAGACCTACGTCAACAACGTCATCGGCACGATCGACGCGACGCTGCGCCTGTTCCGCGACATCAACAGCCCCCACCTGGGCCTGGTGATGGACCCGACGAACTACTACGAGGACCACAACCTCGACGACATGGACGGCGTCCTGAAGCGGCTCTTCGCCGAACTGGGCTCGTACGTGAAGATCGCGCACGCCAAGGACGTGGGCCGGGCCACCGACTCCGCGGAGAAACACGCCGACACCGGCGCGGCGGAGTACCTGTCGTTCCGCGGCGTCGGCGCGATGGAGCTGGGCGGCCCCGGCTCCGGCGCGCTGAACTACCCGCTGTTCCTGAGCCTGCTCGCCCAGCAGCACCCGAACATGCCGGTCATCATCGAGCACGTCACCGAGGACGAGGTGCCCGCGGCGAAGGACTTCGTCTACAAGGCACTCGCCGAGGCCGGCGTCTGAGTTCTGTTCCGGAGCCGCTAGGGCGTGCTGCGCCCTAGCGCTCCGTGCACCTCGGGGCGGCGGCGGTTCCAGGAGCCGACGATGTGCGTGCGCATCAGCGCGCCCACGCCGTCCGCATCGCCGGCCCGGATCAGCGCCTCGATCCGCCGGTGCTCGGCCATCGACTGTTCCAGGTCGGCGGCCGTGGGCGTCCCGTTGTAGCGGCTGGAGAGCCGGGCCTTGCTGTGGATGCTGTGGATGATCGCGTGCCCCAGCCGGTTACCGGACGCGACCATGATCAGGTCGTGGAACACCACGTCCTCGGCGGCGTAGCCCTCGGCGTCGTCCAGCAGTGACGCCAGCACGTCCAGCTGCTCGGCCAGCGTTTGCTGCTGCACCGCCGTGATCACACGAGCGGTCTGGGCGACCATGTCGCTCTCCAGCGCCGCCCGCACGTTCACCAGATCGTCCAGAATGCCCAGTTCGCGGTCGTGCCGGATCTGCGCTTCGAGCACGATCGGGTCCAGCAGGTTCCACCCGGGCGCCTCCAGCACCCGAGTGCCGCGGCCCGGCGTCGCCCGCACGAGCCCCTTCTCCTCGAGGAGCTTGATCGACTCGCGGATCACCGTCCGGGACACCCCGAACTCCTCGCAGAGCTCCGGTTCGGTGGGCAGCGCGCTGTCCACCGGGTATTCGCCGGACACGATCCGGTCGACCAGGTAGGTGACGACGGTGTCGCCCAGGCGCCCCGAACGACGGGGGCGCACAGGCCCGAGCGGGCTCCCGAAATCCACAGTCACCGCGGCAGCATACCCCTTGCGGCATACGTAATTCGTATGATGAAGTGGCGCCCACCACATCGCGTCAGGAGCCGCAGGCGTGCGCATCACCCATCTCGAGTGCCACCTCGTCACCGTTCCCGGGCCCAACCCGCCGTTCGTCTGGCGGGACGGCTTGCCCGGGTCGTGGCCGGACGGCGAGGGCGCCGTGCTGCGGATCTGTACGGACGAGGGCCACGAGGGCGTCGCGTTCTCGCCCCGCAAAGGCATGATCGTGCGGGACATCGTCGACCGGCTGCTGCGGCCGGAGCTGATCGGCGCCGACCCGTTACAGCGCGAGTGGCTCTGGCACCGCGCCTGGGAGCTGGACCGCGTCGAGGAGATGCCGATCTACGTCCTCGGGCTGGTCGACATCGCGCTCTGGGACCTGGCCGCGAAGGCGGTCGGCCTGCCGGTCTGGCAACTGCTCGGCGGCTACCGCACGTCGATCCCGGCGCAGGCGTCCACGGTCACGTTCGGATCGGTCGAGGAGTTCCTCGACGTGGCCGACCAGTGCATCGCGCTCGGCTACACCTCGATCAAGCTGCACGCCTGGGGCGACTGGCGGCGGGACGCCAAGCTCTGCGTCGCGCTGCGCGAGCACGTCGGCGACGACTTCCCGCTCGCGTACGACGGCTCGGCGGGCTTCGACCTGCCGGACGCGATCCGCCTCGGACAGGTGCTCAGCGACGCTGATTACCTCTGGTACGAGGAGCCGATGCGCGAGTTCAGCGTCACCGCGTACCAGTGGCTGGCCGCGAAAGTCGGCGTCCCCCTGCTGGTCGGGGAGACGTCCGACGGCGCGCACATGAACACGGCCGACTTCATCGCGTCCGGAGCCGCGACCGGCGGCGTCCGGACCAGCGCCGAGCTCCGGGGCGGTTTCACCGGCGCGATGCGCATCGCGCATCTGGCCGACGCGTTCCGGCTCCGCGCCGAGGTGCACGGTCCGATCATCCCGCACCAGCACCTGTGCATGGCGATCCCGAACAACACGTACTACGAGTCGCTGATCACCTCCAACCCGGTCCGCCGCGAACCCTGCGTGGACGAGAACGGGCTGGTGCACGCGCCGACCGCACCCGGCGTCGGCCTTCCCCCCGATTTGGACTATCCGGCCGCACTGAGCCGGCACGTCTGACACCCCTTCCAAAGGCGACTCCGTTTCCAACGACGGAAAGGAACCCCCTCATGAGACTGCGGCTCGCCGGTGCGCTGATCGCCGTCAGCGCGCTCGCCCTGAGCGCGTGCGGAAGTGCCGACCCCGAACCCCAGCAGGCCGCCGCCGCGTCCGGCTTCAAACCCGTCGCGCAGGACGAGAAGAGCGAGATCACGGTCTGGGCGGACGCCACCCGGGTCCCGGTCGTCGAGGCCTACAAAAAGGCGCATCCGGACGTGAAGGTCAAGGTCGTCACGTACAGCGGCGACGCGAACGGCGCCACCGACCTGCAGACCAAGGTGCAGCTGTTCGACCGCACGAACAGCGGCTGGCCGGACGTGGCGTTCAGCGTCACGTTCGCCGACACCGCCTGGGCGGCCTACGGGAAGAAGCCGTACGCGGCCCCGGTCGACAAGGTTCTCGACGAGTCCACGCTGTCCGGCTTCGCGCCCGGCGCGCTCGACCCGTGCACGGTCGACGGCAGCGTCTACTGCGTCCGCAACGACCTCGCACAGGGCGTGCTCTGGTACAACAAGACGCTCCTCGACCAGTTCGGTTACCAGGTGCCGACGACCTGGGAGGAGTACCAGGCACTCGGCGAGAAGGTCGCGAAGGAGCACCCCGGTTACCTCGTCGGCACCGCGGGCGACCCCTGGGCACCGGAGATCTACCTCTGGGCCAGCCAGTGCCCCGCCTCGACGGTCTCCGGCGAGAAGAACGTCACGATCAACCTGAAGGACGCCAAGTGCACCCGGGCGGTCAGCATGCTCGACACGCTGATCAAAGCCGGTTCGGTGTCCAAGGCCAGCGTGTTCGACGCCGGGTTCATCAAGAACCAGGCGTCGAAGGTACTGATGATGCCCGGTCCGTCCTGGTACGGCCAGGTGCTGTTCAACTCGACGTTCAAGACGCCGAAGGGGCAGATCGCGGCCGCCGCACCGCCGAAATTCGCGTCCGACAGCGAGACGTACACCGGCAACGTCGGCGGTGGGGTCTGGTTCATCTCGTCGCACAGCAAGAACCTCAAGGCGTCCGGTGACCTGGTGAAGTGGGTGACGACCGCGACCGAGGCGCAGGCCACCGCGGGCACCTACCCCGCCTACGCGGAGGCGGCCACCGCCTGGCTGGCCAACCAGAAGTCGACCGGCTACTTCGCCGAGGACGTCGGCCCGGCGTTCACGAAGGCCGCCGAGCAGGTGTGGCCGGGCTGGTCGGCGACGCAGTACAGCCACGAGGCGATCTACGCGTCCACCGTCGTCCCGGCGCTCAACCAGGGCAAGACGATCGCGTCGGTGGTCGACGACTGGCAGACCGCGATCGAGAACAAAGCGACGTCGCTCGGCTACAAGGTCACGTGACGATGGCGGTCGCTACTCCTCCCCTGCGCTCTCGCGAGCGCAGGGGCAAGGCCGGTTACTTCTTCGTGTCCGGCTACGTCGTGCTGCTGGTCGCGTTCGGCATCCTGCCGACGCTGTACGCGATCTGGCTGTCGCTCTCGAACTCCCGCCATCAGCTGGTGGGGCTCGGCAACTTCACCCGGACGTTCACCGACTACCGGTTCGCCGCCGCGTTCACACACATCGTCGTCTACGTCGCGATCTGGCTGTTGACGCTGATGGTGCTGGTCGTCGGGCTCGCGCTGATGCTGCACGGCCGGATGCGCCGCACCAGCGCCGCGCTGCGGTTCGTGTTCTACCTGCCCGGTGCGCTGGCCGGGGTGGCCAGCGTCGTGCTCTGGCTGATCCTGCTCGACCCGGCGAACTCCCCGATCGGGTTCCTGCTGCGGGCGTTCGGCTGGGACTCGCTGGCCACCGTCATCCTGCCGTCCCACCTGCCGGTGCTGTTCACGATCATCGCGTTCTGGACCGGCGCCGGCGGCTGGATCATCATCATGTACGGCGCGCTGAACAACATCCCGTCCGAGCTGATCGAGGCCGCCCGGATGGACGGGGCGAGCGCCTGGCAGATCGCGCGGAACATCCAGCTGCCGATGCTGCGCAAGTGGATCGCGTACATGCTCATCCTCGCGTTCGCGACCGGCACGCAGCTGTTCGTCGAGCCGCAGCTGGTGTCGACCGCGAGCTTCGGCATGATCCCGGACGGCTGGGCACCGAACCAGCTGTCCTATCTCTATGCGTTCCAGGCCGGGGACTTCCACGGCGCGGCGGCGCTCTCGGTCGACCTGCTGTTCATCGGCGTGGCGTCCGCGACCGTGATCGTGTTCCGCGGCGGCTTGTTCCGGAGGGATTGAGATGGCGACACGCGCGATCGCCGGGCGGGCCGGATGGTTCGCCGGGATGGCGTTCTTCCTGCTGTTCTTCGCGCTGCCGGTGGTCTGGCTGATCCTGGCCACGACGAAGTCCGACGCGGACATCGTCCGGGGCCACCCGTTCGCGATCGGCAGCTGGCACGACTTCCAGCAGACCTGGCACAACCTGTTGAACTTCCAGGACGGCGCGATCGTGCTCTGGATGAAGAACTCGGCGATCTACGCGTTCGGCGCGCTGGCGCTGACGCTGATCACCGCGATCCCGGCCGGTTACGGGCTGGCGCTCACCCAGTTCATCGGACGCAAGACGCTGCTGTCGATCACGCTGATCGTGATGATCATGCCGGCGGCCGCGCTGGTGCTGCCGCTGTACCTGGAGATCAACGCGATCGGCCTGACCGGGACGATCTGGTCGGTGATCCTGCCGCTCTCGTTCTTCCCCTTCGGCGTCTACCTGGCCTACATCTACTACTCGTCGACGGTGCCGTCCGACCTGCTGGCCGCGGCGCGGCTGGACGGCTGCTCGGAGTGGCAGGTGTTCCGGCACATCGCGCTGCCGCTGGCTCGGCCGGTGATCGCGCTGGTCAGCTTCTTCAGCTTCGTCGGGAACTGGAACAACTTCTTCCTGCCGTTCGTCATGCTGCCGGACTCGCAGCAGTACCCGGCGCAGGTGGGCCTCTCGAACCTCCTGACCGCCTCAGCGGTGTTCAACACCTCGGCCGGTACCGAGTCCCAGATCCTGCGGCCGGAGCTCGCGCTCGCGGCGCTGTTCACGATCCTTCCGGTGCTGCTCGTGTTCCTGTTCTCGCAGCGGGCGCTGGTGTCCGGGATGCTCGCGGGCGGCACCAAGGAATGAACGTCGTCCTGGGGACGGCCGCGCTGGCCGGGCTGTTCGACGCGGTGCCGGCGGACCAGGCGCGGGCCACGCTCGCCGAGGCCTGGCGGCTGGGCGTCCGAAGCTTCGACACCGCACCGCACTACGGGGCCGGGCTGGCCGAGCAGCGGCTCGGGGAGTTCCTCCCGGCGGGTGCCCGGGTCTCGACCAAGGTGGGCCGGTTGCTGGTGCCGTCCGGCACGCCGGGGAGCACCGAGGCGGCCGAGTTCCCCGGCACCGGCCTGGCGCGGGTGCGCGACTACTCGGCGTCCGGGGTGCTGCGCAGCCTGGAGCAGAGCCTGGAGCGGCTCGGGCTCTCCTCCGTCGATCTGGCGCTCGTTCACGATCCGGACGACCAACTCGACCAGGCGATCGCGGAGGCGCTTCCGGCGCTGGCCTCGTCCGGCCTGGCCCGGGCGGTCGGCGTCGGCATGGTCGACGCGTCTGCCCTGGCCCGTGTGGTCGCCGCGAGCCCGCTGGACTACGTTCTGGTCGCCGGGCGGTACACGCTGCTCGACCGCACCGCCGAGCGGGAGCTGCTGCCGCTCTGCGCCGAGCGCGGTGTGACGGTGCTGGCCGCCGGGTTGCTCAACAGCGGCGTCCTCGCGGATCCGCGGCCGGGCTCGCGGTTCGACTACGCTCCCGCGTCCCCGGAGGTGCTGTCGGCCGCGCAGCGGATGGCCGCCGCGTGCGCGCGGCACCGCGTTCCGCTGGTGGCGGCCGCGCTCCAGCACGCGTACCGCCACCCGGCGGTGGGCGCGGTCGTGCTCGGCGCGCGCAGTCCGGCCGAGGTCCGCGACGGACTCGACGGGCTGGCCGTCCCGATCCCCGACGAGCTGTGGGCGGAGCTGGACGCCTGCGCGGTGCGGCGCTAGCGGCCCTCGATCCCTTCTGGATCAGCGCACGGCCGATCGCCCGCTGATCCAGTGCGGATCTCAGGAGCGGGGGCGCAGGCGGAGGCCGGCCATGCCGCCGTCGACGGCCAGTTCGGTACCGGTGGTGGAGCCGGCGCGGGGTGAGGCGAGGTAGACCACGGCGTGGGCGATCTCGTCGGCGGTGACCAGCCGCCCGTGGGGCTGGCGGGCTTCGAGGGCTGCGCGTTCGGCGGCCGGGTCGGCGGCGGTGTTCAGCAGGCGGCCGATCCAGGGCGTGTCGGCGGTGCCGGGGTTCACGGCGTTGACCCGGATGCGGTCGGGCATGCCGTCGGCGGCCATCGCGCGGGTCAGGGCGGAGATCGCGCCCTTGCTGGCCGAGTAGATCGCGCGCTGGGGCAGACCGGCGATGGCGGCGATCGAGGAGGTGTTGATGATCGCGGCGTTCCCGGAGGCGCGGAGGTGTGGCCAGGCGGCGCGGGAGACGCGGGCGGTGCCGATGAGGTTGACGTCGAGCACGTGGTGCCAGTCGTCGTCGGTGCTGTGTTCGACCGGGCCCTGGGCGCCGATCCCGGCGTTGTTGACCAGGATGTCGAGACCACCGAGCGCGTCGACGGCCGTGGCCACGGCGGCGCGGACCGCGGTGTCGTCGGTGACATCGGCCTGGACGTAGAGCGTTCCGGGTGGTCCCTCGGCCGCGCGGTCGAGCACGGCGACGCTCGCGCCCTCGGCCGCGAACGCGTTCGTGATCGCTAGTCCGATGCCCGACGCGCCGCCGGTGACCAGTGCTTTCAGGCCTGCGAGTTCGCTCATCTCAGGCCTGCCGGAACGTCTGGCGCTGCCGGCCCAGGCCGCTGATCTCCAGCTCCACGACGTCACCGTCGCGCAGGAACCCGCCGTCGGGGCGGCCCAGCGCCACCCCGGCCGGGGTGCCGGTGTTGATCACGTCGCCGGGGTAGAGCGTCATGAACTGGCTCAGGTACCAGACCACGTGCGCCACGCCGAAGATCTGGTCCTTGGTCGTGCCGTCCTGCCGCAGCTCACCGTTGACCCACAGCCGCAGGCCGAGGTCCTGCGGGTCAGGGATGTCCTCGGTGGTGGTGATCCAGGGGCCGAACGGGTTGAACGTCTCGCAGTTCTTGCCCTTGTCCCACTGCCCGCCGCGCTCGATCTGGAACTCTCGCTCGCTGACGTCGTTGCTGATCGCGTACCCGGCCACGTGCGCCAGCGCCTCGTCGGCGGACGCCAGGTAGCGGGCGGTGGTGCCGATCACGACGGCCAGCTCGACCTCGTAGTCGGTCTTCACCGAAGCGCGCGGGATCAACACGTCGTCGGTGGGGCCGACCACGGTGTCGGGTGCCTTCATGAACAGGATCGGCTCGGCCGGTGGGGTCGCGCCGGTCTCCGCCGCGTGATCGGTGTAGTTCAGCCCGATGCACACGATCTTCCCGATGCTCGTGAGCGGCGGCGCGAACACCGTCGGCGCGTCCACCTCGGGAAGGTCGGCGGCCCGGATCGCCGCTAACGCGTCCAAGGTCAGCACCGCGGGCCCCACGGCCGGGTGGAGCGGACGGAGGTCGTACCACCGGTCGCCGCGACCGACGACCGGCACGGTCTCGGTGGAGCTGATCCGCGAATGAGCGAGGCGCATACCGAGTTTCCTCCAAATTCTCATTCAATGAGACATGGTCCCACTGGGCTGGAAAACAACTCTAACCTGCGGATGTCGGCGGGAGATAGCCCAGGCTGGCGGAGATCCGTGCGGCGGCGTCCCGGACGCGCGGTCCGATCTGGTCGATCATCGGATCCATCCGCTCCGCGACCCCGGCGACGCTCAGCGCCGCGACCGGCTCGCCGGTGTGATCGCGGATCGCCGCGCCGCAGCAGCAGCTGGACGGGTCGTACTCACGACGGTCCTCGGACCAGCCCCTGGCCCGCATGACGTCCAGTTTCGCCCGGAGGCCCGGCACGTCGAGGGTCGCGAGCACCTCGTCCAGCCGCGCGGGGCGCAACGCCATCAGGTACGCCCGCCCCACCGACGTGTTGTGGAACGGCCGGGTCGAGCCGGGGTGCGCCGCGACGCTCACCGTCCGCAGCGGCTGTTCCCGCGCGAGGAACACCATCTCGGTTCCGTTCGGCACCGCGAGGTTCGCGGTCTCCCCGGTTTCGGCGACCAGCTCGCGCAGCACGGGAAGGGCCACGTCGCGGAGGTTGACCGACTCGATCGCGGCGGCGGCGAGCTGGGCCGCGGTCGGGCCGAGCCGCACCGCGCCACCGTGGCCCTCGCTGATCAGCCAGCCCTCGTCCCGCAGCCGCTCGACCAGGCGGTAGGCAGTGGCGCGGCTCAGGCCGAGCGCATCGGCGATCCCGGCCACCGGCAGGCGCCGGTGCTGCGCGACCAGCCGCAGGATGGCGAGACCACGGTCGAGCGCACCGGACGCCGGACGCGCCGAAGCGTCAACGGGCTCGGTCATCCGCCCAGTCTGGCACGCGCGCCGGTCAGCGCCGGAGCGTCGTCACCTAACCTCGGAGACACCGCAGGAGCAGGAGGAACATGCCCATCCAGGTCAACCACGACGAACGGCGACGCCTGATCGCCGGCGCGCTCTGGACGCTCGCCCGCACCAAGGGCCTCGGGCGCGCCAGCCTGCGGGACGTCGCGGCCGAGGCCGGCATGTCCCTGGGCCAGCTGCAGCACTACTTCCCGACCCGGGAGGCGCTAGTCGACTACGCCATCGAGCTGGTGAGCGCCCAGACCAAGAGCCGCGTCCAGGAGGCGCTGGCGGCGCTGGGCGACGACCCGCACCCGCGTGACGTCCTGCGGGTGCTGCTCGTCGAGATGTTCCCGGTGGACGACGTCAGCAGCCAGGTCAACTCCGCCCGCCTGCTCGACGCCCTGCAGGCCGACCAGGTCCGTGGCCGGGTGCGCGAGGAGATGCTCGCGGTGCACGCCCTGGTCGAGACCGTGCTGCGCGAAAGCGTCACTGCGGGACTGGCTCCCTCCGATCTCGACGTTCCGGTCGAGGCCGCCCGGGTGGTGGCACTCACCGGCCTCTCGCCGTTGCTCGAGGTCGGCGTCTACACGCGTGAGCAGGTGATCGCGGCCATCGACCGTCACCTCGACGAGCTGTTCGGTCCCTCGTCATAAGTCAGTTGACCTAAGTCAGACGACTTGGAACGCTCCGAGGCATGGAGCTCACGATCTCGTCCGGCCGACTGCGGGGCACCGACGACGGCGTCTTCCGCGGCATCCCGTACGCCGAGCCGCCCGTCGGCGCGCTGCGCCTGCGAGCCCCGGTCCCCGCTCGCCGCTGGGACGGCGTCCGGGATGCGCTCGCGTTCGGTCCGCCACCGCCGCAGTCCGCGCCCTGGGGTTCGGAGACCGCCGAGGACACCGGCTGGCTCACGCTCACCGTCTGGACGCCCGACCCCGGCGCCCGCGGCCTCCCGGTCCTGGTGTGGATCCACGGCGGCGCCTACGTGCTGGGCCACTGCGGCGACCCGCTCTTCGACGCCGCCGCGCTGGCCCGGACCGGGCTGGTGGTCGTCGCGCCGAACTACCGGCTCGGCGCCGAGGGGTTCGTGGAGGCCGAGGGCGCACCGAGCAATCGCGGTCTGCTCGACCAGCTGCTGGCGCTGCGCTGGGTTCAGGACAACATCGCTGCGTTCGGAGGCGATCCGGGCAACGTCACGGTGGCCGGCGAGTCGGCGGGTGGCGCCTCGGTCGCGGCTCTCGTGGCGGCAGCACCGGCGCGCGGGCTCTTCCGCCGGGCCATCGCGGCGAGCCCCCCGGCCGGGTTCCAGACGAAGGGCCTCGCGATGGGGCTGGGCCGGGCACTGCGCGACCGGATCACGTCCGGGCGGCTGGCCGACGTTCCTCCGGACCGGCTCGCCGAGGCCTACAGCGAGTTCAGCGCGGAGCTGCCGAAGCTGCCGGAGGGCTGGGGGCTGGCCGGGCGGCTGGCCGCGCTCGGGCCGGTCGTGGACGGCGAACTGGTCGAGGACGTGCCGTGGCGGTCGCTCGCGGACGGCCGCGCCGGCGACGTCGACCTGCTGGTGACGCACACCCGCGACGAGGCGCGCCTGTTCATCTCGATCAACGCCCAGCTGGACGTCGGGCCGCAGGACCTCGTCACGCTCGCACCGGCGGCCGTCGCCGACGGGTACCGCCGGACCTGGCCGGACGCCGCACCCGACCAGCTCTACGAGACGCTCTACTCCGACGTGCTGATCCGGATGCCCGCGGCGCATTTGGCCGAGGCCCACGCCGAGACGGGAGGCCGGACGTTCGCCGGCGAGGTGACGGTCGAGTCGCCGACGCTCGGCGCCTGCCACGGCATCGACGTGCCGCTGCTGTTCGGCACGTACGAGACGCCGCAGGCGCGGATGCTGCTGGGAACGCCGTCCGACGAGATCCGGGCCGCCGGTGACGCGCTGCGCCGGGCGTGGACGGAGTTCGCTCGCTGCGGAGACCCGGGGTGGCCGGAGTTCACCGGTCGCGGCGGTCCGACGCGGTTGCTCGGCACCGGCGACCCGGTGGTCGTCCCGTATCCGGAGGAGCGGTCGCGGGCGCTCTGGTCGGTCGACGACCTCGGCCCGTTCGACTCAAACCGGTAGCGCGAACCGGGAGACGAAGTCCCACAGCACCTGGTTGGCGTTGATGTCCTTGGACGCGTTCCCGAGCGGCACCAGCGGATACGGATCGCCGCCCGGCCAGGCGTGGCCGCCACCGACGATCTGGTAGAGCACGACCGGCGCGTTCGCCGGGCAGCCCTGGTACTCGTGCCGGATCACCCGCGTGCCGTCGCCCGGATCGACGTCCGGCAGGGTGGTGTCGGTGGTGGTCGTGCCGCACCCGTTGTTCCTCGTCCAGAACGTCGCGGCCGGAGCGGTGGTGTCGTAGCTCACCAGCGGGTCGGCGTCACCGTGGAACATCACGACCGGAACCGCGCGGCCCGGCACACACGAGCCGGGGTCGCTCAGCTGTCCGGCGACCGGCGCGAACGCGGCGAAGACGTCGGGCAGTTCGCAGGCGGTGAGGCTGCTGAAGAACCCGCCGTTGCTCATCCCGGACGAGTAGATCCGGGACGGGTCGGCCCCGAATCGCTCGATGACGACGGCGGCCAGCGCGCGGATGTAACCCGGATCGTCGACGTCCGGGAACGGCGTACCCGCCGGAACGCCCTGCCAGCCGATGCCGAAGTGCTCGGGAATGACGAGCAGGTAGCCGTTGGCATCGGCGGCGGGCGCGAGTTTCCCGAACCGATCAGCGATCGCCGGGGTCTCGAGCAGGCCGGGGAAGTGGAAGAGCGCGGGCAGTCCGGCTTCGCCTCCGGGGGCCGGGGGCACCCGGACGAGCGCCGTGCGGTTGTGCCCGGCGTGGACGAACCGCACCGTGTGGTAACCCGGAGCTGGATCCCCCGGCGCCGCACGGACCGCCCCAGCCGGGACGGCGGCGATCGTGACCACGAGCCCGGCGAGGGCGGCGAGTAATCGCAGCATCTCAAAACTGTCCCAGTTGGAACCGATATTTACTAGTAAGGACAGTATCGGTTGTCACTCCGGCCGACCGCCGCCCCCACCGGTTTGCCGATGGTTCATAGACTCCCGGCTGCGACACGTTTGGGGAGTACATGGACTCGGCAGGGCGCCTGATCGGTGGCCGCTACCGGCTGATCGCGGAAATCGGCCGGGGTGGCATGGGCGTGGTCTGGCGTGCCCTCGACGAGCGGCTGGGCCGCGAGGTCGCGCTCAAAGCGCTGGCGATCCCGCCGCTGTCCACCGACGCGGAACGCGCCGCGATGGTCTCCCGCGCGATGCAGGAAGCGCGCATGGCCGGCGCGCTCGACCACCCGAACATCGTCGCGGTGTACGACGTGGTCGAGGAGGCCGGCCAGCCGTGCCTCGTGATGCGGCTGGTGCGCGGCCACTCGCTCGACCGGGTGGTGGCGGCGGCCGGCCCGTTGCCGCCGGACATCGCCGCGCGTCTCGGGCTGACCGTGCTCGACGCGCTGGCCGCCGCCCATCGCGCGGGCGTGGTGCACCGGGACGTGAAACCGGCCAACGTCCTGATCCAGCCCGACGGCACCGTGCTGCTCAGCGACTTCTCGATCGCGTCCGCGCTCGGCGGTGGTACCCGAACCGCCGCCGGCGTACTGCTCGGGACGCCCGGCTACATCGCGCCCGAGCGACTGACCCAGGGCACTGCGGGCCCACCGGCCGACCTGTTCGCGCTCGGCGCCACGCTCTACTTCGCGGTGGAGGGCACCGAGGCGTTCGTCATCGGGGACGCGCTCTCCGGCCTGTTCGCGGTCGCCACGGCGCCGCACCGCCCGCCGGAGCGCGCCGGTGCGCTCGCGCCGATCATCGACGGGCTCCTGGCTAAGGACCCGCGTCAACGGCCGGAGGCGCACGCCACAGCGGAGGCCCTGCAGGCCGTCGCCGCCCCGGACGGACGAGCGCTCGCGGCGCTGCTCGCCGCGACCCCGGCGCTCGTGATCTCCCCCGATCCGCCGCGGCCACCCATCCGTCCGACGACCGTCGAGCCTCTCCCTCCGTTCAACGGCGCAGGGCGACCCGGGCTCGGGGAGCGGATCCTGGCCCGGCCGTGGGCCGCGCTCGCCGCAGCCGGTGTCGTGCTGGTCCTCGTGCTCGGGCTGCTCGCATACGTGATCGCGTCGTCGGGCGGGAACGGGTCCGACCTCACCACGACCAACACCACGCGGACGCCGACGCCGTCGGCCAGCCCGACACGCTCGGCGTCGCCGTCCGCGAGCGCCCCCGCCGGCCTCTCGCCCGACGAGGTGACGCTCTGGAACGCGCTCCCCGGACGCGGGATCGACAAGCAGACCTGCCGCTCCGGCCCCGATCCCGACGGCTCCGATGTCGACGCCACGCTCGTCTGCGACACGGTCGGCGCGCTGCAGACGCAGGTCCGCTTCTACCGCTTCGACAGCCAGCAGGACTACTCGACGCACTTCGAGGAGCTGGACGACCAGGACGGGGAGGACCCGTCCTGCGACAGTCCGGGCAACGAGGGGTACGGCAACTGGGGCCAGCGCGGCACGGTCGCCTGCTACTGGACCGGCGTGGGCTGGTGGATCAACTGGGGCGACCGGTCCGCGCTCCTCGGGGCCGAGGTCCAGGATTCGGACGCGGACGCGGTCGCGACCTGGTGGCGGACCAACAACGCGCTCGCCGGCTGACACCGCACGGCGGTGGAAGGCCGCTCACCGGCCTCCCACCGCCGGAACCTCCCGGACGTCAGTGCGTCAGCGTCCCGCTGATCTCGTTGGGGACGCCGTCGATCGAGACGGATCCGACCACCGCGCCGGTCGTGAGGTCGAGCCGGTGGATCTTCTTCGTGGCCGGCTCCGAGATGTACGCGTCGTTGCCGCGCACGAACACGGCCGGACGCGGCTGCTGCCAGTCCATCGGCTCCGTCCACGGGGCGACCACGGGCCAGGCGTCGACCAGCTTCGCCGAGACGGGATCGACCACGTGCAGCGCACCGTCGGTGCCGAGGATGAGGCCCTCACCCTTCGGGCCGCGGGCGAGCGACCGGAAGCTGTAGCTCACGCCCTTGGGCATCGGCACCACCCGCAGCGTGTTCGTCACCGTGTCGGTGAGCGCGAACTGCCCGGGGAACTCGCGCTCGGCGTTCGGGTCGATCTTGTAGTCACCGAGCACGATCGGTGAGGCGTCGCTGCCGACCTGCGTACCGACCGCGCTGTACGCCTTTCCGCCCTTGACCTTGACGAACGCGCCGTCCTTGAACAGCAGCACGCCGTCCTTGCAGCCGAACGCGACGACCTCACCCTGGGCGACCGCCTCGCCGTGGATGCCGTTGCACTCCTCGCTGCGGGCGATCTCCTTACCCTGAGCGTCCACCGCGATCGCTCCCGACCGCGACTCCTCGGTACCCAGCGTGACCAGGAGCGTGCCGTCGCTCAGTTCGACGGCGACGCCGTGGTGCGGCTGCGCGACCTTGTACTGTCGCCCCTCGGGCTTGCCGTCGGTGAGCTCGGCCGGGTCGAAGCTGTTGACCTCGCCGGTGCCGTCGGTGAACAGGATCGTGCGGTCGCCGTGCAGCACCACGTGCCCCGGCTCGCTGCCCGGGTAGGTGACGTCGGTCATCGTGCCGGTCACCGCGTCGAGCACCTCGAAGCCGCGCTCGGTCGAGACGACGACGTTGGTCTTGTTGCCCGCCGGGTTCACCCGGTTGAAGCCGTCGAGCTCGACGTTGTGCACCACCTTCATCGACTCGCCGTCCAGCACGTAGATGCCACCCTCGTAGGTGACCGCGACCGGTTCGGTGGCGGACTTCGCGGCGGCCGCCGGCTCGTCCTTCTCGGTCGCGCAGGCGCTGAGCGCGAGTAACGCGGCGGCAGCGGCTGCCAGGCCGCGGATCGTTCGATCGGACACGAATACCCCTCCTAAATAACAATGACAATCTTTTTCATTCGAGGGCGGACTGCGGCCCTCGAGCAGAGCGGGGAGACTCAGCCGGTCAGGCCGTCGATGATCGCTTCGGCGTTGAAGCGCATCATCGCCAGATAGGTCGGGGCCTGACCGTCGGCGTCGCTGAGCGACTCGGAGTACAGCGCGATCACCCGCACCGTGACCCCGCCGGACGACGCCAGCACCTCGGCGAGCCGCGCCGGCTGGGAGGTGTCGGCGAAGATCGCGGGTACGCGGTGGGTTGTGATCGCGGTGACCAGTGAGGCGAGGTCCGACGCGCTCGGTGACGCCAGCGTCGTCCCGCTCGGAATGATCGCGCCGACGACCTCGAGGGCATAGCGCTCGGCGAGGTAGCCGAACACGTGGTGGTTGGTGACCAGGACCCGCCTGGCGGCCGGGATCTCGGCGAACCGCTTGCGCAGCCCGGCGTCCAGCGCGCCGATCTCCTCGGCGTACGCGTCCGCGCGGTCGCGCAGCGCGTCGGCGTCCACACCGTCGACGTGGTCGACGATCTCGTCGGCGAGCAGCCGCACCGCGGTGCCCATGCGAGCCGGGTCGGTCCAGAAGTGCGGATCGGGAAGCCCGGCCGCGTCACCGTCCCGGTATTCGATCGGCTCGACGTTCGCCGCCACCTCGACCGTCGCGACGCCGGCGTCTTTTGCGGCCCGGACGTGGCGCAGTACGCCTTCCTCGAGGCCGAGGCCGTTGTAGACGACCAGATCGGCGGTCTGCAGGCCGTGCGCCTCCCGCGCGGAGATCGCGAACGAGTGCGGATCGGCGTTGGGTTTCATCAGCACGCTGACGCGAGCCTGGTCGCCGACGAGCTGCCGGACGACGTCGCCGAGGATGTTCGTCGTCACGACGATGTGGGTCCGCTCCGACGGCGTACAGGCGACGCCGCCCGCCAGCACGCAGAGCGCGAACAGTAACCGCAGGAGCTTCATCGTCCGACCTCCACGGCCAGGTCCGGCTGGTCGGCGGCGCGCAGCGTACGGGCCGTCCGGAGCCCGTCGCGGTAATCGATCTCGTGGATCAGGCGGGCGCGCGGCTCGGTCAGGTACGCACGGTTGATGTCCAGCGTCAGGCTCGCGCCGGTGCTCGACGCCAGCACGGGAACCGTCCGGAGCGCCGTGCCGGTCGCCAGGTCGTAGCTGGTCAGCGCACCGGACTCGTCGAGGGCGAGCACCGTGCTGCCGTCCGCCGGCGAGGCGGCGACCGCGAGACGGCGGCCGGTGGCCGCCACGTACCGGACCGTGGCCTCGGCCGCGTGCACCGACCAGATACCGGACCGGTCGGCCACGGCCGCCTCATTGCTGCGGGGACGGTAGACGAATCCGTTGGGCGGGATCGGGGCACGCGGGACGGCCGTGGTCGTGGCCATGAGTCGCTCACCCTGGCGTTTGATCCGGACGATTCGGGAGTCGCAGGCGATCACCGCACCCGCGCGCAGCACCGCCCACCCGCGTGGCGCCGCGCACGGCACGTCCAGCGCACCGCTGGGCGCACCGCCGGCGTCCGTCGCGACGAGACGGCCGTCCGCCGCGACGAGGAGCTGGTCGGCATACGGGACGGCCAGTGGGGTGTCACCCGCGGAAGCGATTCTGGCCAGCTCGACGATCTCGCCAGATCCGAGCTTCCGGCGGTCGATCACGGTGACGCGCCCGTCGGCGGTGCCGATCGTCGTGTGGGCCTCGGACCCGACGATCGTCTCGATCCGCGTCGCGAACGTGATCGTTCCGACCGACCTGGCCGGCGCGCGGTAGTAGTGGACGTGATCGCCGTGGTCGACCGTCCAGACGCCCGCGTCGACGATCTCGAGTCTTCGGTCGCCGTCGGTGACGTAGACGAACCGGCCGTCCTCCACGATGCGCCGCGCGCTGAACGGCAGCTCGATCACTTTCTCGGTCTCGGTGATCAGGTCGAGCAGGCGCAAACGCCGTGAGCCGAGGCTCGCGTAGGCGATGGCCGACTGCGGTTCGGGTAACTCCTCGGCGCCGGCGACGTAGCCGTGGGGTGTCTCGTCCGTCTTCTGCACGGGTTCGTCCGCCGACGCGCAGCCCGAGAGCGTCAGCACGACGGTCATCGCGGCGGCGGTGAGAGCAGAGCCGCGCGGCGAAGCCTCCCGGATCCGGCGCGCGCCGAGGATCAGAAAGAAGAGCAGTACCGCGACGGCGGCGATCGTGGCCCCGGCCGCGGTCGCCGCGAACCAGGAGATCCACAGGCCGATCACGGTGGCGACCGTGCCGATCCCGAACGCGGTGAGCATGACGACGGGAAGCCGCCGGGCCACGAGCATCGCCGCCGCAGAAGGGGCGATGAGCATGCCGAACGCGAGCAGCGTGCCGACGACGCTGAAGGCGACCGCCATCGTGATCGTGAGCAGTGTCAGCATCACGGCGTTGGTGACGTCGGGCCGCAGGCCGAGCGTCCTGGCCTTGCGCGCGTCGAACGTCAGGGCCAGGAACGGCCGGTAGCAGACCGCGGTGACCCCCGCGACGACGAGGGCCGCGGCCGCCAGCAACAGCAGGTCGGGTGACCGGATCGCCAGCACGTCGCCGAACAGGAACGCGGTGAGGTCGGTCGCGAACGACCGCGAGTGCGAGACGACGATGACGCCGATCGAGAGCAGCCCGACGAACAGCAGCCCGATGCTCGTGTCACGCCCGAACTCGCGGCTGTGCCGCAGGGCGTTGACGCCGAGCGCCATCGCGAACGCGCTCGTGGCGGCGCCGACGACGAGGCTGCCACCGAGGATCGACGCGACCGCGACACCGGGCAGCATGCCGTGGCTCATCGCCTCGCCCAGGAACGTCATCCCGCGGGCGATCACCCACACGCCGACGAGCGCACAGACGGCCGCCAGCAGCACGCCGCCGAGCAGGGCGCGGATGACGAACGGCACCGTGAACGGCTCGACCAGGGCTGTCAGCATGAGGGCCACTATACTGAAGATGAAATTCATTGTCGTTAAGGGGTGAAGCTCGTGGTCGTCGTCGCCGCGGAACGTGTGACGTTCCGCTACGCAGACGTTCCGGTTCTGCGCGCGGTGGACCTGCGGGTCGAGCCGGCCTCCGTCACGGTCGTGACCGGCACGAACGGGTCCGGCAAGAGCACGCTCCTCCACCTGCTGGCCGGCCTCGCGACGCCGGACGAAGGCCACATCCGACGCCGTGCGGGCGCGCGCGTCGCGTTGTTGCCGCAGCGGACCAGCGACATCGACGCGCTACCGCTGACGGTTCTCGACAGCGTCCGGATCGGACGGTTCACACCCGGCCGGCTGCTACGGCGCCTGACCCGGACCGACCACGCGGCGGTGGCGTCGGCGATGGAGCAGCTCGGCATCGCCCACCTGGCCCGGCGGCGGCTCCGCGAGCTGTCCGGCGGTCAGCGGCAGCGCACGCTGCTGGCCCAGACGCTCGTCCAGGACGCCGACGTCTACCTGCTGGACGAGCCCACCGCAGCGCTCGACGTCCGGAGCAGGCAGCGCGTCCACGAGTTGCTCGTCGAACGGAGCCGGGCCGGCGCAGCGGTCGTCCTGGCCAGCCACGACCAGGCCGAGGTGTCGCTCGCCGACCGCAGCCTCGATCTCCCGGCCCACGCCTGACGGTTGTCGGCGCCGTGCAGACTCGCCCGCATGACGACGTACCGCGAGGTGGCCGCGACCCTGATCGCGCTGGGCATGCTGTCCCCCGCGACCGCCGAGGAGGTCCTGGCCTACCAGAGCGGTCCGATCGACGACCCGGACGAGGTCCTCTGGGCTTTCGAGGAGTTCCGGGTGGCGTTCCATCTCGACGCGGAGCAGAAAGCCGGCAGCGGTATCGAGGCGCACGAGCGGGGTTACCGCGACTGGCTCGAGTACGTCGCCGGAACCACCCGGGGCGCGGTCGTGATCGAGGACGTCGTGCTGATCCGGCCGGATCCCGGCTACGCGTTCCTGCACTTCCGGACGAACGGCCGGACCTGTTGGTGGAACATCGAGGCCGAGTTCCTCGATTCGGCGTATCTCGACGCGATGCCGCTGCCGAACATCTCCGACTACGAGCCCGGGGGCGACGATCCGCGTCAGTTCGCCGAGATCTACCGCGACGGCGCGAGCACCGGCTACCACGTGCTGGTCAGCGACGAACAGCAGCGCGCGCTCGCGCGGACCTACGACCTCGAGCTACGAGGGCGGATCGCCCAGCCCGAGCCGGCACCCCGGAAGTCGGTCGACGCGTGGCTGGCCGAGGACTCTCCCGCTGCGCGCGCGGAGCTGCCGCCACCGGGTGAGGTCGACGCGCTCGAGCGGCTGATCCTCGACCGGTTCCCGGACCAGGACGCGTACCGGGCCGCCGAGGACACGCCGTTCGTGAACGCGGCGGCCCGCTACCTCGGCGAGGAGTTCCTCCGGTCGGCGCCGAGCCACTGGACCACCGACCTGCACCCGCGGTGGTTCACGGTCGCTCTCGACGACGTCCCGCGCGAGTTCCAGCCCGACGGATGTCCGTTCCGCGACCTCTGGTGGCTCGTGGACGATCGGCGGCCCGGAACGCTGCGCGCCGAAGTCACCCGGTTCCGGCAGTACTACGACCGGTATCTGCGCGTTGTCGCCGAACTCGACCGCCGTCTCGCCGGCCGCGACGGAGAGGACGACTAGCCGTCGCGGGTCAGGAGGGCGCGCTCTTTCTGGCCTGCTCGGCGGCCCAGCGGTAGTCGGCCTTCCCGGACGGCGACCGAGCGATCTCCGGGACGCGGATCACGGTTTTCGGCAGCTTGTAGCGGGCGATGTGCTGGGCGGCCTCGGCGAGCAGGTCGTCGTCGGTCGCCTCGACGTCCGGGTTCAGCTCCACGATCGCGACGACCTCGCTGCCCCACCGCTCCGACGGGCGGCCGGCGACGATCACGTCGCGGACGGCGGAGTGGGCGAGCATCGCGCGTTCGACCTCCTCGGCGAAGACCTTCTCGCCGCCGGTGTTGATCGTGGCGCTGTCCCGGCCGAGCAGCCGGATGCGTCCGTCGTCCAGAATCTCGACCCGATCGCCCGGCAGTGACCACCGCACGCCGCCGACGACGGGGAACGTCCGGGCGGACTTGTCCGGATCCCCGAGGTAACCCAGCGGGATCCGTCCCCGCCGGGCCAGCCAGCCCTGCCCCTCCCCCGGCTCCAGGACACGGGAGTAGGTGTCGTCGATGACCGCTGTCTCCTGGTGCGGTTCGAACAGCCCGGCCTCGATCATCGCCCCGCTGGCCGAGAGCGCCCCCATCTGGATGCCGGTCTCCGACGATCCGGCGGCGTCCAGCAGAAGGAGGTTGGGCAGCACGCGCAGCACCCGTTCCCGCATCCCCGGGGAGAGCGGTGCGCCTCCGTTGGAGATCGCCGCGAGACCGGAGAGGTCGTACGGCTCGCCGGCCTCGATCGCGCGCTCGATCTCCTCGACGAGCGGGAGCACCACCGCGTCGCCGAGCACCGGGATCGAGTTGACGCCCTCGCTGACGATCAGGCGCAACGCCTGTGCGGCGTCGAAATGATGCACGTCGTCCAGCAGGATCACGGTTCCACCGTTGGTGAACACGTAGAACGCGCTCCACTGCGCGGCCCCGTGGATGAACGGCGGGATCATCAGCAGCCGCTGGCCGCCGGGGTTCGCGGTGGCCGCCGCGGCGATCTCCTCGTAGGAGGCGAACGGCTCGGGGGTGCCGAACGGGGTGCCGCCCATCGCGGCCACGTAGATGTCGTCCTGCCGCCAGAGGACGCCCTTCGGCATCCCGGTCGTTCCTCCGGTGTAGAGGATGAGCAGGTCGTCGCCGGTGGGCGCCGGCATACCGCCCGGCGGGGGTGGGGTGCTGACGATCGACTCGTACGCGACGGCGCCGTCGAGGAGGTCGTTGCCGCTCTCGTCGGCGACCTGGATCAGGACCTCCAGATCGGGTAACCGGTCGCGGATCTCCTGGAGGCAGGGCGCGAACTCCGCGTGGTAGACCAGCACCCGGGCACGCGCGTCCCGGAGGAGGTACAGCAGCTCCTCGGCGACGTAGCGGTAGTTGACGTTGAACGGCGCCAGGCGGGCACGGAAGCTCCCGACCATCGCTTCGACGTACTCGGGGCAGTTCCGCAGGTAGAGGCCCACCTGGTCCTGACCTGACTCGTGGCCGCGGAGTTCCGCGCGCTCCCGCCGCGCACCGAGCCCCAGGCCGGCCAGGTAGTGGGCGACGCCGTCCGCCCGCTCGTCCACGGCACGGTAGGTGAGCCGGCGATCGCGCCAGATCAGCGCCTCGGTGTCCGGAACGGAGTCGGCGGCCGTGCGGAAGACCTGCGACAGGTTGAAGCTGATCACGGCGTCTCCTACGAAGGTCAGACGTACCGAGTCAGAGCAGGGGTGTTGTTGGCAAACGGAAACCTTCACGCAACGGCGTGATCATAAACGGACTGTGAGCGTCAGCAGGTGGGTTCTGCGAGGTCTAGCTCGCCAGGACCCCCAGGATCTGCTCCCCGTACCGGTCCCGCTTCGTCTCGCCGACGCCGCTTATCGTGTCCAATTCGGCCAGCGTCGTCGGCATGTCGGTGGCGATCTGCCGCAGCGTCTTGTCGTGGAAGATCACGTAGGGCGGCACGCTCTGCTCCTTGGCCGCCGCCGCGCGCCACGCCCGCAGCCGCTCGAAGACGGTCTCCGCCTCGGGGCTCAGGTCGGCCACGAGCTGCTTCTTCGCCCCGCCGGACCGTGACGCCGAACGTTTTGTCCTCTCGGGCTCGCGCCGCATCATCACCGCGCGCTCCCGGCTGAGCACCGGGCCGCTCTTGTCGGTCAGCGCGAGCACGCCGTATTCACCCTCGACCGCGAGGAGCCCCTGGGCCAGAAGCTGGCGGACGACGCCGCGCCACTGGGGTTCGCTCAGATCCTCACCGATACCGAAGACCGACAGCTCGTCGTGGCGGAAGCGGGTGACCTTCTCCGTGCGGCGCCCGAGGAGGATGTCGATGGCCTGACCGGCGCCGAACTTCTGCCCGCGCTCACGGTCGAGCCGCACCACGGTCGAGAGCAGCTTCTGGGCCGGGACCGTCCCGTCCCACGACTCCGGCGGTTCCAGGCACGTGTCGCAGTTGCCGCACGCCCCGCCCTCCTGGCCGAAGTACTGCAGCAGCTGGGAGCGGCGGCACTCGACGGTCTCGCAGAGCGCCAGCATCGCGTCGAGGTGGGTCGCCAGCATCCGCCGGTGGGCCAGGTCGCCGTCCGAGCCGTCGATCATCTTCCGCTGCTGGACAACGTCCTGCAGCCCGTACGCGAGCCACGCGGTCGACGGCAGCCCGTCCCGCCCGGCGCGGCCGGTCTCCTGGTAGTACCCCTCGACGGATTTCGGTAGGTCGAGGTGGGCGACGAACCGGACGTCGGGCTTGTCGATGCCCATGCCGAACGCGATCGTCGCGACCATCACCAGCCCGTCCTCGCGGAGGAACCGGGACTGGTTGGCCGCGCGGGTGCGGGAGTCGAGGCCCGCGTGGTACGGCAGCGCGGGAATGCCCTGGGAGACGAGGAAGTCCGCGACCTTCTCCACCGACGCCCGGGACAGGCAGTAGACGATGCCGGCCTCACCGGGGTGCTCGGTGCGCAGCAGCTCCAGCAGTTGCTTGCGCGGCTCGGCCTTGGGCGCGATGCGGTAGCGGATGTTCGGCCGGTCGAAGCTCGCGACGAAGTGCGGGGCGTCGTCGAGCTTCAGGCGCGTCGCGATGTCGGCGCGCGTCCGCGACGTCGCGGTCGCGGTCAGCGCGATCCGCGGCACGTCGGGCCACCGCTCGTGCAGCATCGACAACGCCAGGTAGTCGGGCCGGAAGTCGTGGCCCCACTGGGAGACGCAGTGCGCCTCGTCGATCGCGAACAGCGAGATCCGGCCGCGCTCCAGCAGCCGCATCGTCGACGACGTGCCGCCGGCCAACGCCTCCGGCGCGAGGTAGAGCAGGTCGAGCTCGCCGGTGAGGAACGCCTTCTCGACCGCGCGACGGTCTTCGAGTTGCTGGCTCGAGTTGAGGAAGCCCGCCCGCACACCGAGCGCGGTCAACGCGTCGACCTGGTCCTGCATCAGCGCGATCAGCGGTGAGATCACGACGCCGACGCCGTCGCGCACCAGCGCGGGGATCTGGTAGCAGAGCGACTTGCCACCGCCGGTCGGCATCAGCACCAGCGCGTCGCCGCCGCCGATCACGTGCTCGATGATCTTCTGCTGTTCGCCGCGGAACGCGTCGTAACCGAAGACTCGGCGAAGTACGTCCACTGCGTTCGTCGGCACATCCACGGGCACGATCCTAGGAGCTTCCACCGACAAGACCGGTGGCTCGCTTCACGAGCTGGCCCACGATGACGTTGCGCTGGATCTCGTTCGTCCCCTCGCCGACGATCATCAGCGGCGCGTCCCGGAAGTACCGCTCGACGTCGAACTCGGTCGAATAGCCGTACCCGCCGTGGATCCGCACCGCGTTCAGCGCGACGGTCATCGCGGTCTCCGACGCGAACAGCTTCGCCATCCCGGCTTCCATGTCGACGCGACGCCCGGCGTCGTACTCGCGCGCCGCGTACAGCGTGAGCTGACGGGCGGCCTCCAGCCCGGTCGCCATGTCGGCGAGGTAGTTGCCGATCGACTGGTGCTTCCAGATCGGCTGACCGAACGACTCCCGCTCCTGGGCGTAGGCCAGCGCGTCGTCGAACGCGGCGCGACCGACACCGAGGGCGCGCGCCGCGACCTGGAGCCTGCCGGTCTCCAGCCCTTTCATCATCTGGGCGAAGCCACGCCCGGGGACACCGCCGAGGAGGTGGTCCACCGGCACCCGGCAGTCGTCGAAGCGCAGCTCGCAGCTCTCGACGCCCTTGTACCCGAGCTTGGGCAGGTCACGGGACACCTCCAGGCCGGGCCCCGGTTCGACGAGCAGCACGCTGATCCCGCGGGAGCGCGGCTGCGCGTCCGGGTCGGTCTTGCACAGCAGCGCGGTGAGGCCCGCCCGCCTGGCGTTCGTGATCCAGGTCTTGGAGCCGTTCACGCGGTACTCGCCGTCCACCTCGCGTGCGGTGGTGCGCAGCGCCTGGAGGTCGGAACCGCCGCCGGGCTCGGTGAGCGCCATCGTCGCCCGGACCTCGCCGGTCGCGAGCCGGGGAAGCCAGGCCGCCTTCTGGGCGTCGGTGCCGAACCGCGTGAGGAGCGTGACGACGACGGTGTGACCGCCCATCGCACCGGCCAGGCTCATCCAGCCGCGCGCGAGCTCCTCGGTGACCAGGACATAACACTGCATGCTGACGTCGACGCCGCCGTACTCCTCCGGGACCGCCAGGCCGTAGATGCCCAGCTCCTTCATCGACTCGATGAGGGCCTCGGGGTAGGTGTTCGTGTGCTCCAGCTCGCGGACGACGGGTTTGACCTGCTGGTCGACGAAGTCCGCGACGGTACGCACGATGTCCCGCTCGTCGGCATCCAGTGCATCCAGGTAGCCCATGGAAAATATTCTATAGAGTTGAGCCATGGAGCTGCGCGAGATACCCGGCGCGTGGAAGCCGGAACCGGTCGAGGACGAACAGGTCCTGGATCCGGCCGCCGGAGCCGCGGCGGCCGGGCTCTGGAACCAGCCGCCGCCGGGCGAGCACGTGCCACCGCTCTGGCACTGGTTCCACTTCCTGGACTGGCCGCCGCACTCCGCGCTGGGCGCCGACGGCCACCCCCGTGTCGGTGTGTTCCTGCCACCGGTCGACGACCGGCGCCGGATGTTCGCGGGTGGGCGCTGGACCCGGGAACGGCCGCTGCGCTACGGCGTCGCGACGCAGCGCCGCCGCGCGCTCGTCTCCACCCGCACCACCAGCGGGCGTACCGGCGAGCTGCTGTTCGTCACCGTGCTCACCGAACTGAGCCAGGACGGCCGGACCTGTGTCTCGGAGGAGCAGGACCTCGTCTACCGCAGCGGGCCGTCCGCCGTCGACCTGCGCGGGACGCCGCTCGCCACCACCGCGCCCGCCGAGGACGGGCTGCGGCTCCACCCCGACGCGACGCTGCTGTTCCGGATGAGCGCGCTGACCGGCAACCACCACCGGATCCACTACGACCACCCGTACGCGGTCGGCGTCGAGCACTACCCGGGGCTGGTCGTGCACGGCCCGCTCCTCGTGCTGCACCTGGCCGAGACGCTCCGCCGGGCGTCGTCCCCGACGCCGGACGCGCTCGAGTTCCGCCTGCACGCGCCGGCGTTCGCAGGCGAGCCGCTCGTGGCCGCGACCGGCCCGGAACCCGGCGCGCTGCGGCTGGCCAGCGGGCGGAATGCGGCCCACGTCACCGCCGCGGCTCGTTGGCGCACCGCGGCCGGTGTCGCGGCTACAGTCCGCCCATGACCCAACCCCCGGGGCGCCGGATCCGGATGCGGCTGTCCGACGAGGTCGCCGACTACGTACGGGAGCGCATCGTCCTCGGCCGGATCCGCCCCGGCGACTACGTCCGGCCGGAGAAGATCGCCGAGGAGCTCGACCTGAGCGCGACGCCCGCGCGGGAGGGACTGCTCACGCTCCAGGCCGAGGGTTTCCTGCGGGTGGTGCCACGCCGGGGTTTTGTCGCCGAAGGGCTGTCGCCCACCGACGTCGAGGACATCTTCGTCGGCCAGGCGTTGCTCGCCGGGGAGCTGACCGCGCGGGCCGCTGCCCGGCTCACGCCCGCGGAGGTCGGCGAGCTCGCCGAGTTGCAGACCGGGATCGAGGTCGCCGCCGACGGCGGCGACCTCTCGACCGTGCAGGAACTCAACGACCGCTTCCACCGCGCGGTCTACCGTGCCGCCGACGCTCCGCGTCTGCTGCGCCTGCTGAAGCAGACGCTCGGCTACGCGCCCCGCCTGCTCTGGACGACGGTCGAGGGCTGGCCCGAGCTCACCGTGCACGACCATCGCGACGTCATCGCCGCGCTCGAACAGCGCGATGCCGACGCCGCCCGCCGCGCCATGCACGACCATCTCGTCGCGGCAGGCACCGTCCTCGCCACCCGCCTCCGCGCAGCCGCCGCGGCTCCCCCACCGGGAGCGGACACCTAGTTTCCCCACCGACCCGAGCAGGCGCGTGGGAGCATGAGCCGTGACCGAGGAGACTCCCCCGTACGGGTTGCGCTGGGCGATCAAGCGCTCGTTCGTCGACTACGTCCGCCGCATGCCCGACGGCAAAGGCTTCGTGAGCGCAGGCGCGTTCCCGGCCGGACCACACGACATCGTTTTCCCCCCGGAGGCGGCAGGCCGGCGCACCGCCCCGGACGGCACCGCCGAGCGGTACTGGACCTTCCACGGCGACGTCCGCTTCAGCGGCCACTTCGGGATGCTTTTCGTGCAGTTCGCCGAGCCGCGGATCGACCTGCGCGGCGAGCAGGGTGAGCTGAGTATCGCCGACGGTTCCGAGCGCCTCTCGCTCGCCACGCTCCGGATCGCGCCGGTGCCGACCGACGAGGACGTCGAGCTCTGGGCCGGCACCGAGGTCGCGCTCACCGAGTCGGGCGCCGGTCTGTTCAACGACGTCTATCCGGTGGGTGAGCAGCTCGAGGACCTGCTGATCACGCTGCCGGTCACCACGGAGTGACCGCGGCCGGGATCCCGGCGTCACTCAGTCGCTAGCGCGCGGAGGACGTCGACCCTGGCCGCGCGGCGGCCCGGCAGCGCCGCGGCGAGCAGGCTCGCCAGCACCGCGCCACCCGCGCACGCGACGAGCAGCGCGACGGGCACGTCGGTCGCCGACAGGTTGAGGGCACGGGTCGTGGCCCAGCCCACCAGCGACCCGAGCGCGAGGCCGATCACCGCACCGGTGGCGGCGACGGTGGCCGCCTCCCAGCAGAGCATCGCCCGGATCTGGCGCCGCTGCATTCCGACCACGCGCAGCAGGCCGATCTCGCGGACGCGTTCGAGCACCGACAGCGCGAGCGTGTTGGCGATGCCGAACAGCGCGATCACGATCATCAGCCCGAACAGGCTGAAGTAGACCCGCAGCGCCGGGTCGAGGTCGGCGGCCAGCTGCCCGCGCAGCTCGGCCCGGCTGGTGATCTCGACGGTCGGGTGGCCGGCGAGTGAGCGTCCGATGGCTGTGCGCGCTCTGTCGGGTGGAACGCCGTCGCGCAGCGACGCGTAGACCGTCGTGACCCCCGGGTCACCGATGAGCCGCCGGAAGTCGGCCGGCGTGATCACCGCGTCGAAGTCGGCGATCCGGGAAGCGACCAGGTCACCGAAGCCGGACGTGTCGTAGATCGCCCGGACGACGAACGTCCGCTCGCTGTCGCCGGCGCCCCGTACCCGCACGGACGACCCGACCGTCACCCCCCGTTCCCGGGCGACGCTGCGCCGCAGCGCGATGCCGCCGTCCGTCACGTCGGCCAGGTTGCCGTTCAACGCCAGCGTCGCCGCGAGCCGGGAAGGGTCCACCCCGACGAGGCCGATCCCGGCGGCCTCCCGGTCGCGGGCGGTCAGCTCGGCGTCCGCGGACTGGATCGCGGCCACGACCGCCACCTCGGGCAACGCCTCCAGCCGGCGCGGCACGGCCGGGCTCATCGACGCGTCGGGGCTGAACGCCCGCGCCTGGAAGTCGGCGCGGAACGCGTGATCAAAACCGCCGGTGGCCGACGCACGGCTGCCTGCCGCCAGCGTCGTGAGGAAACCGACCAGCGCCAGCCCGATCACCAGCGGCAGGACGGTCGCCGCTGTCCGGCGCGGGCTGCGCACCGCGTTCTCTGCCGCGAGCCGCCCTGCGACGCCGCGGCCGGGGTGGATCAGCCGGCCCACCAGCCGCGCGATCGGCGGCGTCGATACCGGACCGAGCACCAGCACCCCGACGACGGTGAGCCCGGCACCGACCCGGACCAACGCATCCGCGGCCGGGTCGGCCAGCCCACCGGCCAGCAGCAGACCGATCCCGCAGAGGCTCGCGAGACCACCCACGATCGCGCGCACCCGACGGACCCGGCGGTCCAGGACGTACACCTCACCCCGCAGCGCCGCGATCGGCGGCACCCGGGTCGCGCGCCGGGCCGGACCCCACGCCGAGATCAGCGCGGTGACGACGCCGACCGCCAGCGTGATCGCGACCGTGCGCGGCAGGAGCCGCGGCATGCGCCCGGTGACGTCGACCGGCACCGCACCGGCTGCCTCCAGGAGCGCGGCGACACCCCAGCCGATCGCCACACCGAGCACCAGCCCGCCCAGCGACGCCACCGTGCCGACGATCGCCGCCTCCAGCAGCACCGCGCGGCGCAGCTGGCGGCGTTGCGCCCCGACGCAACGCAGCAGGGCCAGCTCGCGAGCCCGGGACGCCAGGACGATCGTGTACGTGTTGCGGATCAGGAAGGCACCGATGAACAGCGCGACCAGGCTCGCGATCAGGAAGATCGTGGTGAAGAGCGGGTCGGGTTCGGCGGCGCTGTCCACTTCGGCCTGCAGCTCAGACCCGGTGATCACCGGGTACTGCTCTCCGACGACTGCTGACACCCGGTCCCGCAGCACCCGCTCGTCGGTTCCCGGCGTCCCGCGCACTTCGACGAAACTGACCAGGCCGGGGCGGGCGAGCAGGTCCCTGGCGGCGCTCGGGTGGACGCCGACGAACGCGGCGCCCGGCTGCTCCGGCGGATCGAGCAACCCCACGACCGTGACGGGTTCCGGCAGGCTCGCCGAGCTGACGATCCGGATCTCGTCGCCCACGCGGTAGCGCTCCGACGCGGCCGTGGCCGGGTCGATGACCACCTCCCCCGGCCGGGCAGGCACCCGTCCGGCGCGCAGGCTGTCGTCGAACGACGCGTCGATCGTCCGGGCCATCGGGTCACGGCCCGCGACCGGATGGCCGTCGCGTCCGAGGATCTGTGCGACGCCGACGACGACGCCCGTGGTCGAGGCCACCCCCTCGACGCGCTCCAACCGATCCATCAGCGCCGCCGGCACCGGTTCGTCCCCGTCGTGTCCGACCACGACGTCGACGCCGCGCGGACGGTGGTGCGCGCTCGCGTCGGCGGCCGCCCGCCAGGTGTCGATCACGACGAACGTGGCGGCGACCAGGCTCACCCCGAGCGTGATCGCGAGGGCGGTCAGCAGCAGGCGTCCTTTGTGGGCCCGGACGCTGGACAGGACGTACCGCAGCATGGCTACGCCACCTCCGGCAGGCTCTTCGGGTCGCTCATGGCCCCAACCTGGCGGCCCGGGCCAGGGCCGGACATCCGGTGGGCCGCTGCCGGACTTCGGGACAACCGGGCGGGGCTGCCGGGTGTGGCGGCGCAGCCCGGTCCGGCACGCTGGTGAGCGTGGCGCGGTTACTGCGACGGTGGTACGGCAGACGGACGTGGGGCCGACTGCTGTATGCGGTGCTGGGCGTCCCGCTGGCCGTGATCGGCTTCGTCTCCGCGCTGGTCGTGCTCGTTCCCGGCGTGCTCCTGTCGCTGACGCCGATCGGGCTGCCCTGGCTGGCCGTCGGCCTGCGCGGCGCCCGGGATCTCGCCGCCCTGCACCGGGAACTGTCCCGGCGGCTGCTCGGTGAACCCCTCGAGCCCCCACCGGCGGTGGTTCGGGGACGCGGGATCGTGGACTGGGTCCGGGCCGGGCTGACCGACGCCGCCGGCTGGCGCGCGCTCGCCTACCTGATCGGAAAGTCTCCGGTCGCGCTGGTGCTCGGCGCGGCCGCGGCGTTGACCTGGGCGTACGGGATCGCCTTCGCGTCCTATCCGGTCTGGAGCCGGTTCGTGGTCTTCCCCTCCGAGACCGACGAGCACGGCACCCACCTGGTGACCCCGACCTTCGGCGACTGGTCGATGCCGGAGTGGCTGTACGTCCCCACGGTGGGCGTCGTCGGCCTACTCCTGCTCCTCGCCGCCCCCTGGATCACCCGGGGGCTGCTCTGGCCGGAGCGGCTCCTGGCCAGAACGCTGCTGCGGCCCACCCGCGCCGACACGCTGCGCCAGGCCCACGCGCAGGCGATGGACGACTCCGCCGCGCGGCTGCGGCGGATCGAACGAGACCTCCACGACGGCGCCCAGGCCCAACTCGTCACACTGGCGCTCGAGCTGGGGCTCGCCAAGGACGAGCTGGCCGAGGGTGACCCCGCGGCGGCCCTGGCGCTGGTGGACACCGCACACCAGGGCGCCAAGCAGGCCCTCGTCGAACTGCGTGACCTGGTGCGCGGGATCCACCCGCCGGTGCTCGACACCGGGCTGGGGCCCGCACTGCAGACGCTGTCGGCGCGCAGCCCCGTCCCGGTGGAGCTGGACGTCCAGCTGCCGGACCGCCCGTCACCGGCGATCGAGACCATCGCCTACTTCACCGCCGCCGAACTCCTGGTCAACGTCGCGAAACACAGCAGAGCACGCGCAGCGGCCCTGTCGCTGACCGCCGTGCGGCCGGGCTGGCTGCGGCTCACCGTGCGCGACGACGGAACCGGCGGCGCCCGGCGGACGCCGGCCGGCGGTCTGGCCGGCCTGACCCACCGGGTCGGCACGGTCGACGGCACGCTGGAGCTCGTCAGCCCGCCCGGCGGCCCTACGGTGGTCACTGTGGAACTCCCGGTGCGTGCCTGATGCGGGTCGTCGTCGCCGAGGACTCGGCGCTGCTCCGTGACGGCCTCGTGCACCTGCTCCAGCGGCGCGGCCACGACGTCGTAGCGGCGGTCGCCGACGCCGACGCGCTGCTCGCCGCGGTCGCCGCGCACCGGCCGGACATCGCGGTGGTCGACGTCCGCATGCCCCCCACCCATACCGACGAGGGGCTCCGCGCCGCCCTGACGCTGCGCCAGGATCATCCCGACGTGGCGGTGCTCGTGCTCTCCCAGTACATCGAGACCCGCTACGCCACCCAGCTGCTGTCCGGGCGGTGCGAGGGCATCGGCTACCTGCTGAAGGACCGGGTGGCCGACGTCGGCGACTTCCTCGACGCGCTGACCCGGGTCGCCGGCGGGGCGACCGTGCTCGACCCGGAAGTCGTCAGCCAGATCCTCGGGGCGAGCCGCCGGGTGTTCGCGCTGGAAACGCTCACCGCGCGCGAACGGCAGGTGCTCGGGCTGATGGCCGAGGGACGGTCGAACTCCGCGATCGCGGGTGCGCTCGCGGTGAGTCCCGCGTCGGTGGAGAAGTACGTGACGAGCATCTTCGTCAAGCTCGGCCTGCCGCCGTCGGACAGTGACCACCGACGCGTGCTGGCCGTGCTGCGCTACCTGGATTCGTAGCGCAGCACGGCGATCGCGTTCCGGCGGTTACTTGATCTGGCCGGCGAGGTCCGAGACGACGTCGATCAGCTGGTCCTTCGTCAGAACCTGATTGTGGGCCTCGAGGATCAGGACCCGCTTCTCCGGCAGCGCGATCCGCACCTCGGTGTAGTCGGCCTCCGCCGAGAAGCGCCAGTGCCGAACCGTCATCGCCTGGCCCTGCGGCCCCTTCCGTGAGACGCAGCCGCCGTCCTTCGTGCACGTGAGGGACCTGACCGCGTCGTTCTCGACGGCGTCGGCGGTGTGCCAGTCGCGGCACAGCAGAAACGCGCTGCGTCGCCAGCGGTCCATCCGCTCCTCGACGAAGGCCGTGAACCGTTCTTCGTCTGCTTTACGCAAGGCCGGGACTCCTGTCGGGCGAGAGATACCCGTACGACGGAGTGATCGCGCCTCAGGGTTGCACGAGGTCGTCCGAGCGTCCGGCGGCCACCCGGGGCAGCCGCCTTCTTCGGACCCGGAGCCGGTCCAGCTCCGCCTGGAAGGCGGACCGGTCGACGACCGGGGGCAGGTTGGTCGTGGTGTCACTCATGACTGCTCCTTGGTTCCGAGGCAGGCTTCTTCACCCTGACGCTCCACCGACGAACTGAGCGACTCCGGATCGACATCGGCGAGCGGACGCTCCTCGACGCCCGCGAGCCCGACCCCGGCGGTGACCACGCCGAGAGCCGCGAGGAGGCCGATCAGCGCGAACGCGGCGTGGAAGCCGGCGAGACCGGATCGCGCCACGAGCACGGTCGACACCACCGCGACGCCCGCGGCGCCACCGATCTCCCGCATCGTCTCCACGAGACCGGACGCCAGCCCCGACGCCGACCGCGACACGCCGGACAGCGCGCCGATCTGCAGCGCGGGGCCGCAGAACCCGAAACCCACCCCGACGAGCAGAAAGGCGGGCAGCAGGTCGGCGGGGTAGCCGGCGGCGGCCGGAATCCTCGTCAGCCACAGCGCTCCGGCGGTGACCAGCGAGAGCCCGCTGATCAGCACCCACCGCACCCCCGCCACGCCGACGAGCCGGCCGCCGACCACCGCAGCCACGAAGCTCGTCGCGGTCGTGGCCAGCCAGGCCACGCCGGTCCTCAGCGGCGAGTACCCGAGCGCCTGCTGCATCAGCAGCGAGCCGAGGAAGATGAACGAGAACAGCGCGCAGTACGCGAGAAACGCGGCGGCGTTCGCCGCGACCAGGCTTCGGTTGCGCCACGTCGCGGGAGGCACGAGCGGAGCAGCGGACCGTGCCTCGATCCGCGCGAACGCGACCAGGAGGCCGACCGCCGCGACGAACAGCGCCGCCGTGGACCCGGAGATCCACCCCTCGGTGGCGCCGTGGTGCAGCGCGTAGACGAACAGCAGCAGGCCGCCGGTCACCGCGGACGCCCCGGCCAGGTCGAGTCGCGCGGCGCGGTCACGGGCCTGATCCGGGGCGAGGAACAGGACGGCGGACACGACGAACACGACGCCGGCCGGGACGTTGAGGAGGAAGGCCCAGCGCCAGCCGGGCCCGGCGGTCAGCAGACCTCCGGCGACGACCCCCACCGACCCGGCCACTCCGGCCACTCCGCCGAAGATGCCGACCGCGCGGGCACGTTCCCGCCCCTCGGCGAACGTGACCGCGATCAGCGAGAGCGCGGCCGGCGCGACGAGCGCGGCGCCGAATCCCTGGAGGCCGCGCGCCGCGATCAGGACACCGGCCTGCTGCGCGGCGCCGGCCACGAACGACGCAGCGGTGAAGATCACGAGCCCGGCCAGGAAGACGCGCCGACGTCCCAGTTGGTCGGCCATCCGCCCGCCGACCAGGAGGAATCCGCCGAGCAGCAGGGCGTACGCGACGACCACCCACTGCAGCGCGCCCGGCCCGACGCCGAGATCGGATTGGATCGAGGGCAGCGCGACGTTCACGATCGCGACGTCGAGGCCCACCATGGCCGTGGAGGCGCAGGCCAGGGCCAGTACGAGACCCCGCCGGGGCCTCTCGGTTCGTAACATCACAAGTTCCTTCGTCCGGTGGTTTCGCCCCACCGACGAAGGAGACGGTTCGGGATCGACAGTCAGAGCCCGCGAATTCGATCGGTCAGATAACGACGCTCCGCGTCGGTCGGCGCCAGCCGGAGTGCCTCCTCGTACGCGACCTTCGCTTCCGGCGCCCGGCCTGCCCGCCTGAGCAGGTCGGCCCGGGTGGCAGGCAGCAGGTGGTACCCGTTCAATCGTCCGGACGCTGTGAGCTGGTCCACCAGCGCGAGACCGGCCGGGATCCCCTCGGACATCGCGATCGCCACCGCCCGGTTGAGCTCCACCACCGGGGACGGCGCCAGGCGGGCCAGTTCGCCGTAGAGGGCCGCGATCTGCGGCCAGTCGGTGCTCTCCGCGTCGGGCGCCGTGACGTGGCAGGCGGCGATGGCGGCCTGCACCTGGTACGGCCCGGGCCCGCGCAGCCCCAGCGCCTCGTCGAGCACGGCGACACCCTCGTCGATCAGGGCGCGGTCCCACCGGGAGCGGTCCTGCTGTTCGAGCGTGACCAGCACACCGTCCTCGGTCCGCGTCGCCCGCCGCGCCTCGCCGAGCAACATCAGCGCGAGCAGACCGCGGGGCTCGGGCTCCTGCGGCATCAGCCGGACGAGTGTCCGCGCGAGGGAGATCGCCTCCGCCGCCAGCGCGCGGCGTCCGTCCTGCTCGTCGTAGCCCTCGTTGAAGATCAGGTAGAGAACCGCGAGGACCGAGGCCAGCCGTTCCGGCAGCACCTCGGCGGGTGGGACGCGGTACGGGATACCGGCCTCGGCGATCTTGCGCTTCGCCCGGACCAGTCGCTGCGCCATCGTGGATTCGGCGGTGAGGAACGCTTTGGCGATCTCGGCGGTGCTCAGACCGGCGAGCGTGCGGAGGGTGAGCGCGATCCGGGCCTCGAACGACAGCGCCGGGTGGCAGCAGGTGAAGATCAGCCGCAACCGCTCGTCGGGGATCTCCTCGGTGGGCGGCTCGTCCGGATCCCGCGCCAACACCGCGATCTGCCGCAGCTTCGTCCGCCCCACGGTGTCTCGCCGCAGCCGGTCCGCCGCGCGGTTGCGCGCGGTCGTGGTGAGCCAGGCGCCCGGGCGGTTCGGGATGCCGTCGCGCGGCCACGTCGACAGCGCGGTGGCGAACGCCTCCTGCGCGCAGTCCTCGGCGAGATCCCAGTCCCCGGTCATCCCGATCAGCGTCGCGACGACCTGACCCCAGTCGCTCCGGTAGGCGGCGTCAACGGCAGCGCGCACGTCACCCGCCGAATTCACTCCCAAACCGGGCGGATCTCGACGCAGCCCCACCGGGCGTAGGGGTGTCCGGCGGCGACCACGATCGCCTCGTCCAGATCGGCGGCCTCGATCAGCGCGACGCCACCGATGAAGTCCTTGGTCTCGGCGAACGGTCCGTCCGAGACCAGGGTCTCGCCGTCGCGGACGCGGACCGTCGTGGCCTCGGCGACCGGCCGCAAGCGGGCGCCCGCCGACAGTGCTCGACGCCCGTTCAGGTCCGACTCCCAGGCCCGGAGCACCGGATCAGCCCCGAGTTCCTCACTGCTCAGGGAGACCGACTCGTCATCGCAGATCAGCAACACGTACTTCATGCGCACCAGTCTTGCACCGCCGGAGCGCCGATCCGTTTGCCAACGCTGCGGAAATCCGCTCTGACCGATCATTCACAAGGGGTGGGACAAGGACGAACAACCACGCCCTTTTAGGGAGAACTGCCATGACGACGTACGCCGAGAGCGAGGTCCATGTCGGCGACCCGAACTGCTCTGAACGGGTACTGGGTGGCCGTTATCGGTTGGAAGAACGCATCGGCGCCGGCGGTATGGGGGAAGTGTGGCGAGCCACCGATGCGGTGTTCCTCCGCACGGTGGCCGTCAAGATCCCGCTCCCGTCCTTGCCGTCCGATCAGGACTCCGGCGGCCGCTTCCGGACCGAAGCGCGCCTCCTCGCGTCGTTGCGGCACTCCGGGATCGTCCGGGTCTACGACTACGGCACCGACGAGACGCCCGAGGGCGACCACCGGGAGTACCTCGTCATGGAACACATCGACGGCTGGGCCCTCGCCGACCACATCGCCTCCGCCGGCCGCCTGGGCAGTGCGGACACGCTGTCCGTGCTGGCCCAGGCCGCGGCGGCGCTACAGGTCGCGCACCGGGCCGGGCTCGTGCACCGGGACGTCAAACCCCGCAACCTGATGATCCAGCCGGACTGCCGGGTCGTGCTGGTGGACTTCGGGCTGGCCCGCTCGATCCGCTCCGCGGAAGCACCGGCGGGGCTGATGTTCGGCTCGCCGTACTACATGGCGCCCGAGCAGATCACCGCGGGCGGGATCTCGCCGGCCACCGACGTCTACGCGCTCGGTGCGGTCGCGTACAGCTGTCTGGCCGGCCGGGCACCGTTCACCGGCGACAGCCTGACGGAGATCGTCCAGCTCGTCGTCCGCCAGGAGCCCGCGCCGCTGCCCGACGACGTCCCGGTGGGCCTGGCGGCGGCGGTCCTCCGCGCGCTGAGCAAGGTTCCGGCCGCGCGCTACGCCGACGCGTCCGAGTTCGCCGCCGCCCTCCGCGGCGCCCGCTAGCCGAGCTGGTCGCGGCGGCGGCTCAGGTGGGCGGCAGCTCAATCCGACACGGCGGGGAACGCGATCTCAAACACGAGACCACCCTCCGGGCGTGCGTGCGCGTCGAGCTCGGCGGAGTGCGCGGCGACGATGGCCCGGACGATCGACAGACCGAGCCCGTGGTGGGCGTCGTCGGACACCCGGTGCAACCGCTGGAACGGTTCGAAGAGCCGCGGTACGTGCTCGGGTGGGACGACGGGTCCGGTGTTCGCGATGACCAGCACCGCCCGGCCGGTGTCGAGGCGCGTGCTGACGTCGATCTCGCCGCCCGGGACGTTGTAGTGGATCGCGTTGTCGCAGAGGTTGGCGACCAGCCGCGCGATCAGCGTCGGATCGCCGAGGAGCCAGGCGGGCCGGGCGGCGGCCATGACCCGGAGCCCGTGCCGGTCGAGGCTCGCGGATCGGTCCCGGATCGCCTGCTGCACGACCTCGGCGAGGTCCACCTTGTCGACGCGGTCGCGGACGTGTTCGCTGCCGGCGAGCGTGAGCAGCGACTCCAGCAGCCGGCCGCGCTGCCGGTTGACTGCGAGCAGGCGCTCGAAGTTCGCGCGGTACGCCTCGACGGTCGCGTCCGGGTCGATCAGCGGCTCCTCGATCAGCGCGGATTCGACGGTCAACGGTGTTCGTAGCTCGTGGGCCGCGTTGGCGACGAAGCGTTTGTGGCCGTTGAGCGCGGATTCGAGACGGGTGAGCAGGCCGTCGATGGTGTCGGCGAGGTCCTTGAACTCGTCGCGGGGACCCCCCACGGCCAGCCGCTCGTGGACGTTGGAGCCGGAGATCTGCCGCAGGCGCAGCGTCATCGACTGCACCGGGCGCAGCATGCGGCCGGCGAACACCCAGCCCAGCACCAGCGAGACCGGCGCCATGACCGCGAGCGCGATACCTGACACCAGCAGCATGTCGGTTCTGAAGTCGACGTACACGGCGGGTGCGCCGACCACTGGTTCGGCGTCGGGTGGTGCGGCGTCGGATGGTGCGGCGTCGGATGGTGCGGCGACGTCCGCGGGCGGGAGGCTCCGGGCCAACACGACGACGATCGCGAGCAGCGTCATGCCGGACAGCACCGAGATCAGGCCGTAGAGCAGGGTGAAACGCAGCCGCACCCGGTGGACGGCGCGCATCTCAGATCCGGTAGCCGGCGCGGGCGACGGTCTCGATGAGCGGCGGGTCGCCGAGTTTCGTCCGCAGCCGGTTGATCGTCGCCTTCACCGTGGTGGTGAACGGGTCGGCCGCCTCGTCCCACACCCGTTCGAGCAGTTCTTCGGCGGAGATCACCCGGCCCTGACCGGTCAGCAGGTGTTCGAGCACGGCGAACTCCTTCGGGCTGAGCGCCAGGCGAGCACCGGCGCGGGTGGCGGTGCGCTGTGCCGGGTCGAGCCGGAGGTCGCCGTGGACGAGGATCGGCGACGCCGCCGGACGGGTCCGGCGACCGACGGCACGGATCCGGGCCACGAGTTCGGCGTACGCGAACGGTTTCGGCAGGTAGTCGTCGGCGCCGAGTCCGAGCCCGTCGACGCGCTCCGCGACGGTGCCCGAAGCCGTCAGCATCAGCACGCGGCTGGACGCGTCCCGGGCGACCAGCGTGCGGCAGACGTCGTCGCCGTGCACGCCGGGCAGGTCACGGTCCAGCACGACGACGTCGTAGTCGACAACGTCCGAGCGCTCCAGCGCGGCTGTGCCGTCGTAGGCGACGTCGACCGCCATACCCTCCCGGCGCAGCACCCGCGCCACCGAGTCGGCGAGCTCAGCCTGGTCCTCGACCACCAGCACCCTCATCGTCCGAGGCTATCGGCGGACCGGTCACACCACGGTCACAACAACGCGGACGCTGCTGTGACCGTCCATTTCCTACAACTGGCGCCATGACCTCGATCATCACCACCGAGCAGCTCAGCAAACGCTACCGCCGGACGACGGCGCTGACCGACTGCACCCTGCGAATACCGGCCGGGCGGATCGTCGGTCTGGTCGGTCCGAACGGCGCGGGAAAGTCCACGCTGCTCGGGCTGGTCTGTGGCTTGCTCACGCCGACCGCCGGAAGCATCACGGTGCTGGGCGACCGCCCCGCCGCCGGAGCGGCGCAACTGGCCAGAGTCGGGTTCGTCGCGCAGGACGCGCCGGTCTACTCCAGGCTGTCGGTCGCCGACCACCTGCGGCTGGGCGCCCGGCTCAACCCCCGCTGGGACATGGCCCTGGCGCAGCGGCGCGTCCAGCAACTCGGCTTCGACCCCGCGCAGAAGGCCGGCCGGCTGTCCGGTGGCCAGCGGGCCCAGCTCGCGCTCACGGTCGCCGCCGCCAAACGCGCCGAGCTGCTGATCCTCGACGAACCGGTCGCCTCCCTGGACCCGCTGGCCCGCAGCGCGTTCCTGCGCGATCTGCTGGACTTCGTCGCCGAACTCGGAGTCAGCGTCGTCCTCTCCTCGCACCTGCTCGGTGATCTGGAGCGGGTCTGTGACCACCTCGTCGTCCTGGCCGCGTCGCGGGTGCAACTCGCCGGCGACGTCGCGGACCTCCTCGCCCTGCACTACCGGGTCAGTGACGGCGACGCCCTCCCGCCCGGCGCGGAAGTCATCGACGCGCACATCGCGCGAAGCACCGATCCGATCCCCGGCACGGACCACCCCCACCTCGAAGAACTCGGGCTCGCGTACATGACCCGTGCCCTTGTCCCCGTGGAGGCATCGCGATGATCTGGCTGACCTGGCGGCAGTTCCGCATCCAGGCGATCGTCGCGTCCGCGGCGCTGATCGCGCTGGCGATCTACCTCGTTCTCCTCGGCCGCCAGATGGGGCAGGCCTACACCAACGACATCGTCGGCTGCCTGCCGTCGGACTGCGCCAGCGCCCGCCGCGGCTTCGATAACACGTACGGCGTGCAGGTCGCGTTGATCGGCGCGCTGCTGCTGGGCGTGCCGGCGCTGATCGGGGTCTTCTGGGGCGCGCCGCTGATCACCCGCGAACTCGAGGAGAAGACCGACCGTTTGGTCTGGAACCAGAGCATCACCCGGGTGCGCTGGCTCGCGGTCAAGCTGACGCTTCTCGCGCTGGCGAGCATGGCCGTCACCGGGCTGTACAGCCTGCTGCTGACGTGGAGCGCCAGCCGCTACGACCAGCTGATCGGTGAACGGTTCGGTGCGTTGACGTTCGCCTCGCGCAATATCGTCCCGGTCGGGTACGCGGTCTTCGCGTTCGTCCTCGGCACGGTCGTCGGTCTGCTCGTGCGCCGGACGCTGCCGGCGATGGCGCTGACCCTGGTGCTGTTCGCCGTCATCCAGGTCGTGATGCCCACCGCTCTTCGTCAGCACCTGATGACGCCGGTCACCAGCACGGTGAAGCTCGACGCCGAGGCGATGTCGCGCGCGGACTTCATGGGGATCAACGCGCGCGGTGCTCAGATCGACGGTTACACGATGCCCGGCGCGTGGTCGCTGACGTCCAGCAGCCAGGTGTTCAACGCCGACGGCACGCCGTACACGCTCGAACAATCGGAGCAGTGCGACCAGAGCGACCCGCAGGAGGGGATGGCGTGCACCGCCCGGCAGAACCTGCACTTCAGCTACGAGTACCAGCCGGCCGACCGCTACTGGAGGTTCCAGTGGATCGAGCTGTCGGTGTTCCTCGCGCTCAGCCTGTCGCTGACCGGGTTCGGGCTGTGGCGGATCCGAACCTATTCCGGCTGAGGGTCAATCGGCGATTACGCACGAAATGCGAACCGCCGTTCACTAGAGTGAGGACGCCGTAGCTCGACCAGCGTCGTCGTGCGGCATCCGACCGTTTCCGAGGAAATTAGGTGAACGCCCGAACATGGAGATCAACGGCGCAAGCGCGATCGTCACCGGTGGCGCGTCGGGTATCGGTGCCGCCGCAGCCCGCCAGCTCGCGGCAAAGGGTGCGACCGTCGTGGTCGCCGACTTGCAGGTCGACAAGGGTGAGGCACTCGCGAAGGAGATCGGCGGCGTCTTCACGCGGGTCGACGTCACCGACACCGACCAGATCAAGGCGGCCGTGAACGCTGCGACCGAGCTCGCCCCACTCCGCGCGGTCGTCAACTCCGCCGGCATCGGCTGGGCTCAGCGCACCGTCGGCCGCGACGGTGAGTTCGAGTCCGCCCACGACCTCGACGCGTTCCGCAAGGTGATCGCGATCAACCTGGTCGGCACCTTCGACGTGGTGCGCCTGGCCGCGACCGCGATGAGCCGCAACGAGCCCGACGCCGACGGCTCCCGTGGTTCGATCGTCAACCTCGCGTCGGTCGCCGCGTTCGACGGGCAGATCGGCCAGGCGTCGTACTCCGCGTCGAAGGGCGGCGTCGTCGGAATGACCCTCCCGGTCGCCCGCGACCTGTCCGCGGTCGGCGTCCGGCTCAACACGATCGCACCCGGGCTGATCGACACCCCGATCTACGGCGAAGGCGAGGGCGCCGAGGCGTTCAAGGCCAAGCTCGGGCAGAGCGTGCTCTTCCCCAAGCGCCTCGGCATCGCCGACGAACTCGCCAGCATGGTGGTCGAGGTGCTCACCAACAGCTACATGAACGCGGAGGTCATCCGCGTCGACGGCGGCATCCGGATGCCTCCCAAGTAGCCGCAGCCGGCCGGGCGAGACCCGCTCGCCCGGCCGAGCCTACCGGCCCGATTTCTGCGCAACTTGCTCGATTCTGTTTTATTGACCTTTGTGGCGAATAAGCGCAATCTCAATCCACCCTCATTGGCGCGCCATTGGGAGGTGGGGACGAATGCGACGTTCGTTCACCACTCGGTTACTTCTCGCGCTCGTCGTCGTGCTCGCGGTCGGCGTTCCGCCTGCGGCGCAGGCCGCCAGGGGCGCCGGAACGACGGTCGCCCCGGCACTCGGCCCGGACGGCGACGCGTTCTACACCCCGCCCTCGCCGCTCCCGGCCGGCCGCCCGGGTGACGTCATCCGGTTCCGGCCGCTCGCCCCGAAACAACTCGGGGCAAGCGCTCCGCCGGCCCGTGGCTACCTCGTCATGTACCTCTCGCGGAACGCCGCCGGCGCTCCGAACGCCGTCACGGGCACGATCCTCGTCCCGCTCGGGCGCGACCCCGCGACGGTGCCCATCGTCGGCGTCGCGCCGGGGACGCTGGGCATGGGCGACCAGTGCGCGGCGTCGAAGTCGCTGGCCAAGGGGCTGCTGTTCACCGAGTTCTACCTCGACGCGATGCTCCGGCGGGGGTGGGCGGTGGCGGTGACCGACTACGAAGGCCTCGGGACGCCCGGCGATCACACCTACGTGGTCGGCCAGTCGACCGGTCGCTCCCTGATCGACGCCGTCCGGGCGGCGCAGCGCCTCCCGGCCGCCGGGCTCACCGCGTCCGCAGCAGTGGGTTTTTACGGATATTCGGAAGGCGGCGGAGCCGCAGCCTGGGCAGCACAGTTACAACCCAGGTATGCGCCTGAGCTTTCGGTGGTCGGCGTCGCCGCCGGTGGAGTGCCGGCCGACCTGTACGTGATCGCGCGTTCGCTGGACGGGACGCTGGCCGCCGCCCTGCTCGGGTACGCCGCGATCGGGCTGAACGCGTCCTATCCGGACCTGCGACTCGACTCGTACCTCAGCCCGTACGGGAAGAAAGTGATCACCGCACTCCGAACGAGTTGCACGCCGGACGGCCTGACCCCGTACGCGTTCACGCAGCTGCGCCAGCTGGTCACGACGGATCCGCTGACCACGGCGGTCTGGCAGCGGCGGCTGGCGCAGAACTCGCTCGGCCGGCAGGCGCCCGGCGCGCCGGTGTTCCTCTGGCACGGGGTGGTCGACCAGGTCCTGCCGTTCACGCAGGCCGTCGCGCTGCACCGGGCCTGGTGCGGCCTCGGGGCTCAGGTCGTCTGGCGGCCGTTCGTGGCCGAGCACGTGACCGGGGCGATCGGCTCGGTCGACGCGCTGGCGTTCCTCGCCGACCGTTTCGCCGGTCGTCCCGTCCAGGCGGATTGCGCTCGGAAGACCTAGGACTCGTCCGCCGGTGCCGCCGGGAACAGCGCGGCGCGCAGCGCACGGGCCTGCGCCCGCCAGAACTCCTTCGACACGTCCTTCCGGCGGAACAGCGCGTCGAAGCCGTGGAACGCGCCGTCGACGATGAGGAGCTCGCAGTCCACGCCGCTGCGGCGGAGACGCTCGGCGTACTCGACGTCTTCGTCGTGGAACAGGTCGAGGTCGCCCACACCGATCCACGCCGGCGGTAGCCCGGTGAGGTCTTCACGGCGCGCCGGGACCGCGTACGGCGGGACGCCGGGGTCGCCCGGTGCCTGGCCACCGAGGTACGCGGTCCACCCGTAGCGGTTGCTTCCCGGTGTCCACACGCGGACGTTGGTGGTGTCCAGGTCCGTCCGGAGGACCGTGCGGTCGTCCAGCATCGGGTACACGAGCAGCTGGAACGCCGGTCGGATCTCACCCCGGTCGTGCGCGAGCTGGGCGAGCGAGGCCGTGATCCCGCCGCCTGCGCTGGCACCACCGATCGCGATCCGGCCCGGGTCTATCCGGCGTTCGACCGCTTCGGCGGCCAACCACGACAGCACCGCGTAGGCGTCCTCGACCGCCGCGGGCGCCGGGTGCTGCGGGGCGAGACGGTACTCCACCGACACGACCGTGATGCCGAGCACGCGCGCGAACGCGACGTTCGTCGTCTCGTCCTGGATTCGGCTCCCGCCGACCATCCCGCCGCCGTGGATCCAGATCAGCGCGGGCATGACGCCGGTGACCGCCCGCGGCCGGTAGACCCGGACCGGCACCGCGGGAGCCCCCGGCGGTCCCGGTACCTGCACGTCCTGTACGGCCACGTCGTCCGGTAGCGGCCCCGATTTCATCGGGATCCGGTTGATCAGGGCGACCGAGCGCGGCCCCACCGAGAAGCGGGGGATGAAACGTCCGGCCTTCAGATCAGGATGAAACGCTGACATACGGCTCCTTCGCCGGTAGGGGTCGGCACCCCGTTGACCCAGGCTAGACGCTCACCGGGTCCTGAGCGCGGACTCCCGGCGAGTCACCCGTGTGCCGCGCTAGCCCGCCGCGAGGGGCGCGGTCACCCGGAGGAAGTCGAGCTTCTCCGCGTCCTCGGACCCGGCCGGGGCGGTGTACGTGACGATCCGCAGGTCCGCGCAGGGCACGGTCAGCACGTCGCAGTCCACGCGCACCGGCCCGACGACCGGATGTGCGATCGTCTTCCGGTCTGCGATGTGGACGCCGACCGCGCCCGACGCCCAGAGCCGCGCGAACCGCTCGCTGCCCGCCTGCGCCTCGGCGATCAAATCGGTGACTCGCGGATCGTCCGGATAGCGGGCCTCAGCCGACCGCAGGTCGGACACCACCGCCGTGTCGAGCACCTCCGGACCCAGCTCGGAGAGGACCGGCCAGCGGGACAGCACGGTTTCCGTCGCCAGGCCGAACCGGGCCCGGACCAGGTTCCGGTCGGCGGGCGCGACGCTTTCCGGGTCACCCACCAGCGCGGCCCAGAGCGGGCTCCAGCGGATCAGCCGCCAATCCGCGGCGAACACGCCGAGCGGGATCTCGCCGAGCCGGGTGAGAATTCGCTGCACGCCGGGCGGGACGTGGTCGGACACCAGCCCGGCGGCCGGCGGCTGTAGCCCGGCCAGCAGATACAGGTGGTCGCGCTCGCAGGAGTCCAGCTGCAGCGCTCGCGCGAGCGCGGCCAGGACCTGCGCCGACGGCGTGGTGGCACGGCCCTGCTCGAGGCGCACCACGTAGTCGACCGAGAGCCCGGCCAGGTTCGCCAGCTCCTCGCGGCGCAGCCCGGGTGTCCGGCGCTTGCTGGCGACCCGGAGCCCGGCGTCGGCCGGGGAGAGCCGATCGCGCCAGGTTCGGAGCGTCGCGCCGAGCGTGTCGTGTGCCATGCCTCCATGATTCCTCGCGCCGCGGAGAACACCCTGGTACTGCTGGTCCTACCGTCGAGAGCTCCCTGGTAGGGCACGCCACCGCGGCGCACGGTGGGGCCATGACGATCACGTTCATCACCGGAGCCAACAAGAGCCTCGGATACGAAACCGCCCGCCGTCTGATCGGCCTCGGCCACACGGTCCTCGTCGGTGCTCGCGACCCGGAGCGCGGACGGGCTGCTGCCGAGGCGCTCGGCGCCCGCTTTGTTCAGATCGACGTCACGGACGGCGCATCGGTCGCTGCGGCGGCCGCGGACGTGGCCGCCCACGAGGGCCACCTCGACGTGCTGGTCAACAACGCCGGAATCCCCGGCACGTTCGCACCGGCGGCGGAGATCACCGCCGAGCACGCCGCCGCGGTCTACGACACGAACGTGATCGGCATCGTCCGGGTCACCCACGCGTTCCTGCCGCTGCTGAAGAACTCCGCGGCGCCGGTCGTCGTCAACGTCAGCAGCGGCCTCGGTTCGTTCGGCGTCACGCACGACCCGGAGCGGATCGAGTCGGGGATCGCGATGCCGCTCTACGCGTCGTCGAAGGCGGCCGTCACGATGCTGACCACCCAGTACGCCAAGGGGGTGCCGGAGGTCTTGTTCAACGCCGTCGACCCCGGTTACACCGCGACCGACTTCAACAACCACAGCGGCCCGCAGACCGTCGAAGAGGGCACCGACGCGATCGTGGCCCTGGCGACGATCGGCCCCGACGGCCCGACCGGCACGTTCCGCGACCGCCACGGCGTGATGCCCTGGTAGTCAGCCACGGTTCACCGGGCCGAGCACGCGTACGTCGGCGTGCTCGGCCTATTGTCGGCGTATCAAAAACCAGATACGGGACGGCAACGCCACAATTCCTTGACTGAGGGCATGACCTTCAGCGGACCAACACGAACTGCGGCCGGTCGCCCCCGATCGCCGGTGTCGTCCTCCACGCTCCCGACAATGGGAGTGACGGTGTACGGATGCGGGCAGGGCGACGCGGCTTTGTTCCGGCAGTGGGCGCCTCGCTTGGGCGTAGCGCCGACCATCACCGCGACGCCGGTTTCTGCCGTCAACATCGATTTGGCTCTCGGCAATCGGTGCATCAGCGTCGACCACAGGACTCGGATCACCAACGCCACTCTCGGCGCGCTGCGCGATGCCGGCGTCGAGTACGTTTCCACCCGAAGTATCGGCTACGACCACATCGATACGGGTTACGCGGAGAGCATCGGCCTCACCGTCGAGAACGTCGTCTACTCGCCGGACAGCGTTGCCGACTACACGCTGATGCTCATCCTGATGGCGGTGCGCGACGCACGATCCACCGTCCGCCGTACCGACGATCATGATTACCGGCTGAGCGATACGCCGGGGCACGAACTGCGCGACCTGACCGTCGGAGTAGTGGGAACAGGGCGCATCGGCACGGCAGTCATCCACAGGCTGCGCGGGTTCGGCTGCCGGATACTCGCCCACGACAGCGACCCGAGGATCGCTGCCGACTACGTTCCGCTGGACGAATTGGTGCGCCTCTGCGACGTCGTCACGCTCCACACCCCGCTCGACGCGCGTACGCACCACCTCCTGAATCGTCAGCGCATCGGGCAGCTGAAACTGGGCGCGTTCGTGATCAACACCGGGCGCGGTTCACTGATCGACACCGAGGCTCTGATTCCGGCACTGGAGAGCGGCCGGCTGGGTGGCGCGGCGCTGGATGTCCTCGAAGGCGAAGAGGGCATCTTCTCCGCCGACCACCGGAACGCATCCGTTCCGAGCGAGCCGCTGTTACGTCTGCAGAAGCTGCCGAACGTGCTGATCAGCCCGCACACCGCTTACTACACGGATCGCGCGCTCAACGACATGGTCGAAAACAGCCTCCTCAACTGTGTGAACTTCGAAGGCGGTACGCGGCGTGGATAGGTTGAAGGTCGGCATTCTTTTCGGGGGCGCGTCCGAAGAACACCCCGTCTCGGTCAAGTCCGCGCAAGAGGTCGCACGAAGCCTCGATACCACAAAATACGAACCGTTCTGGATCGGGATCACGGACCGCGGCGCGTGGAAGCTCTGCGATGGCCCCGGCACGGACTGGGAGACGAACGGTAGCCGTCCGGCCGTGTTGTCGCCGGACCGAAGCATGCTCGGGCTGCTCGTGCTGGAACAGGGACGCTACGAGGTGCTCAGCCTGGACCTCGTGTTACCGGTTCTGCACGGCACGTTCGGCGAGGACGGTGTGATCCAGGGCTTGCTGGAACTCTCCGGCATCCCCTACGTCGGCTGTGATGTGCAGAGTTCCGCCCTGTGCATGGACAAGTCCCTCACGTACCTCGTCGCCGGACACGCGGGAATCACCACACCGACGTTCTGGGCGGTGACGGCGAACGAGGATCTTGACCCCGACCGGATCCGCTATCCCGTCTACGTCAAGCCGGCGCGTTCGGGCTCGTCGTTCGGCGTGAGCAAGGTGTCACACAAAGCGGAACTGCCGAGCGCGCTGGAGGCCGCGAGGAAGTACGACTCGAAGGTGCTGATCGAGGAGGCGGTGGTCGGCAGCGAGGTCGGATGCGCGGTCCTGGGAAACGATTCGGACCTGATCGTGGGCGAGGTGGATCGCATCCATCTCTCGCACGGGTTCTTCCGGATCCACCAGGAAGACGACCCGGAGAGTGGTTCCACCAACTCGACGCCGATCGTTCCCGCTGACATCTCGGCGGACCTTCGCGCGCTCGTCCAGGAGACCGCGAAAACCGTCTATCGCGCGCTGGGCTGCCGAGGGCTATCGCGGGTGGACATGTTCCTGAAAGAGGACGGAGCGGTGGTCCTCAACGAGGTCAACACGTTGCCGGGACTCACGTCGTACAGCCGCTACCCGCGGATGATGGCGGCCGCGGGGCTGCCGCTCGCCGAGGTGATCGACCGGCTCGCCTCGTTGACGCTGACAGGAAAACTCGAATGATCAAAGACTTTACCTTTGTCGACGAGATGGTTCCCGGAATACGCTGGGACGCCAAATATGCCACCTGGGACAACTTTACCGGCAAGCCCGTGGACGGGTATCTGGCGAACCGGATAGTCGGCACGAGCGCTCTGTGCGCGGCCCTGGCGCGTGCGCGGGAAGAGGCCGCATCCCTGGGATTCGGGCTCCTTCTGTGGGACGGATATCGTCCGCAACGGGCCGTGGATTGTTTTTGGTGTTGGTCGAAACAGCCGGAGGACGGCCGGACGAAACGGCGGCACTACCCCAACATCGACAAACCGGAGATGTTCGAACAGGGATACGTCGCCACCAAATCAGGTCACAGCCGGGGCAGCACCGTCGACTTGACGCTCTATCACCTGGCCACCGGCGAACTGGTTCCGATGGGCGGTGGCCATGACCTGATGGATCCGATCTCACGCCACGGTGCCGCCGGAGTCACACCGGTCGAGGCGAGGAACCGCCAGTACCTCTGCTCGGTCATGGAGAACAGCGGTTTTTGTCGCTATGACGTCGAGTGGTGGCACTACACGCTCAGAGACGAACCATATCCGGACACGTATTTCGACTTTCCGATCACGTAGTGCGTTTGGTCAACGACATGTTCGACGCGATGGGCGCCTAGATCGAGAGCTGCACGGTCACGCGGAGTCCGCCCTCGGGGCGAGGGGTAAGCGTGAGGGTTCCACCGTGCGCCTGGGTGATGCTCTTGACGATGGCCAGGCCGAGTCCGACACCCGCGTGGCCGTCGCGTATCCGTCCGGTCGCGCGCTGAAACGGCTCGACGATCGTGGCCACCAACTGCGGGGAGAGGTGCTCACCGGTGTTCTCGACGGTGAGCACCACGTTCTTCGGCTGCGCGCTGGTCGTGATCCACACCGCGCCCCGTTCCGGGCAGTTGTGGACGATCGCGTTGTGCACGAGGTTCGTCGTCAACTGCAGCAGGAGCGCGTGAGAGCCGACGGTGGGGGCGACCTCGCCGGAGGTCTCGATCGTGAGGCCGCGCTTCTCCGCGAGCGGAAGAAGCGTTTCGACGGCTTCCTCCGCGAGGAGGGACAGATCGACGGGTTCGCGGACGAACGAGCGCTGGTCCGCGCGGCTGAGCAGGAGCAACGCTTCGGTGAGGTCGATCGCGCGGGCGTTGACAAAATGCAGGCGTTCGACGAGCCCGCCGGTGACGCTGCTCGGATCGGTGCGAGCCACGTCGAGCAGTGCCTGGGTGATCGCCAGCGGGGTGCGCAGCTCGTGGGAGGCGTTGGCGGCGAACCTCTGCTGTTCGACGACCTGTGCTTCCAGCCGCGCGAGCATGGTGTCGAAACCGTCGGCGAGTTCGCGGAACTCGTCTTCGCGGCCTTCCAGCTGGATCCGGTGAGAGAGCGATCCGTCCGCGGCCAGGCGGGTGGCGTTGGTGATGCGAGTCAGCGGCGCGAGCATGCCGCCGGCGAGAATCCACCCTCCCACCAGGCCGAACATCAGCAGGAACACCATCGCGAGCGTCGCCTTCGGGACGAAGGCACGCACCAGATCCGAGCGATCCGGGTTGGGCAGGCTCGGCGCGTTTCCGAACCGGGGCTCGTGCCACCCCTCGGGGACGTACCGCAGCAGGAACACCCACACCACGGCGAGAAGCAACGCGCCTGCGACCATGAGGAAGCCCGCGTAACTGAGCGTGAGTTTGAGGCGAACGCTCAACCCGGGCGCCCTATCCACGCGCTCCTCCTTCGCAGCCGCCGCCGGATGCGGCATGGATGCGGTAGCCGACGCCGGGCACCGTCGCGATCAGCCAGGGTTCGCCCAGCCGCTTGCGCAGCGCCGAGACCGTGATGCGCACGGCGTTGGTGAACGGGTCGGCGTTCTCGTCCCAGGCCCGCTCCAGTAGCTCCTCGGCGCTGATGACACCGCCTTCGGCGGCGACGAGCACCTCGAGCACGGCGAACTGCTTCCGGGTGAGCGCGACGTACCGGCCGTCCCGGTAGACCTCGCGGCGGAACGGATCCAGCCGCAAGCCTCCGATCTCCCGCACCGGCGGTCGGCTGTGCACGCGCCTGCGGTCGAGCGCTCGGAGCCTGAGCACGAGTTCGCGCAGCTCGAACGGCTTGGTGAGGTAGTCGTCGGCTCCGAGCCCGAATCCGGAAGCCTTGTCGTCGAGCCGGTCCGCGGCGGTGAGCATCAGGATCGGCATGCCGGTGCCCGAGGTCACGATGCGTCTGGCGACCTCGTCCCCGGACGGCCCGGGGATGTCGCGGTCGAGGACGGCGATGTCGTAGGCGTTGACGCTCAGCAGTTGCAGAGCGGTGTCGCCGTCGCCGGCGATGTCCGCCGCGATCGCTTCCAGGCGCAATCCGTCGCGGATCGCCTCCGCCATGTAGGGCTCGTCCTCGACGATCAACACACGCATGCCCTCAACGGTAGAAGCAGGCGCATATCGTCGCCCTATCCAAAACCCGGGTCCGGATGGCGCCCGGTCGCCCCGGGTGGCGAAGCGCTGCACATTTTGTGCCGTCAGAGGGGCACAAAGTGTGCAGCGCCTCCCCGCGGGTCGACCTCACGCAGTTATCGCCGGCGTATCGAAAATTTGATACGCCAGCGGTACAGCCGTGCGTCTCCAATAGGGCGGTGAACCACAGCACCGCGCACCGCACCGCCCGGATCGTGCTCGTCAGCCTCGCGATCCTCGGCTTGGCCGCCGTGCTGTTCGCCGGGCGGCGGTTGCTTCTGATGTCCGCTCCGACCTGCCTGGCCGGTCGATGGCACGGCTGTTACGACACCGAGAACGGCGTCCTGCTCATGACGCTGGTCGGGCTGCCACCGGCTGCTCTGGTGGTGTGGGCTCTCACGCGCCTGCGCGTCGCCTCGGACTGGCGGACGTCGCTGGCCGAGGTGGGCATGGTCTACGGGACCGTGCCGTTCGTCTGGTTGACGCTCATGCCCGGCCCGGGAGCCGGCCTCGTCCCCGGCCGGGTGAGCCTGGTTCCGCTGCAGGACCTGGCCACGATGGGGCCGATCGGGATCGGTGGCAACCTGCTGATCTTCGCCGCACTGGGGTTCTTCGTCCCGATGCGGTTCGCGGCGCTGGCGTCGGTGCCGCGGATACTGGCACTCGGGGCGAGCTGCTCCACCCTCGTCGAGATCACGCAATACGTCCTGCGGCTGGACCGGGTGTCCTCCGTGGATGACGTGCTGGTCAACGCGGCCGGCGCGGCGCTGGCCGCGCTGGCGTCCCGCCCCTGGTGGAGGGACCGGCTAGACACCCGGCGGCTCCAGCAGTACGACGGCGGCGACAAAACCTACGGTCGAGCGGCTGGAGTGGCCCACGCCCGTGGTGTCCTCGGCCAGCAGCACGTCCCCCGGCCCGAACGTGCGGGTCTCCCCCGTCGCGGTGACCTCGGCTGAGCCGGACAGGCCGATGATCAGCTGACGCCGGGACTCCGGCTGCTCCGGATGGCTCCCACCCGCAGGCCCGAGCCCGAACAGCACGCTGGAGGCCGCCAACGGTTGCGAGAAGCCCATCACGTCCGGCGGCGGGTTCTCCGGGAGAAACGACACGTCGACGTCCTCGAATCGAGCGTGGCCCTGCTCGTCGGTGTACAGGCGGGTGATCGTCGTCATGCCGACCACTCTGGCGCACCCGACCACCCCGTAGAACCAGTCACGGCGCGGTGAAGGGTGGGCGGCGGAAACGGTCGTGCTGTCCGTACGGCACCGTGCAGTCGAACAGCGTCTTCGCGGTCCGCCCGTTGGCCGAGATCGTCGTCGTGTAGACCAGGTGCTGCGAGGGATCGAGCGGAAACCCCTCGCGGTCAGGCAGCACGACGACGTCCCGATCGCCCTGCAGGCGGGTCACCATCGCCCACCACAGATCCTGTTCCGACTCGACGTCGACGTCCTCGTCGACGCCGATCACCAGCTTGACCATGCGGAACGTCTCCAGGACACCGATCGACGCGGCGCGGACCGCCTCGTCGTCGCCCGCGTTCCGCTTGGCCTGCCACTGCACCACGATCATCAGCTGTCCCCCGCCCGCGGTGTGGCAGTGCACGGCGCGCACGGGGGCGTCCCGGCGAACCAACTCGGCCAGCACCGCGGCCTCCATACCGAAGCCGAGCAGATGTGACTGCTCGTACCCGGGGCCGGACACCGCCTGCAGGATCGGGTCGGGCCGCGCCGTGATCGCGCTGACCCGCACGACCGGCAGTCCCGGGTGGGCGTTCCCCTGGTAGCCGAGGAACTCGGGCGTGGCCGCCGGGCCGTCCGGGTTCTCCGCGGCCAGCTCCGCGGTGATCTCACCCTCGAGCACGTACTCGGCGTCCGCGATGAACTCCGCCGGGACGCTGCGACAGGGCAGCAACTCGACCGGCGCACCGGCGAGCGCGCCGGCCACGGCCAGCTCGTCCAGGTCCGTGGGCACCAGCGAGGTGGGGCAGCACGAGGAGAGCAGAACCGCCGGAGAGAGACCGAGGTGGATGGCGACCGGCAGCGGCTGACCGCGCTGCAGCGAGCGTTCGTACGCCAGCCCGAGGTCGCGGCCGGGCACCATCCAGATCGTCAGGCGGTCGGCGCCGCGCACGCACATGCGGTGCACCGATAGATTCCGCACGCCGGTCTCCGGGTCGGTGGCCAGCACCGCGCCGAGCGTGAGGTAAGGCCCGGCGTCCTCGTCGGTGAGCACCGGAATCGGCAGCGTCGACAGATCCGTGGCGACGACGTCCCGCGGCCATCGGCCCGGATCCGTGGCCGGCACCGGGGCCAGCGGCGTGGCCACGGCTTCCCGCAGCCGGAACGGCACCTGCTCGGGGCGCAGGCCGAGCAGCGCGGCGGCCCGGCGGCGGGTGCCGTAGAGGCCCATCAGGACCCGTGACGGCGGGCCGGTGACCGGGCGCACCCGTTCGTACAGCACGGCGGGGCCCGGCCCGGTGGGCGGCGGCGCCGGCGTGCCGGCCCACCGGGCGTAGTGCGCGCTCGCCCCGAAGCGGGCCGGCAGCTCGTCGTCGACCCGCACCAGCTCGCCGGGCGTCGTCTCCAGCGCCGCGACCGCCGAGCGCAGGTCGGTGATCACGCCGGTGTTCCCCGCCGCTGCGCCAACCGCTCCAGCTGCATGGTGGTCAGCTGGTCGATGAGCGACCGGTACGTCTCCCGGGCGATCTGCGGGGGCATGTCGTGCCGCTCGGCGAGCATCTCGACCCGGGCCAGTACCTGCCGGACGCGGTCGGTGGAGCGGACGGCGTCCTCATCGGTCTTGTGCTCGGTGAGGATCCGCACCGCGGCGGTCCGCTCGGCCAGCAGGCCGACGATCTGCTCGTCGATCTCGTCGATGCGGTGACGCATCCGGCCGATCTCGGCCTGCGCCGCCGAGCGCTCCTCGGACGAGACCGACCGCTCTTCGGAACCGGCGGTCACGGCGCGCCGACCCGGTCCACGACGAACACGACCGTGGGCTCGTCGCTGGAGCCCTGCGAGCGGTGCTCCTCGTCGTCAGGGATCACAAATCCCATGCCGGGCCGGCACGGCACCGACCGATCCCTGAAGTGGACGGTGAACTCGCCGCGCAGCACGTAACCGGTGTGGCCGCGCACGCACCACTCGTGCTCGTCGAAGCCGGCGGGCAGTTCGAGTAACCGCAGCCGCTGACCCCCGACGAACGCGAGCTTGACGCGCCCGTCGGCTCCTGGCTTGTGCCACTTCTCCCAGTCGGCGTTCGGGAAGTCGATGCCGACGGGCAGCGTGGCGGCGTCATTGGACATTGCCGTCTCCTCGGGTAGATGCGGGCTCGCCGCGACGCGGACGAGGAATGCGCTCGTTGAGGTCGTGCGGCGGCAGCACGGGGCCGTCGACGATGCGCTGGTGCCGTTGCAGCAGCTGGATCATGTCGAGCATCCGGTGCAGCATGCGATCGAGAGCGTCGAGGCCCTCGACGTCGTTCAGACCCGGCGTGCTCTGCGTGTTGCGCAGCAGCACCGGGAATCCGCTGCCGACCAGGATCATGCGGTTGAGCAGCAGGTTGTTGATGATCTGGTTGTGCGCTGACGAGTCGCTGTACCGGCGGCCGGTGACGATCACGCCGCCGACCTTGTTCGTCAGCGGTCGGGCGAAGCGCAGGTAACCGACCCCGGCGCGTTCGATGAAGATCTGCATCAGGTGCGCCAGCCCGAAGCCGTGCACCGGAGCGGCGTACAGGATGCCGTCCGCCGCGCGCATCTGCTCGATCAGCGCCGGCATGTCGTCGTTGATCTCGCACGGCACCGGCCTGCTGTTGCAGTTGCCGCACGGGCTACACGGCGCGATGCGGTGATCCCGTAGCGAAATCGTCCGCAGCTCGCCGCCGCGTTCGGTGATCAGGCGGCCGGCGTGTGCCACCGCCAGGTCGGTGTTTCCTCCGGCTCGTTCCGAGCCGTTGATGGCCAGGATCGTGCTTCCCATGTCAATCGGTCAGTTCTCCGGCGAAGTAGTCCAGGTACGCCTGCATGTCGAAGTGACCGTGGCCGGACAGCGAGAACACGATGGTCCGGGAACGGCCCGCGGCCCGGCATTCCAACGCTTCGTCGATCGCCACCCGCACCGCGTGGGTCGACTCCGGCGCCGGCACGATGCCCTCGGCCCTGGCGAACTGCACACCGGCCTCGAAGCAGGCCAGCTGTGGCACGGCCCGCGCCTCCAGCAGGTCGATGTCCTTGAGCGCGCTGACGATCGGCGCCATGCCGTGGTAGCGCAGCCCACCGGCGTGGATGGCAGGCGGCCGGAAGTCGTGCCCGAGCGTGTGCATCTTCGTCAGCGGCGTCATTCCGGCGGTGTCACCGAAGTCGTACTCGTAGGTGCCCTGGGTCAGCGACGGGCAGGACGCCGGTTCGACCGCGATCAGCCGGACCGCCGGCTCGCCGTCGAACTGCCTGCGCAGGAACGGCAGCGCCAGACCCGCGAAGTTGGAACCGCCCCCGGCCGCGCCGATGACCACGTCGGGGTAGTCGTCGGCCAGCTCCAGCTGACGGAGCGCCTCCTGGCCGACGATCGTCTGATGCATGAGGACGAGGTTGAGCACCGAACCGAGCGCGTACTTGGCGGTGCCGCCGCTGTTCAGCGCCGCCTCGACCGCCTCGGAGATGGCCAAGCCGAGGCTGCCGGTGGAGTTCGGGTCGGCGGCCAGGGCCGCGCGGCCGGCCTCGGTCAGCGGGCTGGGGCTGGCCGTGACACCGGCGCCGAACGTCTCCATCAGCGCCCGCCGGTACGGCTTCTGGTCGTAGCTGACCCGAACCATGTAAACGGCGCACTCCAGACCGAAGTACGAGCAGGCCAGCGCGAGGGAGCTCCCCCACTGCCCGGCGCCGGTCTCGGTGGTGAGCTTCTGTACGCCTTCCCGCTTGTTGTAGTAGGCCTGCGGCACCGCCGTATTGGGCTTGTGGCTCCCCGCCGGGCTCACGCCCTCGTACTTGAAGTAGATCCGGGCGGGCGTCTGCAGGGCCTTCTCCAGGCGGTGCGCACGGACGAGCGGGCTCGGCCGCCACTGCCGGTAGACGTCGAGGACCGCGCCGGGGATGTCGATGTCCCGCTCGGTGGAGAACTCCTGTTCGATCAGCGCTTGCGGGAACAGCGGCTCGAGGTCGGCCGGGGTGATCGGCTCCCTGGTGCCGGGGTGCAGCATCGGCGGCAGGCCCTTGGGCAGGTCGGGGACGACGTTGTACCAGGTCGTCGGAAGGTCGTTCTCGGACAGCAGAAATCGGGTGACGGACATCGGTAGCACTTCTCCGAGAGGTAGGTGGTCAGACGAATTGCGGATCGGGTTCGGTCACCGGTGCGCGGCGCACCGGCAGCACCGCGTAGGCGAGAACGCCGACCGCGGGTACGAGGAACAGCGCGAGAAACACCGGTGCATGGCCCTGCTCCTGCCACAACAGGCCGAAGCCCATCGGGACGACGAGCCGGGCGAAGCTCAGGACGAAGCCGTTGAGCGCCATGAACCGGCTGACCCGCCGACCGTCGATCTGGTCGGCGATGTAGGTCGGGACGACCACCGAGACGATGATCTCGCCGACCGTCCACACCACGGTGGACAGCAGGAGCGCGGGCAGTGAGAACGCGAAGGCCATCACCGCGGTGCCCGCGGTCCACAGCGCTCCCGCCACGATGAGCAGGACCCGCGTCGGATAGGCCTTGATCTTCCGTTCGATGAACAGCCCCGCGGACACCACGACGACGCTGTTGATCGTGTAAACGAGTCCGATCATCGCCGCGGACGTGTTCAGCACGGTCGTGACCGCCAGCGGCAGCGCGTACTCGATGCCGATCAACGGGACCACGAAACACAGCGACGCGACGACCACGACCGCCACGTCGAGATCCGCACGCCACCCGGCGGGCCTGCTCCGCCCCTCCGGCCGGCGCGATCGCCGGATCGTGTCGCGGGGCACCCAGACCATGATCAGCGCGGCGCAGACGAGCCCGAGCGCGATGTTGCCCGCGAACATCAGCCCGTACGAGTACGCCGCAGCCACGCCGCCGAGCAGTGGGCCGATGCCCATGCCCAGGTTGTTGGCGATGTAGCTGACCGTGTACGCGAACGGCCGCTGCTCCGGCGCGGCCAGGTCGGCGATGAGGGTGTTGGCCGCGGGCGCGAACATCCCCATGCCGACCAGCGCGAGGAACAGAAACGCCGCGTACTGCCAGGGTGTGTCCCGGACCAGCGCCAGGCCCGCGTACCCCGCCGCGTTGAGCACGAGGCTGACGAGCAGCGCCGCGCGTCGGCCGGCCCGGTCACAGGCCGGGCCGCTGAGCAGGCTGCCGACCAGCAGGCCGGTGCTGCCCACCGACATCAACACACCGGCATGACCCGTGCTCAGGTGCTTGGCCTCGGTGAGATACACCGCGAGGAGCGGAAAGACGAACATGCCCGCCCGGTTGACGAAACAGGCCAGCACCAGGACCCGCAACGGCCTGGGCAGCGCTGCGAACTCCCGCAGCCGGGTCTGACCGATCATCACTGCTCCGACGCGGTCCGCACCACGAACGCGTCCCGGACGACCTTGAACCGCGCCAGCACGTCCTCGTAGCTGCGGCCGGAGCAGACGTACCAGCCGAGCACGTCGTTGGAGGCGGTCGGCGGTTCCAGCACGTCGCCGACGTGTTTCCAGACGTCCGCGTCGAGCACCGATTCCACGGTCTTGAGCTGATCCGCGGTCGTGATCTCGGTGATCCGGCCGACGCGCGACGAGGAGAGGTACTCGGTGCCGATCTCGGGACCGCTCCGCGCCACCGGCCGGTGCGCCGGGTCCAGCTCCAGCCGGCACCACTCGCCGGCGAGGTTGAGGCCGTGCCCGGCCTGGATCGCGGGCACGATCGAACCACCGCCCGCCCTGGCCGCGGCCTCACCGAAGATCACCGCGCCGTCGTCGCGCAGGAAGAACTCGACGTGGGCGACGCCGGTGCGCATGCCGAAGCCCCGCAGCAGCTGGGCGTTCTGGGACAGGATGCGTCGTTCACCCGCGGACAGGTCGTACTTGCGCGAGATCGTCCCGCCCGGCTCGTCCCGGAACTGCAGGACGGAGTACGTGTAGCGGGACAGTTGCTCGAACACGATCTCGCCGTCGCTGACCAGCGAGTCCACGTGGTACTCGACGCCCTCGACGTACTCTTCGACCCGGTAGTCGTGGCGGTCGTCGGCGATCTCGGGCCACACCCGCGCCAGGTCGTCGTCGGAGTCGACCCGGAACGTGCGGCCACAGGCCCAGCCCGCGTACGGCTTGAGGACGAGGGGGTACCCCGTCGCCGCCGCGAACTCCCGCACCGCGCCGAGCGTGTCCGGACGGCACGAGCGCGCCACCTGGATCCCGAGTTCCTCCGCCCGCCGATGCATGACGTTCTTGTCGCGGAAGGTGAGCGACTGTTCCGGGTCCAGCCCGGGGATGTCCTGGTCGCGACGGCACCGGCCGGCGGCGAGCACGTCGCCTTCGAAGAGCGGGAAGATCCGGATCACCCGGTGCTCGGCACAGATCGTGCCGAGCACGCGGCGGACGTCGTCCGCGTCGTCCAGATCGGCGTGGTAGCAGCGGACCTCACCGACGTCCGCGACCGGCCAACCGGTCGGAATCAGCGCGATCGGCTCGACGCCGTACTCCTCCGCGGCCTCGACGACGCTGGCGAACTGGGCCGCGTAGCGGCCGGCGGCCGGCCGGTAGACGATGACGACCGCGCGCTTCACGACGGTCCCGCCGGGGTCCGCGTGCCGGTGGCGAACGGAGCGCCGGTGGGTGCGGCCCGGTCGAGCCGCGAGCGGTGCGGCTGCCGGACGCCCAGCGCCACCAGGGCGTCGCTCAGCTGATCCAGCGCCGCGTCCACCTCCGCAGCGCCGACCGGGTCCGCGGCCTCGACGGTGAGCAGCAGCCGGTGCGGGCCCGTGCCGGTGGCCATCACGTCGCCCTGCCGCCAGTTCCACCGCCGGGAGTGGGCCCGCCCGTGCGCGTCCGCGTAGATCACCTCGCCGAGTTCCGGGTGCTCGGGGGCGTCCGGCCGGCCGAGCGGAAGAAACGTCTCCGAGCCGTCGGCCGGGCGCACGTCCAGGTCCCCCACGATGTCGCCGAGGTCGCAGCTCGCGACCGGCAGGCCGGTGTTCAGCGAGACCGCGTTGCACAGGTCCACCAGCGCGTTGATCCGGGGTAGCCGGTCGCCCTTGGCCACCCGCCTGGCGATCGACTCGGCGGCGCACGGGAACCGGTTCGGGTTCAACCCGACGGCCCGGTACGCGTCCCGCCACCCCGCGATCCCGGCCCGCGCCGCGACACCCGCCTTGTCCAGGTCCTCGGCCTGCACGGCGTCTTCGGCGGCGGCGAGGAGCGCCTCCACCGCCGGATCACCGGGCGGCACGTCGAGCTCGGGCACGGCGATCAGTCCGAGCACGTAGTGCGGCACGAGCGCCAGCACGCGCTCGTCGATCGTGACTCGGGCGGGGTCGGTTGGCTCTGGCATGGGACTCCTTGAGGTCTCGCTCTGTGGTCCGATGGGGCTGGCGCTGTGGTCCGATGGGGCTGGTCACCGCGCTGGCGCGATCGCTGGGCGGCGGGCGGCGCGGCGCAGGAAGTTCCCGAACAGCCGCGTTCCGTCCTGGGTCATGATGCTTTCGGGATGAAACTGCACCCCTTCGACGTCGAGCGTGCGGTGACGCACGCCCATGACGTACCCGTCGTCGCGCGCAACGGCGGTGACCTCCAGGTCCGGCGGCATCGCGTGGGTGAGGATCAGCGAGTGGTAGCGGGTGACGGTCACCGGCGCGGGCGCGCCCGCGAAGACCCCCTGACCGTCGTGGTCGACGACGCTGGTCTTGCCGTGCATCAGGTGCGAGGCGACCGCGGTGACGCCGCCGAACGCCAGGCCGATCGCCTGGTGACCGAGGCAGACGCCGAGGATCGGAACCTCACCGGCGAAGCGGTGCACCAGCTCCACGTGACCGGAGCCGGCGGGGTGGCCGGGCCCCGGACCGAGCAGGACGGCGTCCGGGGCGAACGCGGCCATCTCGTCCGGGGTCAGCGTCCGGGAGCGCACGACGACGGTCTCCGCGCCGAGCGTCCGGAGGTACTGGTAGATGATGTGGGTGAAGCTGTCGTAGGCGTCGACCAGCAGGACCCTCACGGCAGCAGTTCGCTTCCGGTCAGCGCCCAGTACGTCGCGCTCATCTTGGCCAGCGTCTCGCGCCACTCGCCGGCGGGTGTCGAGTCGGCGACCACACCGGCGGACGCCTGGGTGCGGTACACCTGCCCGTCGTGCATCGCGGTGCGGATGCAGAGGGCCAGGATCGCGAACCCGCGGGGGTCGAGCAGGCCGAGCGCCCCGGCATAGGGACCGCGCGGCGTGTCCTCGATGGACTGGATGATCTCCATGGCGCGCAGCTTCGGAGCACCGGTCATGGTGCCGGCCGGGAACGCCGCGCACACCACGTCCCAGACGTCGACGTCGGCCTCCAGCCGACCCGACACCGTCGACACCAGATGGTGCACGTAGGCGAACGGCTCGGCCTTCATCATCGAATCGACGCTCAACGTGCCCGGTACGCAGACCCGCCCGATGTCGTTGCGGCACAGGTCGACCAGCATGACGTGCTCGGCTCGTTCCTTGGCGCTGCCGACCAGATCGGCCACGCGCTCCCGGTCGAGCTCCGGGTCGGCCGCGCGTGCCGCGGTGCCGGCGATCGGCCGCATGACCAGGGAACCGTCCTGCACCTTCACGAACAGCTCGGGGCTCGCACCGATCACGGTCTGACCGCCCCACGGCAGCAGGTACATGTACGGCGAAGGGCTGCGCTCGCGCAGACGCCGGTAGACGTCCAGCGGCACGAGGTCGGTGGCCACGTCGATGCGGTGGCCGATCTGGATCTGGTAGCTGTCGCCGATCTCGATGTAGCCGAGGCACTCCTTGACGCGGGCCTGGAACGTTTCCTGGTCGACGCTGTCGCGCACGGAGCGCGGCGCCGGGGCGATCGGCGTTTCCCCGGGCTCGACCACGTCCGGCAGCGGGGACATCGGCATCGGCTCCAGCAGCGGGCCCGAGCTGACGAGCCGATGGACGGTGCCGGTGTCCAGATCCCACCAGACCGTGTCGCGGAACAACGTGAGCGTGATCCGGGTGCCCTGGTCCGCGGCCGGGTTGGGCGGCAAGTCGTCCATGTCCCAGGCCGCTTCGTACGCGAACGTCGTCAGGAAGCCGAAGGCGAACGTGCTCGACGGCACGTCGGTGTCGACGGCGAGCGCCGCGGTCAGCGCGCGCACCGTCGACCACACCTGGTCCGGTGTGTCCACGCGCCAGGTCGTCACCCCGTTCGACCGGCCGAGGATGCCACCGAGAACCGCGTCGGCGACGGCGGCCAGCGCGTCGACGAGCGCACCGGAACCGTGCAGCTCCAGGCGGTGGCCGACGAACCGCAGCTCAGCGAGGCGTCCCCAGCCGACCACCGCGCCGTGGCGATCCTGGTCCGGGCCGTCGAGACTCTCCAGCAGATAGAGGTCGCCGGAGGCCCGCTCCGCGGCGAGCGCACGGTAGAGCGCGAGTGGATTGACGGGCGAGAGAGGTATCGCGTGCACCGCGATGGGAACTGTCCCTGCCAATGGGGTATTTCGTTTCGGATTTGACATGCAGCGTGCTCCTGTTGCCGTTTGCAGCAGTTTTCCGGCCTCATTACGCGACGGTCGGTCGTCCGTCATCGACATTTCTGGGGGTCTACGGCCGCAACGGGGTGTCCCTTTCCCAATCGATTGAAGCGAGCGTCACATTGACGCCTTCGTTACGGACTGGCGTCGGCCAGTTACCGTGTTCGGAGGCTGATGCGAGACCGCTCGTCGGCTCGCTGAGGACCATCAGATCAACGCGGCGTGCGTCTCGGCCATACCACTTCACCAACGGGGGAAGAGACCACTTGAGCAGGCACCTCGAGGTTTCGATAGACCGCGAATCACGAATTCCGATCGCCCAGCAGGCCCGCGACGCCATCCGGCGTTTGATCGAAGAGGACGTGTTGCAACCGGCGACCCGGTTGCCGTCCAGCCGACGCCTCGGCATTGACCTCGGGGTGTCCCGCAGTGTGGTCGTGGAGGCGTACGAGCAATTGATCGCGGAGGGGTATCTGGTCGCCCAGCGCGGTTCCGGTACCTCGGTCGCGCCCTCGCTGCGCCCGCGGCAGGAGTCGGTGCTCGCCGCACCACAGCGTGCCGCCGCCCGGTGGGACCTGCGCACCGGCGGCTGCGACGCCTCCGCGTTTCCGAGGCAGGAATGGCTGCGCTGCATGACGGCCGTGATCAGCGCGGCCGGCCCGCACGAGCTCGGTTACACCGCCCCGGCCGGAGTTCCGTCGGCGCGGGAGGCCGTCGCCGCCTACCTCAGCAGGGTGCGCGGCGTGCGGGCCCGCGCCGACAGGCTCATGATGACGGCCGGGTTCGCCCAGGGTCTCGCGCTGGTCTGTGCGGTGCTGCGGGAGGCAGGCCACGAGACGGTGGCGGTCGAGGATCCGGGCCACCCCGGCGAGCGCCCGTTCATGTCCCGCGCCGGGCTGCGCGCGGTGGGCGTACCGGTCGATGCCGAGGGGATCGTCGTCGACGAGCTGTACCGCACCGGCGCGCGGGCGGTCGTGACCACCCCGGCCTGCCATTTCCCGACCGGTGTGCCGCTGTCCGCCGCGCGCAGGGCCGCACTGGTCGAGTGGGCTCACCGCGTCGACGGCTTCATCATCGAGGACGACTTCGAGAGCGCCTACGTGAGCGCCACCGGCCGGGGACCTGCCCTGCAGAGCCTGGCCCCCGACCGGGTCGTCTACGCGGGCAGCGCGAGCAAGGTCCTGGCGCCGACGCTGCGGCTCGGCTGGCTGGTGGTTCCCGCCCCGCTGATGGAGCGGCTCGAGTACGTCCGGTCCAGCCGCGACTTCGGGTCGTCGGGACTGGACCAGCTCGCCTTCGCGCGGTTCCTCGAGACCGGCGCGTTCGACCGGCACCTGCGCCGCATGCGTGACGAGATGCGCCAGCGGCGGGAGCAGGTCCACGACGACGCGCTCCGCGCGCTGCCCGGCGCACGGGCGCTCGGCGCGGACAGCGGGCTGCAGGCCTACCTGCAACTACCCGGCGGGTGCGACGAAACGGCGCTGGTCAGGGCCGCCGAGGCGCGCTCCGTCCTGGTGCACGGCGGCCAGTACTACCGCCTCGACCGCACCGACCTGCCCGCCAGCGTCGTGGTGTGTTTTGCGACCCTGCACCGCACGGGCCTGACCAGGGCGATCGAGGCGCTCGGCAGCGCGTACCGGGACGTCACCGGCCGACGATGCTCGAACCCGAGACTCGGCGTGTCGCCGGCAACCGCAGCCAGACAGCGAAACGGCGCCGACTTCCGGCGCCGCCCTCGACATCGGACCTGAGTGACGACGCGATCACCCTACGCGAAGACGGGGTGGCCGCCCGGCTGATGCCGGTCGATCCCGGACGGGCGTTACCGTGACCGCCGTGGGGGTTGCGAAATACGGGTTGGGGATCGATTTCGGCACGTCGCACACGGTGGCCGTGGTCGAGTCATCGGACGGCAAGACCGAGCCGCTGCTGTTCGACGCGTCACTTCTGCTGCCGTCGGGGGTGTACGCGGAGGGCGATGCGCTGCTGGTCGGGCGTGACGCCGAGCGGGGTGCCCGCGTGGATCCGGGCCGGTACGAGCCGCATCCCAAGCGCCGAATCACCGACGGCGCGCTGCTGCTGGGCACCGTGGAAGTGCCGGTCCCCGCGGCGATCGGGGCGGTTCTGGGGCGTGTCGCCGGTGAGGCGGGCCGGGTGATGGGCGGTCCGCCGGGCCGGGTGGTCGTCAGCCATCCGGCGGAGTGGGGCGCCCAGCGTCGTGCCGTGCTCCTCGACGCGGTGCGTCACGCGGGCCTGACGGGTGGGGAACCGCTGCTGGTGGCCGAGCCGGTCGCCGCCGCGGTGCACTTCACCGAGGTGCTGGGCCAGCAGGTGGTGTCCGGCGCCGCGGTGGTCGTCTACGACTTCGGTGGGGGCACGTTCGACGTCAGCGTGCTGCGCCGCCGGTCGGAATACGGCTGGGACGTGGTGGCTGCGGCCGGCCTGGAGGACGTCGGCGGCATCGATCTGGACGCTGCCGTGGTCGAGCACGTCGGGGCGATCGCGGCGGCCCGGGACGCCGAGGCCTGGGCGCGGATCGCTGCGCCGGTGACCACCGCCGACCGCAGGCACCGGCGGCTGCTGTGGGAGGACGCGCGCGCGGCCAAGGAGCAACTCAGCCGGACGAGCACGGCGTTCGTGCCGGTACCGGTGCTGGACATCGACGTGCCGATCACCCGGGACGAGTTCGAAAAAATGGCCCGGTCCTGGCTGGACCGCACAATCACGCTGACGACCGCAACGCTGTTCACCGCCGGGGTCAGCGCCGGAAACCTGGCCGGCGTGTTCCTGGTCGGCGGATCCTCCCGTGTCCCGCTGGTGGCCACCCTGCTGCACCGCGCCCTCGGCGTTCCTCCGGTCGCACTCGAACAGCCCGAACTCGTCGTCGCGCTCGGAACGGTCAAAGCGGCGTCCGCGGCTGTTCCGCCGGAGCCCGCGTCAGCTCTGGTCGGTGCTCCCCCCGCGAAGACCAGCGCCCAGGAGGCCGACTCGCCGCCGGCTGCCCCGCCGGCACCGGCACCGGACCAGCGTCCGGACCGCTCGACCAGCACCCGCGCATCCACGCCGAGCCCGCCGGAGCCCGCCGCAGTGCCGGAACCCGCCGCCGCGCCCGAACCCGCCGCCGCGCCCGAACCCGCCGCCGCGCCCGAACCCGCCGCCGCGCCCGAGCCCGCCGCCTCGACAGAGGCCGCCGCCGCGATGGTGCCCGGCGCACCACCGGCGCCGATTCCGCGGCGGTGGCTGATCGGTGCGGCGCTCGGCGCCCTGGTCGGCGTGCTCAGCGCCGTGACGCTGAGCACGTACGACACGGAAATCCCCCGGGCGCTACTCACCGGCGCGCGCAGCCCGGTCGCCGTTCCCGCCTACCTGACGCTGATCGCGGCGACCCTCGCGTTGTTCGCGGCCGGCCCACGGACGATCGGTGGTCCGCTGCGGCTGCGGTGGCTCGCGGCGCTGGCCGCAGCCGCGGCGCTGGGCACGACGCTGGTGCTGGTCGGTGAGGCGCTCGTCGTGGTGGTCGGCGGCTACGACGGCGCTCCGTTCCTCTGGTCAGGTGACGGCTACCCGAACGGCGGCGTGACCGACGACCTGACCTGGGACGACGGAAGCCAGGTCACGTACGTCACCACGGCTATCGAGACCGCGCGGACGCTCTTCCTGATCGGCGCCTTGGGCGGGGTGCTGGTCGCGGCCGGCGGAATCGCGCTACTCAGGCGCGGACTACCCGAGTGGGTCCTGAGCCCGGCTGATGCCCGGGGAAAGATCGCCGCCACGGGGCTGGCCACGGTGGCCGGCGTCGCGCTGGGAGCGTTCGGTTCGACGCAGGTGTATCGCGGCGCGTGGCAGTCGGAGACTTTCGATCCGAACGAGGAGGCACCGCCGTACCTTCTGGCCTCGACGTTCGTGAACGAGTCGGCCCTGATCAGCGTCCTCGTCGTCGCCGCGGTACTGGCCGGTGCGTTCGTGACGTTCGGCCTCGCGGTGGCGATCGTCTGGGTGCTGGCGCCTCGGCTGAGCACGGCCGCCCGCCGGATCGTGAGCCGGTGGGTGGCCGGCCCGCTGCTTCTCGTCGGCGGGGTGCTCGGCGCGTACCACGGGTGGCGGGAGCAGTCCTTCTGGCAGGAAAGAAGCCTCGGCGCCTATCGCCCGGGGGCCGTCAACGAGGGGGACGCCGGCTCCTGGTACTACGACAGCGCCGACGCGATCGAGGACGACCTCGTCCTCACCGCGTTGACCTGGCTGTGGCGCGTGCCGCTCGGCTGGCTGGGGCCGGTCGGGTACTTCGCCGTGGCGCTGGGCATCCTCGTCGTGTTCGTGGCCGTTACCACGTCGACCCGGGAGGGCGCGCTCCGAGCGACGGCGTAGCAGACTTCTCTTCACACTTTCGACGATGCGAGGAACGGACATGGATGTCCCCGAGCGCACACGAGAGCTGTTCAGCGAGGAGCGGTCGGCCGAGGTGGTCGCCGCGAGCTTCGCCGATACACCGGACCCGCGGTTGCGGCAGGTCCTGACCTCGCTGGTGAGTCACCTGCACGCATTCGTCAAGGACGTCGAACTCACCGAGGACGAGTGGAGCGCCGCGGTCGACTTCCTCACCCGCACCGGTCAGACCTGCAGCGACGTCCGGCAGGAGTTCATCCTGCTCTCCGACGTCCTCGGCGTCTCGATGCTGGTCGAGACGATCAACCACCGCACCCGCGGCACCTCGACCGAATCCACCGTCCTCGGGCCGTTCCACCTGGTGGAGTCCCCGCCCCGGGCGCTGGGCGACGACATCAACCTCGACGGCAAGGGCACACCGTGCCTGGTGTCCGGGCAGGTCACCGGGCCGGACGGCGAACCTCTCGCAGGCGCCACGATCGACGTCTGGCAGACCAACGAGGACGGCTTCTACGACGTCCAGCAGCCGGACGTCCAGCCGCCGGGCAATCTGCGCGGCCTGTTCACCGCCGACGAGCACGGTCGGTTCCGGTTCCGGTCGGTCGTCCCCCGGTACTACCCCATTCCCGACGACGGCCCGGTCGGCCAGTTGCTGGCCGCCACGAACCGCCACCCCAACCGCCCGGCCCACCTGCACTTCATCGCCTCCGCGCCCGGCTACCGGCCGGTGACCACCCACGTGTTCGTCGCCGACTCCCCCTACCTGGACTCCGACGCCGTCTTCGGCGTGAAGGAGAGCCTGGTCCGCGACGTCCACGTGGTCGACGATCCGGCGCGCGCCGCCGAAGCCGGGCTGGCCAACCCGTTCCACGCGCTGACCTTCGACCTCGTCCTGCTCCGCGCTGACCGACCACCACCGGAAGCCTCGCGTTGAAGCATGGCGGCCACTGCCCGCCGACGGCCGCGACGGCTAGGCGGGCTTGCGAAGCCGCCAGAGCCGGATGGAGGTCTTGACGCCGATCCCCTTCTTCTCCTGCTTCTGCCGCCATAAGTCCTTGGTGAAGGTCGTGATGACGTCGTCCAGATTCGACGTCACGTCCAGGTTCAGACCGCGGCGGTTCTGGTCCAGCCAGAAGATGCGGCGGCTCGGCCCAGTGAAGTCGACGAGCAGGAGAACACTGTGCGTCGCGTTCACCAGGGAGAGCCCGAAGGCGTACCAGCAGCCTCGCGTCGGCGAGCGGCGGATCACCGCGGCTCGGACGCTGCCCCGCAGCGCCACCGGAGCTCGCGTCCCAGCACGGCCGCCGCGGCTGTCGACGAAGTTGAACCTGAGCGGGCCGGTGGCGCGGCCCTGGCGCACCAACTGGTTCAGGGCGCTGTCCACCGTGTGGGTGGACAGCGCGCCCATCCGCACCATCCGGGGTCTGCGCGGCATCCGATCGGGTTGGTAGGTGCGCGCGGGGTGGTCGACGGTGGGCAGGGCCAAGAGTCGGCCGAGCCCGACATTGAGCATCACGATGCACGACGCCCGGTCCACACGTACGTCACTCGGGTCCGCGGCGCCGGCCGTGTCGTTCTCCTCGTACAGACGGACCGTCTTCGCAACCTCGTCAGGAGTGAAACACGGCGTCCAACGGCTCCGGCGGGACGTCTGGTATTCGTCCTCCTGGGCAGTAGGCCGCGTCCCCAGGGCGGCGGACACACGTTCCGCGTCCTCGTCGGTCTCGTTCTCGAACTCGTCGATTTCGTCCTCGAGATCCTCCTCGAATTCGTCGTCGAATTCGCCCTCGAATTCGCCGTCGCTCTCGAATTCGCGGTCGAAGTCCTCGTTGCCGTCGGCCAGGTACTCCCACTCCGCCTCGGTCAAGTCGGCCTCCGGCTCGATCAGCGGGGCCGGGTCGGGAACCAGTCGGAAAGTCGGGCTCATCGCTGTCTCCTGTTCCGGCTCATACCGTTCTCACTCCCGGCATCCACGACCTGACCAGCGCCACCACCTCGGAGCTGAGGTGTACCGACCGGTTGTTCGCGTAGGCGCCGGCCGTGACATCGAGGGTCCCGGGGCCGGTATGGATGCCGACGAGGTAGCGGGCGCCGTTCCTGAATCGCACCCAGACCGGCGATCCGCTCTGTCCCCCGTGCGTGTCGGCGGTGTGCAGCAAAATTCCGGGCTGGTGCGGGTCCACTGTGATCGTTCCGGTGCTGGCGAACGGCACCGTCCCCCCGTCCCGGTCACCCGGATAGCCGGCGACGGTCACCGGCTTCCCCGTCAGGAACGCGCCATCGAGTCCCCTCAGGTGGGTCGCCCGGCCCTCGTGCGGGTGGCCCCAGTACCCGTGTCCGGTGACGTCGCGCTCCAGCGTGACCACCGCGAAGTCGTACCGCGAGTTCGGTCTGGTTTTGCGGACCCCCTTGCCGACGACCAGGGCCTCGAGATAACAACTGGACACGCTGTACGCCACCCCCTTGAACCGGCCGATCGGGTCGGAACGGCCGCTGCGCGCAGGAGCCACATACACCGAGACCGGCCTGGCCGCGTCCCGCTTCCGGTAGATGCAGTGCGCGGCCGTCAGCACGTGCCGCGGGCCGATCAGCATTCCGGAGCCCCGGCCGAACCGGTCGGCGGCGCTGCCCGGCCAGGTCACGTCTAGCGAGCAGAGCCAGCGCCAAGGCACCGCCGACATGTCGCTGATGCGCTGCCGCGAATCGTCGGAGCCGATCCGTTCCTGCTCCGTCGCCGCGACGGCGGCCGCGAAAGGCGTGCTCATGAGCGCTTCCCGTTGGACGAGGCCGCCACCGCGGGTGCGGGCAAACGGGTCGCGGGCAGTCCCGGCACGCGCGCCGGTTGGGCGGGCCGGTCCTTGACCCGGTCACCGGTGGCGGACTGCCAGAGGTCGATGATGCGGTTCATGTCGCGACGCACGCCCTCGTTGCCGGTGAGCTCCAGGAACAGCGTCTCGGCGTCCTCGCCGCGGTCGAACAGGCCCAGTTCGATCGCCCGCAGCAGCGCGGACATCAGGTCGGCCAGTTCGAACAACTCATAGGAGCGCGGCGCAGCGGACATGCCGACCCGGTCGGCGATCCGTGCCAGCCGGTCCGCCGGGTTGGTCGCCTCGGCCTTGAGGTCCACCACGATCGGCGTGTCGGTCTCCAGCGTCAGGTGGAACCAGCTCAGCGTCGTGACGTGCACGAACTCCTCGCGGGCCAACTGGCCGCCACGTCGGCGCATCGTCATCATGTCGCGCAGGGACTGGCAGAGAAACCCGATGTACTCCCGGTCGGTGGCGTTCGCGCCGATCCCGTTGCGGGCGTTCTCGAACCCCAGCCAGACCTGACGCAGAAGCTCGGTCCACTTCTCCCGGAAGCCCGCGTTGACGCCCTCGCCGGTATCCGCGCGCCAGCCCTGGTCGACGTGCCCGATCTTGCGGTACCGCGCGGGCACCGGGTGCGGCGGCTCCATGCCGAACATCCGCCAGTAGTTGTTGCGCCGGGTCACCCGGATGTCCGGGCGTACCTCGCTGACCACCCCGGAGATCGCGAAGAGCGGAGGTTCCCGGAAGAAGAGCTCCTCGGTGGAGCGTACCCACCGGGCACCGTCGGGGCTGAGCGTATTGAGCGTCTCCCCCACGGCGAACCGCCGCACGACCTCGGCCATCACCTCGACGACCCCGGTGCACTCCAGCAGGTAGGCATAACTCAGGTGGTCCCAGACCAGCGGCACGGTGCCGCTGAAGATCTGCCCGTTGAACGTGCCGACGTCCGCCGCATTGATGCCGGAGGGGAACGGCGGGGCGATGCCGTCGGCCGACGGCGCGGGCAGTTCGAGGACGTCGACGATCTGATCGCTGCCGAGGAACGGCAGCGCGTTGACCGTACGTACGCCGAACTCCGGCACCGTGCGCGCGGCCGCCCACGCCTCGTCCAGCCACCGGCTGAGCTGGAACGGGTGCACGCGGAACACCTGGGTGGCCGGACCGGCCGGGCCCAGCTCGGGTGGGGCGGTGATCAGCCGTGCCAGGTTGCGGAACATGGATGCCTCGTCTCGTCGGTGGGAGATCAGCTCACGGGTGCCAGGCGCGGCCCGAGCGCCACGGCGAGGTCCCCGGCATCGCGCAACTCGACCCGCGCCACCGGCTGGTCGTCGGTGACGGAGGCGAGGGCGAACCCGATCACCGGACCACTGCCCCGGCGGCGCGCACCCCGGTGTTTCTTGACCACGTCGACGACCGAGCCGTCGTCGATCGTGATGTCGGCGACCTCGTCGGGGGCGGCGCTGCGACGGGTGAAGACGGCGACCTTGACGGCGGTCGCCGGGATGCCCCCCTCGAACACCACGGTCCCGCCGGCGAACCGGGTTGCAGCCACCGTGCGGCGGATCTCGTCGGCCTGACGACCCACGAGCTCACGCAGCACCAGGTAGTCCACGATCGCGGTGGACTGCTCCTGGCTGGCCTGCCCCGCATCCGTGCCGCCAGCGACGGCGTCGGTCCCGCGGTTGACCGCCTCGGCGATCGACTGCAAGGCCTCCAGAATCTGGGCCAGCGTCGGGTCGGTCGGTGGAGTGGTGGTGGACATCGTGGATCCCTCCGCGGGTGGTCAGGCTGCGCTCGGCAGCGGGATCGGGGCCAGCCTCGCCAGCCAGTCGTGCAGGCGCCGGGTGGCCGCTGCGGCGTGGGTCGGGTCGGACGGCTGGTCCCTGGTCAGCAACGCGACGAGTTGCATCGGCCGACGCCTCGCCAGGTGGGCGGAGGTGAGCAGCGCCGGCCCGATCCGGTGTTCGAGGGCGTCCAGAGCCACGGGAGAGACCAGCTCCGGGTCCGCCAGAGCCGTGATCGCCCGGCCGCAGAACGCCGGGTAGCGCCGGACCAGGCAGGTTTCGGCCAGCGCGGGCAGCATCGGAAGACCGGCCGCAGCCACCCTGGCGCCGGCCGAGTCCATCCGCCGGGGGTCGTGCCGCTCCAGCCAGGTCCGAGACAGGTCGTCCCACGGTCCGGCGCCGTACACCGCCCGGCACAGCGCCACGTTGAACATCACGCGCAGCCAGGCCGGCGGATGCGGATCACCGACCCGGATTCGGTGCACCACGGACGGGCTGCCGTCGACCACGCGGGCGAGCGCGGGCACCGGTGACCATCCGGCGAGCACGAACGCGTGCACGTCGGCGGCGATCTCACCGGCCCAGCCGCCCCACAGATCCGCGCCGACCGAGGCGTGCCGAGCAGCAACGGCATCGAGCGCGTCCGCGAGTTGCGGCACCCACCCCGTCTGGGCCGCCACCTGGTGGCCGGTCTCGTGGAACAGGGCGGTGGGGTGGCCGAGGTTGTGCCGGGTCAGCTTGATCGCGGCCACCGGCGACGGCCCTCCGGGGCCCCACAGCCGGACGCCGGCCCGCAGGATGGCGGCGCCCATGCCCTTGTCCACGTAGACCAGCGCGGGCGGGACCTCATGGCCGAGCGGTCGCAGGATCACCTCCATCGAGTCGCAGGCGAGCGTGTCCAGGCCACCGAGCACCCGGCCGAGCCTCGCGTTCGTCCGCGAGCCCACCGCGTCGCCGTAGAAGTCGACCACCGTCTCGACCCGGACGTAGTCGCGGCGCAGGCCGAGCAGCCGGGCACGGACCCGGCCGAGCGGCTCGCCCAGGTCGAGGGCCAGGGCGATCGCACTCCCCTGGGCGGCCAGCTCGGCAATCGACCGTTCCAGGCGGGCACGCACCCGCGACCGCAGGTAGTCCTCCAGCATCGCCCAGGCAGCCGGCGCGGCCACCGTGTCGAGATCGGACAGCGCTGCGACCGCGCCCCGCCAGTGGGCCAGTTCGGCGCGCAGCTCCCGCTCGTCCGGTCGGTCAGTCATGGTGCCGTCCCGCGCGTACGGTCAGGGTGGATTCGCCTGACTCGCCGGTCTGCAACGCCTGGCGGTCGGTGAACGTCGACGTGAACGTCAGCGTGATGCCCTGCGCCGGATCCCTGATGGCCGCCAGGATGGCGGCCGCCGAGCCCGGTAGCTGCGCCGACAGTGTCCGCAGCGCGCTTTCCACCAGGTGGTCGGCCAGCGTCTCGCCGCGTGCCGGCGGCACCGCCGCTCCCAGCGCGCGGCGCAGATGGAGCACGACCTTGCCGGCCAGCTGACGGCGCGTGACCGGGCCGACCAGCCGGGTGACCGTGGCGAGCGCCTCCGGGTAGGCCTGCTTGGTCAGATGACCGGCGAGAATCCCGCTGCTGCGCTCGCCGAGACGCAGATGCAGCCGGACGGCCGGCCGGTTGGCGGCGGCGAAACGCACCACCAGCCGAGGACGACGGCGTTTCAGCGCGCGCCCGGGCACGACCAGCCGGAACAGGCGTCGGCCCGGCGCGAACCGCGGAGCACCGGTCGGCAGACGCCGACCCAGTCCGGGACGGCCGAGCAGCAGCGTGGCCGTCTCCGGGGTGAGCTCCTCGAGCAGACCGGCCTCGCTCTCGAATGCGGAGAGATGACCCTCGCGGGTGCCGGGAATCGCTTCGTAGAGGCGCACCTCGCCGTTGACCGGCCACCGCTCGACGCCGGCCTCCTGCAGCCGCTCCTCCAGCGTGTCTTCACCGCGTAACACGATCGCGCGGGCCTGCGGGCGGCTGATCGTGACGTCGAAGACCCGCCCGTACGCCCGGTAGCGACGGCAGCGCGAGGTGCGCCGGGGCATCAGCACCCAGGTGGCCTCCTGGTCGTCGGACTCGAAGGTCTCCAGGTCCGACCGCAGCACCGAGGCCGGCAGCAGGCGCCCGGCGGCTTCAGCCAGAGCCAGGTCGGTCGCCGCTCGCAGACGCAACGGGTCGGCCAGGGACGCGGGCGGAAGCTCGAGGACAGTACGCACGGTCTCCTCGACGGTGTCGGCGAGCGCCTCCGCACCGAGCCGTTCGGGTGCCTCCGCCTCCAGCGACAGCAGCCGAAGTCCGGTGTCGGCGATCCGCGGCGCAAGAGCCTTGGCAGCCACCGGACCGATGTGCGGCTCGATCAGCGGGGCCAGCTGCTTGCCGAGGAACCCCACCACCCGGTCCCGTGGTACGAACCGGAAACCGGCGCGGAGGAGGGGCATCGCCGCCATCACGGCCGGGATGAACTGCTCCAGCTCCTCGATCGGCGGCCGCCCCCGCTCGGCCGCGGCGAGCTGCTCGGTCAGCGTGGCGCGGGCCCGGTCCAACTCGGACAGCGGATCCGGCCCGGTCGCGTACTCCTCGTGCTCGAACTCAGCGAGCAGCTCGTCGGCCCGCCCGTCGGTCGGCGCGAGAAGCAGCTGGGCCAGTTCCTGATCGAACGTCTCCCCGAGTGAGAAGGCTTCGTCGGTTTCGGCCTCACGCAAACCCAGCTTTGCGGCGAGGAGCCGGGCTGGCTCCTGTTGTGACGCCGGCAGCCGGCCGAGAGCCTTGTCCAGCACACCCTTGAGCAGGGGCGGGGCGATACGGCGGATCAGTCCGAAGAACTGACCCATCGGGATTACTTTGCCGAGCACTTTGATCCCGGCCTTGGCGACCTTCACCGCCTTGCGCACCAGGCCACCGAGGAACTGCTCGGTCGCCGCGGACGGTGACTCCCCGGCGGAACCCACCGAGTCGGCGAGCATCCCAGCCTCGTCCTCGGACAGGCGGCGGTCACCGTACTCTGCCTGGAGCCGCGCCAGCGCCTGGTCGACGGCTTCGGCACGGTCGGTCAACCACGCCTCCACCTCCTGCGTGGCCGGGTCCGCCGCGCCGTCGGCCAGCGGCACGCGGGCGCGCGCATGCAGGTAGCGCGCCGCGGCCTCGTCGACGAGGTCTTCCAACGCCTCGTCGAAGGACTCGTCGGCCAGGTCAGCCGCCAGCGACTGCCAGGTGGCCTCGGCGGCTTCCTGGCTGTCCGCGTCGGCCGACGCTTCGGCGAAGGGCGACGCCACGGCGCCGAACCCCTCGGACGCGATTTCCGCTTCGCGCGCCGAATCGACGGCGCCGCCGGCGAACGGGGAGATCCACAGCTCCTGCGACTCCACGGTGTCCATCAGCTCTCCTCGGGCCGACACAGGGGTCGGCCCGAGACGTTAGGAGACGTCGCTCCGTCGGTCCGTCACCGCGGCGTCTCCGGTTCGTCTCCGGACAGCTCGTCGATCCAGCCGGCCAGGCGGTGGCCGGCGGCCGAGCCGTCCGGCTCGTAACACACGACGGCAGCCCGGCCGGGAGCAACGAAGGTCATGCGGATGATCCATCGGTCGTCGTGGGGCCAGGCCCGCACCACGACGGTGGCCCACAGGTCGACGGGGTCGTCCGCCATGAGGCGATGATGGGATCACAGCACTCGCCGAACGTCACCGCACCGTCTTTGACGCGTCCGGAAATATAGACGCTGCGTTGACGCGGGACACCTACCGTGAGATGGGCACGGCAATTCGAGGGGGCTCTGCCATGGCGGCTGTCGCGACGCGCACCCCGACGCTGTCGGTGCTGGGCGGCTTCCGGCTGAGCTCCGGCGGCGCAACTGTGAACCTGCCGTCGAACGCCCGGCGCGTCCTCGGCTTCCTGGCCCTCAACGACACCGGCCACCAGCGGCACGTCCTGGCCGGCCGACTCTGGACCAGCGCCTCCCAAGAACGTGCCCAGGCCAATCTGCGCACGGCCATCTGGCGCGTCCGGCAGACGCTGCCGGGTGTCGTCGACTGCTCCCGGGACAGCGTGCGGCTCAACCCCGCCGTGACGGTGGACTACCGCGGGATGACCGCACTCGCCGAACGGTTGCTTCACCGGAAACTCGCACAGGACGATTTGCGGCAGGTGCCCTTCGGACTGCTCGCCGCCGATCTGCTCCCGGGATGGGACGAGGACTGGCTGCTCATCGAACGCGAGCGGCACCGCCAGCTTCGCATGCATGCCCTCGAGGCACTAAGCACCCAGCTGACCGACATCGGCGAGTACGGCCTTGCGGTGGACTGTGCCTATGCTGCCATCGCCATCGAGCCGCTCTGCGAATCCGCGACGAAGGCACTGCTACGGGCCTGTCTGGCCGAGGGCAACCGCGCCGAGGCGCTGCGGCAGTTCCACCGGTTCCGCGACCTGCTCGCCGACGAGACCGGTCTACACCCCACCCGGCAACTGATGGAGCTCATGGGCGGAACCCTCGCCGGCGCCAAGCCCGGTTGAGCGGCAGCGCTCCCCGGTTCACCCGATGGCGCACCGTGGTGGCGCGTCCTACCGTCAGTACATGAACGGGCCTGGGCGCGCGCACCGGACGACGTCCGCGCCTGCCGCCCGCCCGTCCACGCCTCGACCGCGGCGTAGCCCCGCTCCACGACGGACCCCGGGAGAGCGGCGCACCACCCGGGACCGCCTGGCCACGGCTCTGAACCCGCCTGCCCGACCGGCCAAGGACGAACAGCTCGCGACGAAGGAGCCCGCGAACGGCGATCCGTCCTGGTCGACCCGGGCGCGCATCGTCGCCGCGGCGTCCCGGCAGGCGACGACCGCCCGGGCGGCGGGACGCCGACCGCCGGCTCGGGGCACCGGCCGCCGGTCGGCTCCGGCCCCGAGACCCCCGGAGCGGCGGCCGCCGCGCGAGGCCGCGGCTCCCGCTGAAGCGCCGGTCGTCGGCGAACGACGGCGCCCGGAGCGCGCCACCGCCCGCGGTCCACCGACTCCGGCCGATGACGCCCGGGTCAGCGGCGTCGTGCAAACCAAGCTCACCGTGAGCCATCCGACCGATCCCTGTGAGCGTCACGCCGACGCGGTCGCGGCGCGTGTCGTCCGGGGCGCCGCGGCTCCTGCCGCCGTCGGCCGGACGGCTTCGTCCGTCCTTCACCGGGCCGCCGCGCCCTCCCCCTCGTCACGCCTGCCCGCGGCCGTCTCCGCACTCGTCGGCTCGCCCGGCGGCGGACGACCGCTCGACCCGGCGCTCCGGGCCCGGATCGAACCGCACGTCGGCATCGACCTCGGCCACGTCCGCGTACGCCAGGACGCCGCCGCCGCAGCCGGCGCGCGGGACCTGCACGCGCGTGCGTTCACCTCCGGCGCCACCATTTATCTCGCCGCCGAGTCCTCCGCCTCCGACGTCGGCCTGATGGCTCACGAGGCGACGCACGTCGCCCAGCAGGATGCCTCCGTCGCCGCGCGCAGCACGGTCATGCGCGATGTGACGGACCTTCTCCCGGACATCTCGGTCGAGGACCTGATCCCCGACTGGATCCTGGACGCCGTCCGGAGCGCGGTCCGCGTCACCCCGGGCTACCTGCTGCTCAGCTACGTCACCGGCAGCGATCCGCTGACCGGCGAACCGGTGCAGGTCGGGCCCGAGGACCTCGTAGAGACGCTGCTCACGTTCGGTCCGTTCGGTGCCGCGGTCGGCGCCGCGCTGCAGGCCGTCGGGGTCCTGACCGACGTCGTCGGCATCATCCAGAGCCGCCTCGCCGCCCACAACCTGACGCTCGGGCGGGTCCTCGGAGACCTCAGCCGCGCCTGGGATCAGATGTCCGTCGGGCTCGGGGTCGCCGGCAACGTCGCGATTCTCGAACAGGTCGTCGCGGCGATCCTCCGCGACGTGCGCAGCTTCGTCGAGTCGCTCGTGGACTCCGTGCTCGCGCTGGTGCGGGACGCCGCCGTGGCCCTCGCCGAGTCGCTGCTCGCGTCGGCGGAGTTCGGACCGATCTGGAACCTGACCCGCAAGGTGCTCCATTACGACCCGCTGCGGGGCGTCGAGGTACCGGCCACCACCGCCGAGATCCTCGCCGACTTCCTCCGCCTGATCGGCCAGGAGCAGCGGCTGGCGCAGATGGAGGAACGCGGCACGCTGCAGACCACCGCGGACTGGCTGGACACCCAGCTCGCCACGTTCGCGGGTCTCGTCGTCGACCTGCGCCTGCTGTTCAGCGACGCCTGGGCGGCCATCGGCCCGGCCACGCTGCCCGAACTGCCCACCGTGCTCGGCGAGCTCGCCGGCCGGGCGGTCGCGCTGGCCGGACGCGTCGGCGAGTTCGCGGCAACCGTGATCGGAATGGTCCTCGAGCTGGTCAAGGACGCGCTGCTCGGCTGGCTCAGCGACACCGCCAAGGGCATGCCGGGCTTCCCGCTGCTGACCGTGATCCTGGCGCAGGACCCGTTCACCGGCGAACCCGTCGAACGCAGCGCGCAGAACCTCATCATGGGTTTCTTCACGCTGCTGCCCGGCGGCCAGGCAACCTACGACCAGCTCTCCGAATCCGGCGTGATCCCGGCCGCCGCGGAACGGATCGAGAGCGAGATGGTCCGGCTGGGGATCTCGCTCGAGATGGTCACCGGCCTGTTCCGCGGCATCTGGGACACGCTGAGCTTGGACGATCTCCTCGATCCGCTCGGCGCGTTCGCCCGGATCCTGACGCTGTTCGGCGAGCCGCTGTCCCGGCTGGTGATGTTCGTCGGCGTCGTCGTCGAGGTCGTCGTGACGCTGATCCTGAAGCTGATGAACTTCCCGTCGGAGTTGCTGGGCAGCATCCTTAGCCACACCCTGCAAGCGATCGACGACATCACCCGGGACCCGGTCGGCTTCCTGGTCCGCATGGTCGAGGCGCTCAAGCTCGGCTTCGTCGGCTTCTTCGACCACATCGGCGGCTACCTGATCGACGGGCTGGTCGCGTGGCTCTTCCGTGGCCTCGGTCAGCTCGGGATCACGCTCCCCACCGACCTGAGCCTGGGCTCGATCCTCGGGCTGATCGCGGCGGTGCTCGGCCTGACCGCGGAGCACCTGTGGGACAAGCTCGGCCAGCACCTCGGGCCGGAGCGAGTGCAGCAGATCCGCACGGCACTGGACACGCTGACCGGCGTCTGGGCGTTCATCCAGGAGGTCCAGCGCGACGGCCTGGCGGCGATCTGGCGATACGCGGCCGATCAGCTCAGCACGCTGTGGAGCACGCTGCTCGGGATGGCCACCGAGTGGATCATGAAGACGATCATCGTCAACGCCACGGTGAAGCTGCTGAGCTTCCTCGACCCCTCCGGGATCATGGCGATCATCAACGGCTGCGTGGCGTTCTTCAACCTGGTGGTCTCCGCGATCGAGTATCTGCGCGATCTGCTCGAGGTGCTCGACCGGTACGTGTCGACGCTGGCCGCGGTGGCGGCGGGCAACGTGGTTCCCGGCGCGCAGATGCTCGAGCGGGGGCTGGCGAGCATCGTCCCGATCGCGATCGGCTTCCTCGCCAAGCAGCTCGGGCTGGGCAACGTCCCGGACAAGATCGTCGAGCTGATCGGGCACGTGCGGGCGGTCGTCGACAAGGCCATCGATTGGCTGATCACCCAGGCGATCCGGCTCGGTCAGGCGGCCCTGAACGCCCTCGGCCTCGGCACCGAGAAGAAGGCCGCCGGGGCAGCACCGGGCGATGTGGACCGCCCGGTGACGGTGGCGCACGAGGCCCACGTGATCCGCGCCCACCGCGAGGGCAACGACCTCCAGATCCTGATGTCCAGCGACCGGTTCGCCATCATCGACCAGCAGCTGGACGTCATCCGCAAGCACTTCGTCGACGACTTCTTGAAGAACCAACCGGACGAGGCGAAGACCCTCGACAGCCATCTGAACGGCATGAAAAAAGAGAAGGGCGATCTGCGTTCGCAGTACAACGCGGAGCAAGACCTCGACAAACGGGAGAAGATCGTCACGGACGGCCTCGCCCGCTTCCATGATCAATTCACGTTCCTGGACGAGTACCTCGAGACGTTCATCGGCCCCTGGGCCACGGTCCGGCTCGGCGACATCGTGGAATACCCCGATCCGGATCCGGAGCGCGGCAGGACCTTGGCGACGGTCACGAAGATCATGGACCATGGGCCACTCGGTCTGGGCATACAGGCGCGGCCCGCGTACGAGAATCCGAGGGGCCACCGCGTGCCCGCGGACCAAGTGCCGTGGTGGGCGACGGGAAGGAGGCACGACCCCGGCGCCTTCGTGCTGCCCTACTCCCGATACGGCGCCGATCCCAAGGAGTGGATACGCGTCACCGGCGATCTGCCGCTCATGCCGGGAGGAAAAGACAACCCGTTCCTCGTCGCCTGGCCCAAACCGGCGTGGAACAACTATCCCCCACTCTTCGTGGGTCCTCCCAGCTCGACGTACGTGTCGCAAAGTTCGCTGGCTGCCCGCCACGCCGCGAAAGATCCCACGGTCACGAAGTTCGGCCCGGGGGGCGGAACGCTCGGCGCCGCGGACATCGGCATCAAGGACCCGTACCGGCTGAAGCTTCATGACCGCGTGGGACCGCTGAGCGTCCGGACCACTCCCGGCGGGGGGAAGCTTCTCCGTGTCCTCGACCCGTACGGCTTCAATTCGACGCGGGACGGGCTCCAGGGCGACCACGTCCAGGACATTCAAATGGGGGGCGAGGACGAGTTGGCGAACCTGTGGATTTTGGACACAGCAACGAATACGCGGGCGGGTACCGCGCTCGCGAATGCTCCCGCTCGCTTCCGTGACGGCAAGAGCCCCGGAATCGTTCAGGACTTCAAGAGGTTCACCGGCCTCAAGTTCTACTTCGAGATCGACTCGATGAAGTGACGAACGAGTACAGGCGCCGCACCGTGGCGCGACGCCTGTACTTGGGGACACGAACTCCGTACGACGTGCCCCTTTTTCAGAGACACGACCGAACACCGAGGCTTACGACGCTACCAGTTGACGGTCTCCGGAGTCGGCGCTCCGACCACCGAGACGTGTGCGTTCTCCGCGACCGTCCACCGCCAGCCGGCGTTCTTCGCCTCGCCGAAGTTCGTCGCGTGCGCCACGACTCCTCGCCGAGTGCCGATGCACGCGTTGTCCCGGAGCCGAACCAGCGGGCCGAACGTCCCGTGCACGCGGATGCCGTCCAGCGGACCGGTCAGTTCACCCCACTCCGGCGCCTCCGGCCAGACCAGCTCGACCAGGTTGTCGCTGAGGTTGGCGTGGAAGACGCTGCCGACGAAGATCCCGTGCCGCTGCGGCGACAGGCTCGGCACCCGCAGCCGCACGACGTTGCCGGAGATCACGACGTGATGGGCGATCCCACGGCGGCCGCCTGATCCGCTGGCACCCACATGGATGCCCTGGACGAACCCGGTCACCCGATTCCCCACGATCCTCAGCTCCGGCCGGGCGTCCCCGAGCAGCACCCGCGGCTGCGGAAACCGTGGATCGATCCGGGTGGCCAGACCACCGATCACGATGCCCTGCGCACCGGCGGTTCTGCTGTTCCGCCGGACGACTTGGTCGGCCAGCACCGCGAGTTGGTTCCTCAGCTCCCCCGGCAGCGTCTGGTTGCTCGTGTCGAACAGCGCGGGCACGAGCTTCCGGCGGAGCCGGTGCAGGTTCGCCCGCAGGAAGCCGTCCGGCGCCTCGGACTGCGACCAATCCCCCGGCATGGGGTTCGTGTCGAGGACGCGACGCCAGTGCTCGGAATCCAGCGGCAGCGCGGTGGAGAACGTGATCCATTTGTTGCCCCAGCTGGTGCGGTGCGCGATGAACCGGCGGCGCCCACCGGCCGGCTCCACCTCACCGATGGCTTCGTTGCCGCCGACCAGCAGGTTGTCGTTGGCCTCGTCGGTCTCGCCGAGCACGATGTCGTCGAGGAGCAGCCGGGCGATCCGGCCGCGCGGCCGGTCGGCCAGCGACTCCAGCAGCTTGAACGGCTCCGACGGGCAGACGACGTCGTTGCCGGTGAGGTCGGCGGTCGCCGCGCCGACGAGGAGCAGCCCGGTGTCCGCGTGGCCGACCTCGATCCGGCAGTCACGGACCCGTACGGCCGGCGCCGCGGGGGCGACAGCCGTGGTCTGGAACGAGACCGCGGTGGTCACCCGCGCCGGCGCCTGGGCGGTGGAGACCGTGACGCGCTCCAGGTCCAGGCCCGCGCAGCTGGTGACGGTCAGCGCTCCGGGTCGCCCGGAGCCGTCCAGGTTGCCCGGGCCTCCGGCGATCGCCAGATCCTGCAGCCGGACCGTGCCGCACCCGGTGAACTGCAACGCGATGGCAAAATCGCCGGCGACCAGCCGGGTCGCCGAGCCCGCCCCGGTGAGGATCAGGTCGCCCTTGCCGCTGACCTGGACGGTGCGGTCGAGCTGCCAGGTCCCGGGGTGGATGCACAGCCGGGCGCTACCACCGGCCGGAATCGTGTCGAACCGCTCCTGCAGGTCGTGTTCCGGCCGGATGATGATCTCGCCGCAGCTGGAGTCGACGACCAGCGGCGGCCGCTCGAACAGCTCGTCGAGCGCCTCCTGCACGGTATCGCTCGCGCTGCCGACCCGCCCACCGTCGAAGTCGACGTCGTCGGCGTCCACGTCGTCGGGGCGTGGGAATCGTTCGTCCAGCCAGGACAGCAGGCGCAGCGGTTGAGTGGGGCCGGTGAACTCGAGCAGGGCCAGCGGCGCGAAGCGCCGCTCCGGCCCGTGCGGGTCCGGCCGCCACGGGCCGTTGGCGTTCTCGCCGCGCACCCGCGCCTCGTACTGCCACCATTGGCCCGAGCGATACGTCCCGCCGTGGGACAGCGTCACCGTCAAACCGTCTTCGAGGACGTGAGGCCCGGCGCCATCCGGTTCGAGCGTGCCGTGCCAGCGGCGCACTTTCAGCACCGCGACATCCGGATCGCCGTAGCGGCGGTCGAGCGCGACGGTCCGGGCCGGATCGTCCAGGTCGGCGAGCCGGAACGCGACGTCACCACCGTCGGCACCGCTGCGGATCGCGGCGAGTTGCCCGAGCTGGCCCACGGCCCGCTCCGCGGGCACGAAGCCGTCGACGCTCACCGACCCGAGCGCGCTGTCACCGAGGTCGACGACCGAGCTGAGTACCTCGACCACATCACCGGCCGACAGCGGCGCCCCGGCGTCGAAGAGGAAACTCCCGTCGTCGTCCAGCCGTGCGGCGAAGAGTTCCGAGCCGTTGTCGCGTGACCATTTGAACAGCGCCGACGCGAGCGGCCCGCCGCGGTGTACCTCGATCCGGTAGAGCCGGTTGTCGGCCCCGGAGTACCCGGCCAGGTCAGGCAGCGCGCACGGGTCGGTGACCTGCGTCGCCGGCGGCACGTCGATCGTCACCGTGCCGTTGGACGCGACGGGCTCGCCGAACGCGGCGCCGACGTCAGCCGGGGTCAACCCCGGCGCGACCGGTGCGATCTTGACCTGGCCGACGAGCTGGGTGCGGCTCGCCGTGTCCGAGCCCAGCGCCTCCTCGCGCAGGCCCGGATCCTCCACCGCGGTGACGTGTCGCTCCCACACCTCCAGGTAGGCGGCGATCCGGTCGCCGACCGCGAGACCGGACGGTGCGACCAGACCGTCCAGCACCGGGGCGCCGTCCCACCGGAACCCGGCGCCGACCGGAAAGCTCGCGAACGGGAACTGTCCCCCGCCGGACGCGCTGACGAACAGGCCGTCGACCTGATAGCTGCCGGGCGCCACCCAGAACGTCGGCCGCGTCTCCGCGTCTTCGTCTTGTTCGAGCAGGTAGAGCCAGACGGTCTTCCGCGCGGGCAACCCGATGTCGAGATCCTGGAACCCGCCGGAGCCGGGGGCGAACTCGACCCGGACGGGAGCGTCCGGACTCGCCGGTGCCAGCGACACGGCGACGCCGTTGACCCGGATCGTGACCGGCTCCTCGACCCGCGCCCACAGCGCGAGGCGGAACCCCGGGCGGTTGTCGGCCGGTTGCAGCAGCGGAATCTGGACCACCGCGTCCTGGCCGGACGAAGTGACCTGCAACGCCGGGTACCGGTCAGCGAACCGATGCCGGTAGTCGAGACAGACCTTGGGGTTGCCCTGAGCGACCCGCAGGCCGTCCAGAGCCTCCGCGAATACGATCAGCAGGCGGCCGGGAGTGACCAGGAATCCCAGGTCCGGGCTGCCTGCGGCGGTGCCCAGCCCGCGGGCGACCGTGCGGGTCTCGCCCAGGACGGCGTCCACCAGCGACGCGACGTCGCTGTCCAGGACCGGGGAGCCCATCTCGAGCAGCACCCGGCGGTACTCGCGGCCCCGTTTGCGGTCCGGCTCGTGCCCGCGAGACAAGTCGCCGTTGACCATGTGCGCGCGGCCCCCTTCAGTCGATCCGGATGATGCCGGTGACCAGCCCGGCGGGCGTGAACTCGTCCAGCCGACCGGCGAGGCCGGCCAGCCGGGCGCTGAGCTGGTTGGTCCCGAACGCGCCGATCTCGGTCCCGCTCTCCGCTCCGCGGGTCAGCGCCGGATCGGAGTCCGCGCGCAGCCGCCACCACGCGGGATCTCGCCGGTTCCGGGACACCACGCGCACCGGCGTGTCGACCGTGACCCGGTGGACCTGCGGCAGCGTCGACGTCGACGTCGACGTGGCACGGCTGTAGCGGACGCAGCCGGAGAAGCGATCCGTGACCGTGACCTTGCTGTCGAAGATCACTTCGGACGCCTCGAGCACGCGCGCCGTGACCTCGCCTCCCACCGAGACGCGCTCGAGCTCCGCCCGGCCGACCGGAACCTCCAGCGCCGGGCCGGAATCGGCGTCGACGATGCTGTCGACGATCCGCAGGACGCCCGGGCCGGCGAGGCGGAGCCCCGCGGTCGCGCACCGATTCACGGTGACCGCCGAGCCGTCGGGCAGGCCCGCGAACTCGAGCCGGTTCTCGGCATGCAGCACCGTGCACAGGTCCAGCGTGACCTCGCGGGCCGGCGGCAGCGTCGTCCCGCCCCACCCCGCCCCGCCGAGCGCCAGACCGCAGAGCGCGAGGCGCGTATAGACGGCGGGCGTCCCGCCCCAGCCGGTCAGAGGGTCGATCAGGACCGTCGGCCGCTCGCGTTCAGCGGCTTGGATCGTCAGCGACAGCGTCGCATCGGCCGGGCCGGGCGGCCAGACCGGTGCCTCACCGGGGTAGGTCGCGCTGTCCTCGAACTGGACGACCTCGTGCAGCGCCGTACCCGGCGGGGCTCCTGCCCACTTCGCCGCGATCGCCGCGAGCGCGGCCGAGAGGGACGCATGACGGGGAATCGTGTGCCAGGTGGCCGGTGCGTCCGGGTGCAGTACCCCGGACCGGGAGACCAGCTGCGTCGGACGTGCCAGCCGCCGGTCGAGGACGGGCTCGCGGGCGGCCGGTAGCGCGCCGATGTGCATGGTGGCGCCCTGCTCGAGGTCGACGGTGACCGACGGCGGCACCGGTGGCACCCCGTCGGGCCAGGTCTGCGGCGGCTCGTCGGCACAGAACGCGAACAGCCCGTGCTCGACGTCGACGTCCAGGTGACCGGGCGGGGTGAGCGCCAGCAGCCGCGGCGGGGTCGCCGACGGGTCCTCCCGGTCCCAGGCGCACAGCCGCCGCCCGTGCACCCGCCTGCGGCGCAGCGCGGCGGCGCCGGCGATCGGTGCGACATCGCCGAGCGAGGCGCGCCGGTCGGCCGTGGACCGGGATGCCCAGGTGGAGCCGTCGACGCCGACCCGGACGGCGTCGCTGGCGGCCGCGAACACCGCTTCGGTGGCCCAGCCGTCGTCCGGTGGCCGGGGTGCGGCGTCCAGCTGGGGTAGGTGGATCAGGACCGTCTGCCCGTCGTCGCCGGTCCAGGCGACCTCACCGGGACAGAGCGTCGCGGCCGGGTCGGACGACTCGAATCGGACGGCGAGCGCGACCCGCCCGGGGTTGGCGTCCCGTTCGGCGGCGACCAGCGGGAACTCGTCCGCGGCGGCCACCGGCCGACCCGCCCGATCGAGGGCCGTCCAGGTGCCCGACCGTGGATCGCCGCCGGACCAGGCCAGACGCTGGAACGGCCGGAAGTCCGGCGTCCCCGGCGCGTCGATCTGCATCGCGAACGCGAGCGCGCAGCGGGCGGACCCGGCGACGTCGGCGAAGTCGTCGCCCACCCGGCGGATCGGCGCGGCACCGTGCAGGACCGCCGGTCCGCGGCCGGAGGCGGACGGGACGCGGCTGAGCAACCGCGGCTCGGCGCGCACGGGCGACGGCGGCCAGGCGGCACCCGGCCCGACGCTGAGCAGCGCGTCGGGCGCCAGCCGCAACGCACCCGCGACACGGGGCATCGGCGTCGCGCCCTCGTACAGGCTGCCGTCGAGCGCGACGAGCAGGAGCCGCTCCCCTCCCACCTCCAGCGGCGGAATCCGGACGTGCAGCGCCCCCCGGAGGAAGCCCTCCGCGATCAGCGCCGAGTCGTCGACGGCGGCAGCGCCACCGGGCGCGTCCGCGGACAGCTCCAGCACCGCGCCGGGAAAGTGCCGTCCGGAGGCGCCGTCGGGCAGCGAGAGGCGGACGGCCGGGGTCCGCTGGCCACCCGGATCGTTGCCGGTCGTCGTGGATGTCGCCCCGGCGGCGTCCAGCTCGACGCCGGCGACCGCGGCGAACGACCCGGCCTGCCAGGACCCGGCGGTCGCTCCCGCGACGGTGGCCAGCCCCAGCTCGACCCGCACCGGCCCGCGCCACCCACGCGAGGGCTGCTCCAGGACCGTGACTCGCGCCGTTCCCCGGCACAGCTGCCGGCCGGCGACGCGGACGGACGGCTCCCGGCCGACCACACCGGTGGACGCGAGGGCGGCGGGCACACCGCAGATCCGGATCGTGAAACCGCCGGGCCGGCGCCCGAACCAGCGTCCGGGGTCGGCGGCGAAGTGCTGCGGCGGGATCCGGTCGACGTAGGCGTCGGTCGACTCGGCGGTCCACCCGGCCCGGATCGCCTGGCGGGCACCGAGCGGGTCGACCGAGAACCGCACGTCGGTCCCGGCGCCCGTCCGCTCGTGCGCGGTGCCCTCCCGCAGCGGGAACGTGACGGTCGGGAACAGCCAGTGTGCGAGGTGGCGGGGGTGGCGCCGTCCGGTGGTGGCCGATATCGCGCGCACGTCGACGGTGTGCGCCAGCGCGTCGAGTGGCCCGGTGGCCTGCTCGGCCACGATCGGGGGCCGCAGGTCGGGCATCACCCGGTCCGGCCGGAGCAGGTCGAGGTCCTGGGTGACCAGGACCCGTTTCCAGCCCTCCTGCAGCACGACCGGCGCTCCGGTCAGCTCCACGCCCATCTCGGCCAGCGCCGCCGGTGTGCCCTTCCGCCGCCGCCAGCCCACCGTGCCCCGGACGTCGCGCCGGTTGGACGGAGCGTCCGGAAAGATCAGGCTGGTACCGACCATCGCGGCCAGCTGCGGGATCATCCGATCGTCGGCGGTGTCGATGAACAGGTCGGCGTGCAGCTCCGCGATGCTCTGGCGGATCACCGCCGGCGGCACCGCGAGGACCGTCAGCAGCGCGCGTAGCTCGCCACGTCCGGTGGGCGGCTCGTCCGCGATCCGGTACATGGCCGGCAGCGCGTCGTAGAGGCGGCCGGCGAGCTCGGCCAGGAGCTCCGGGTCGAACGGGTAGTCGTTCACGACGCCCTCCGCGCGGTTCCGAGCGTCACGGTCAGGTTGCGCGGTTCCAGCCGGAGCCACTCGTCCACGTCGGCCGGCACCACGTCGGCGAGCTGTCCGGGGTTCCTCGAGTCGAACCGGCGGATCCGCACGCCGACCACCCCGTCCACGGCCTCCAGCCGCCCGTAGACCTCGCTGAGGTAAGCCGGCTGGCCGAGCTCTCTCGCCGGGAACGTGAACAGCCCGGCCTCGCCGCACAACGCGTCCCGGACCGACTGCTGGACGGCCTCGGGCAGCCGGGACGGGTCTGGTTCGACGTCGACGGTGAGGACCAGATCACGGGCCGCCGGACCACGCAGGACCAGCGGAATCCCGGTGTCGCGGCGGGCGTCGAGGAACGCCCGGACGCTGTCCAGGGTGGGCGGTGTGTCGCCGCTGGAGGTGGCCACGACCAGCACGGCACCACGCACCTGGTCCCAGCGGGCCGCGGCGCGGGCGATACCGGGAATCGTGAGCGCGAGATCCGCCAGATCCGCGATCGACACCGCGCGATCGAACGTCCGGATCCAGCGGGTCGACTGGGACCGGATCGCGGACGCACCGGCCGGCTCCGCGCCGCCGGACACCGCGGTGAGGTTGACGACCCGGTCGAGCAGCGGGTGCGCGCGGGTGACCCGGCTGATCGCACCGGGCGCAGCGTCGCCCGCGCGTCCCAGCCCGACCCGGTACACGGCCTCGATCGAGCGCCGTCCCGCAGGTGGCACGGCGCCGCTCCGGCCGTCGCCGAACACCACGGTCGACGCCTGGGTCTCGTCGGTCACCAGCCGGTAGTGACGGTCGTCCGGACCGCTGAGCGCGAAGTCGGCCACCCGGTCCCAGAGCACGCCGTTCACCCGGATCTCGACCTGCGGACGGCCACCGCTGACGTCGGACAGCACGGTGATCGGCGACTCGCGCAGCGTCAACCGCTGGAACGGGGTGACGCCGTCCGAGGCGAGCGTCTCGCGCACGGTCCGGCCGTGCGACACCCGCACCACGTTCCCGAAGATCGTGAGCCGGTCGAGACGCCAGCCGCCGGGCGGCGTCGGGGTCACCGGATCCCAGGTGAAACGCGTGACGCCGCGATCGGTGTCGAGTGTGGCCGTACGAACCGCGACGACCTGCGTGACGGCACCCGCCGGATCGCTGAACACCAGCGGGCGGCCGGGAGTGAGCGCGGGCAGCAGCCCGGTGAGCTCGACCGACTCGGTGACCGGACCGTCGTTCGGCTCGGTCGCGGCCAGCGGTACCCGGGTCTCCCAGCCGGCCAGCCACCGGACCGGCAGCGTTTGCGCGGTGCGCTTGATCAGGTCGCCGGCCGCGGTGCGCAGCGTCAGCACGGTGACCGTGCCGGCCACGTGGCCGCCGACCGTCACCTTCTCCTTGTCGGCCGACGTCGTGACCGTCGTCTCGAAGCCGTTGCCCTTCGGGGTGACCGTGACGATCTGCTTCGGGAACTCCTCGGTGACCTCGCGGCGGAACGTCACGGTGGCGACGCGCTCGCTGTCGACGGCCAGCACCGTCGGACCGGCGGCGGTCATCCGCACCACGTGCCCCGGCCCGAGCGGGCGGCGGAGCTCCTCGGACAGGTAGATATCGGTGTCCCGGTACTCGCCCGGCGAGATCGTGTACCAGAACTTCGGACTGTCCTTGGGCGGTACGCCGCCCGCCGCTTGCAGCGCCGACGGCGGGAACAGGACCGGGTCGGCCGTCGCGCCGAACGACGCGAGTGCGTGTGCCGGGTGGGCGAGCACGACCGGGGGCGTAGCGGTGGACAGATCGATGGCGAACCCGATCGGCCGGTCGAAGCGCACCCTGGTGGCGTCCAGTTCCTCGGTCACCTCGGTGACGACGAGCCCCGCCCACGAGGTGCCGGTCAACGCCACGACGTCTCCCGGAGCCAGGCCGTGCCCGACGCCTTGGAGCCGCACCTGGCGGGCGCCCGCGCCGACCACGACCGGCCGCTGCGCGCGCCGGGGAGTCAGCGTGTTCAGCGCCGCGTCGACGAGGACGTCGTCCTGCGTCTCGTAGTCCTGCGCCGTGGCCTCACCCTGCGGCACGCTGGCGAGCGATAGCCCGGCGGTGACCGTACCGTCCACCGACGGCTTGGTGATCAGCACGACGTGCCCGGAGGCGGCCAGGCCGGGGTCCGGTTCGGCGGCCAGCCGGTGCGCGTGCCGCACCAGGCTTCCGGGTGTCTGCGCCGTCCCGATGAACGACTCGGCGGCGTAGTGCCGTTGGTAGACCGACAGCACGTGCCCGACCAGCGAGGACAGCTCCATCAGCGTCCGGGCCACGTCGGGCCGACCGTCCGCCGGACGCCCCAGGTGGGTGGCGGCGGCTTGTTCGGAGAGGCCGAGCAACTCGGCGTAGGCCAGCGGCAGGTAGTCGGCCCGGCCGGGATCGCCGCTCCGGGCTTCGCCGGTCGACCGGGACGAATGCGGGCGCGGCGGGCGGCTCATGAACCCACCCCGGCGTTCTCGTCGATCACGAACGCGGTGCCGTCGGCGTCCAGGCCCACCACCCGCACCTCCAGCGTGCCGTTCTCGGGCAGGTCGGGGTCGGCGTCCAGCCGGGCGACCTTGGTCAGCCCCAGGCCGATGACGTTCAAGACCGCGGGCCCGGTGCGGTCGGCCAGCCGCCGGAACGTCGTCGCCTTCACCGACCGGACGCCCGGCACGCTCTGGACGAACGCCAGCAGGTCACCGAGCCGGACGGCGTCCCCGAAGCTGAGCCGGTCAGGATGGAACCAACCCGGGTGCCCGGCGGACCCCGGCCGGAGTTCGGCCAGCACCCGGTCGCGGACGCGCTGCTGGTCGGTGCCGGGCTGCGCGCAGACCAGGAGCTCCACCTCCAGCGGCACGTACTCGGCACTGAGCACGACGTGCTCGCGACCGGCCATCCGCAGAGCGTCGAGGTGCGCGCTGACCCGTAGCCGGAGTTCCTCGTCCAGGACGGCGCCGCCGGCCGGATCGACGAGCACCAGCACCGTGTTGAACGGCCCGCCCGCCTCTCGGGCGGCCGCGCGGCCGACGCCGGGGACCTGCGCGGCGACCGCCGCGTAGTCCGCGAGCGCGACCGCGCGCTGCAGCGGCCCGTGGCGCAGCGAGGCGGGCAGATCCTGCCGGATCCGGTCCTGCGTGGCCGGTGCCCGGCCCGCCGTCGCGGGCAGCACGTTGGTCACGGTGACGCCGCCGAGCGCGTCGAGCGCCGAGCGGTCGGCGCCGGATCCTGGGGCGACGATGTCCACCAGCGTGCCGATCCCGACGTTGCCGACCAGCGGATCACCCAGGCGATAACGCAGTTCGATGCGGACGGTGGGCTGTCCGGCGTCGTCCAGAGTGATCTCGTGGCCGTCGACGCCGTCGCCGAAGCGGAGCCAGACCGCTCCCTCCTCGTCCGCCGCCGCGGTGTAGTGCAGGTCGTACGACCGGGACCGGTGCAGGTGCTCGACCCGGGTCCACACCTCGTCGTTCACCAGGACGTCCACCGCGGGGCTTCCGTCCTCGCCGTCGTGGACCACCGGCCACTCCGGCACGCGCAGCGCCCGCAGGAGCCGGCTCCCCGCGGGGCCGCGCGCCGCGATGCTCGTGTGTCCGCTGATCGGGATCCCGATCTCCCCCGGTGGCAGCCGCCCCACCCCTGGCGAGAACGTCGCGCGCCGCGGCGTCCCGAAGCGGGCGTCGGCGCAGTTCGCGTGCAGCGCGAGCCGCTCGGGGCCCCACGGGCGCAGGGCCTGGACGAGAGGCTCGGCCCACCGCAGCCGGGTGACCGCCGCCGGAGCATCCGTGTCCGGATCGAACGAGTCCTCCGGCCGCGCCACCCAGCCCGGTTCGAGGATCCGCTGCGGCGCCTCGGAGACCGTGACGACCTGGGCGAACGTCCCCTGCACGAACGCGAGCCGGTCCCCGTCCCGAAGCTGGGCGTCGTGACCCCAGAGCAGCACTTCGCGCGCGCCGCGCGGCACCAGCGCGTCCTGGGCGCCGGGGAACGCGGCGACGCGCAGCCGGTCGGTGGCGTTCTCGGCGACGACCCGGGTGCGTGCCGTCACCGTGAACGTCACCGGGACCTCGTCGGGCGCCGTCCGCATCCGCACCGGCAGGCCGGCGGGCACAAACCCGGTCTGCGCCGGGCTGAACGACAGCACCGTGACCGGCGCCCGGCCGTCGTCGAGGCGGGTCCCGAGCAGTGCCGCGTGCTGCCGGAGCGAGAACCGCTGCCGGGCGGTGTCGACGAACGCCTCACCGGCGACGCGGTCCTGGTAGTAGCTGGTCATGTCGCCGGCCCAGGCGAGGAGTTCGAGCAGGACGCGTTCGAACGCGGCCGACGAGAGGTCGGTCATCGACGGGTTGGTGACCGTGACCCAGTCCGACAGCAGGGCGACGAACTGGTGGTAGTCCTTGGAGAGCAGGTCGACCGCGGGCGGCCGCATCGGAGCGGACGTCGCGGTGATCGGGGACTCCCGGCAGTCACCGCAGGGGCAGTCGATCGTGAACCGGAACTGCGCGGCGGCGAAGAACGGGTGGAGCCGGGCTCCACCACCGTCGGTGAGCGCGATCGTGTACGGCGAGTGGTCACCCAGACCGTCGAACTCGACGTCCACGGTGCGGCTGCCGACGGTCACCGTGTGGGGCGGCGGAGGCAGGCGCCTACCGCCCTCGACCACGACGTCGTCCGCGCTCAGCCCGGCGGCCGGCTGGTTGAGGTGCGCGGTCACGGTCGCACCGGCCCCGTCGGGCAGGAACGCGATCGACAGGAACCGGATGCCCTGCCAGGCCGTACCGTCGAGGCGGCCACCGTCCCAGACCAGCGGCGCCCCGGTCACAGCTCGATCTCCAGGATGCGAGCCGACCGATCGACGCGGCGGCGGTAGCTGATCGTCACCAGGAGCTGGCCGCCCGCCGGGTCGGCGTCCACCGTGACCGCGTCGATCACGGCCTCGCCGCCGAGTTCGCGGCGCATGCCCTCGGCGATCCGGAACTCGACCGCCGCCACGGTCAGGTCGTCGAGCTGCTCGAACACACTGCGGGTGAGCCCGACCCCGAAGCGCGGCTGGTTGACGCGTTCCCCCGGCGCGGTGAACAGCACCGCGAGGATCTTGTCCCGCAGGTGGCGATCGGCGTCGTCGGTGACCGCGATCGCCCCACGCTCGTCGCGGAGCGCGAACGGCTGGTAGAGGAACAGGCCGGCCATCACGTCACCGGTACCGGGGGTCCGACGACGGGTGGGAACACGACGATCGTCGAGAGCGCGAGCAGGTGGATCCCGCTCGCGATCCGGTCCGCGCGCTGGACGACGCCGGAGTCGACGTCGGCGAACACCGCGCCGAACGCCGTCTGCGCCGCGCTGGTGGCGGCCGGGGGTGAGGCGGTGCCGGGGCCGAAGACCTGGCCGGTGAGGTATCCGGTCAGCGCCAGGGCGAGCTGGGTGCCGGCCACGGACGGGTTTCCTGCCGCGAGCGCCCCGCCGGCCGCCGCCGCCAGCTGCGGACGCCGTGCCGCCGCGGTCGTGCACGGGAACGCCCCGGCGGTGGCGGCCGCGAACCAGTCCGCGACCGTGCCCGCGAACGTGTCGCCGGACTCCGCCGCGCTGGCCGGGAACGAACCGCCGTCGGACGGCAGCCAGCCGGTCTGCAGCGACGCGGCGAGGGCGCTGGGGACGAGAACCACGGCTACTCCGTCGTCACTTTCGCCGAGAGCTGGCTCGTGCTCATCGGCTGGGTGGGCGGGCCGGAGGGGCCGACTCCGGTGGGGTGCGTGTGCGCGTTGAAGAACTGCTGGAACGTGTTGCCGAGGACGACGCTCTCGGACGCCTCCGCGCCGAGCTTCACCTTCTCGGCGGTGACGACGACCGACCCGTCCTTCTCGAACCGGACCGAGCACGTGCCGTTGCCGTTGGCCAGCAGCACCACCTGGCCGTCGTCGTCGAACGTCAGCTCGTGGCCGCTGCTGGTCCGCAGCACGGCGAGCGTCGCGGTGGCGTCCTTGCCGTCGTCGGCGGTCGGCGCTTCCGGCCCGGCCTCGGTACCGAGGTCGTCGGCTCCCCCGGTGCTCTCCGGCGCGCTCCAGAACGTCCCCGACCAGATCGGACGGCTCACGTCGCCGCCCGCGAACTCGATCCAGACGGTCGCGCCGATCGCCGGGAGGAACAGCATGCCGACCTTCGCGGTGCCACCGACGGGCACGCAGGGCAGCGCCCAGCCGGTGTCGACGTCCTCGCCCAGCAGCGCGGGCACCCGGGCGCGGATGCGCCCGATCTTCTCCGGATCGGTGACGTCGGTGACGACGCCCTCGTACTTGCCGTAGAAGCGGTCGACGTGCCAGCCGGGTTCGTCGTCAGCGCGGATCATGTCGCCGGCACCTCCTCGGCGGACTGGCCGTAGGCCTCGCTGCCGGACTGGCCGGTGGCGTTGCGGAGGGCGGTGAACGTCTGCAGCAACGCCCCGTCCTGCAGCGTCGTGCGCACGGACTGGACGTAGTAGATCCCGGAGAACCGCCGGCCCGTCCCCCGGACGAGCACCGGCCTGCGGGCCCGGAGAATGCCCCGGTAGAGCGCGGGGTCCAGTTCCGCGCGCAGCTCGACGACGAACCGCGCCGCGTCGGTCGCGGCGGACGTCTCGGCCCCGATCGCCTCGTCGAGCGGGAACGGATCGCGGACCAGTGCCCGTGCGGCCGTCGCGCCCGCGCCGGTCAGGCCCGCCTCGACGGCGGCCGCGGCGTCGTCCCCGCCGATCGCCTCCAGCGTCGGGGTGCCGGCGCCCCGCACGATGCGTTTGGCGATCGGGTCGAGTGCCGACGCGGTCGCGGTGATCGGGCCGGTCGCCAGCAACTGCAGGTCGGCCCAGTTGAGGCACTCGCCCTCCTGCAGGATGACGAGGTCGGGCTGCGGTGGGCCGGTGACGTCCGGTGGGCCGAAGTGCCCGACCACCTGGCCGCGGGCGTCGTCGTACTCGAAGTAGAAGCGCGCGCCGTTCCGGCGTGCGAGGTGCTGCAGGAAGCGCCAGTCGGTGGCGCGCTGCGTCAGCCGCTGCCGGTCCTCGTCGTAGAAGACCGCGGTGTCCGCGACCTCGGCGCCGAGCTGGTAGCCCGCGAGTACCTGCGTGACGACGTCGCTGTCCTTGACGTTGCGCCAGGCGGCGACGCGTTCCTCGGCGTCCAGGAGCACCGCGGCGTCCATCGCCAGCACCTCGAGGTACGCGTTGGCGGCGACCGACTCGAAGTGCGGACGCACGTGCGTGAGCACCCCTTCGAACAGCCGCTGGGTCAGCCCGCCGGGCGGTGCGACCTCGAAGCTCAACGCGGTGCCCGGCACGAAGAGGTCGTCGTCGAGCGGGCCGAACTCACCGTCGGCGCGCTGCACCAGGCTGAAGCGCAACGCCAGCACCGACGGGTCGCAGTCGCTCTCGCGCACCTCGGCACGGGTCAGCTGCGCGAGCACGACCGCGTCCAGCGGCTGTCCCGCGACGAGAACCCCGATCCGGGCGGACGGCATCGGCGGCTACCGGTCCGGAGGAATGCTGATCGGCTCGGACGGCACGACGACGTCGAACGGATCCGGCTCGGTGGCGGCGTCACAGATCCGCCAGAAGCGGGTCGGGTCGCGGTAGAACCGCCAGGCCAGCAGGTCCAGCCGGTCGGTGTCGGTCGGCTGGATCGACAGGACGGCGTTCGATGCCGGGGTGGCACGCAACGCGAGCAGCGGCTGGCTGCCCGCCCACTCGTCGTCGACGGGAACGACCGGAGTCGTGGCGTACCGGCTTCGCCGGTCGATCATGGACGAACCTCCTCTGCGCGGTGCTAGAGCGGCAGGATCGTGGATCCCTGGGCGGCCGTGGTGTCGTAGTAGAGGCGGGCCAGTTCGCGCCGCCCGGCCCCGGTGTGGTCCAGCGCCGACCGGACTGCCGGGTCGTCGCGGGCCGCGGCCTCACCGAGCACCTCGAGCGACGCCTCGATCTCGGCCCGCACCGGGTTGAGGTGGCTGTTGTAGACCGACTCGTCGATCTTCAAGCTGCTGATCCGCACCGGAAGGACTCGCTTGCGCCCCCAGACCAGCAGCACGGTCGGGCGCGGGCTCGCCGCCCGCACCGGCTCGGTCCCGTCCGAGGTGGCCGCCGCGTCCGACTCGGCGGGATACATCAGGTCCTCGATCGCGGCGATCTCCGGTGCGATGCCGAACTCCGGATCGAACCGGCTGACCTCGGCGTCACGGTCGTCGAAATCGAGGCGGATCTGCACGCTGAAGCTCTCCTTCACCGCACCCGCCGTATCGGCGGCGGCCTCCGACGCGGGCGGCGCCGAGGCCCCGGGCGCGGCACCCTCCACCCCGGTCGCCTGCTGGCCGGCTTCCACGGCCACCGTCCGGCTCAACGACTCCGGGTTGAAGCGGAACGGGATCACCCGCCGGCGATCGGGATATCCGCCGGGCTCGTAGGCGATGAACGCGCCGCGCAGGTAGCGGGCCTCTCGGGTCATGGTGCCTCCCCCGTGATCCGGCGGTACAGCTCGTCGGCGAGGCGCGCCGCTGCTCCGGGCCCGGCGAACCAGTCCGGAGCCACCGGCTCCACCTCGACCAGCTCCAGCGCGCGGAGCGGCGCCTCCCGGTCGGCCGCCATCGGCGCAGTGGCCAGACGGGCGGCCAGCAGTGCGAGCGCCCGCCGGAGCGTCTGCTCGGCCTCGCCGACCGCGGCCTCCCGGCCGATCTCGACCGCGATCCGGTCGATCCGCACCCGGACATCGGTCATCGTGGCCTCCGGTGTCCGTTGACCAGCCCGGCCAGCGGGCCGAACGCCGCCGCGTCGGCCGGTCGGCCGGCCTTCTGCAGCTCACGCGCGGTGGCACGGACGACGTGCGCGGCGGTGACGCGGCCGGATTCGGTCGCGGCCGCGAGGTGGACGGCGGCCAGCCCGATGTTGTGGATCGCGCCGCCGCTGAGCTGGAACCGGTCGGCGAGCACCTCGATCGCGAGGTCGTCGTCCCGCCACTGCGGGCCGGGCAGCGAGCGTTCCCAGAGCGCGCGGCGCAGGTCGCGGTCGGGAGCCGGGAACTGCAGGACGAACCGCAGCCGGCGGACGAACGCCCCGTCGATGTTGCCTTGCAGGTTCGTGGTGAGGATCGCGACGCCGTCGTAGGACTCGAGGCGCTGGAGGAGGTACCCGGCTTCGATGTTGGCGTATCGGTCGTGCGCGTCCTTCACCTCCGAACGGCGCCCGAACAACGCGTCCGCCTCGTCGAACAGCAACAGCCCGTGACCGGCCTCGACCTCGTCGAAGACCTGGCCCAGGGCCTTCTCGGTCTCGCCGATGTACTTCGACACGACCTGGCTCAGGTCGATCCGGTACAGGTTCAACCCGAGTTCGGACGCCAGACAGCGCGCCGCGAACGTCTTGCCGGTACCGGATTTTCCGGCGAACAGGCACGTCAGGCCCGTCCCGAGCGGGTCGGTCCGCTCGTGGTCCATCGCCCAGGCGACACGATGACTGCTGCGGTGCCAGGAGACGATCTCGTCGAGCTGACGGCGGAGCTCGTCGGGAACCACCAGGTCGGACAGGCGGGCGCTGGTCGGGAGCGTGCTGACGTACCGGCTCATCCGGCGGGCGCCGAGTGCGCGAATCCGGTCGGCCAACACGTCGTCCGCGGCGGCGGGGTTGCCGGCACCGGTCGGGTTGCCGGGACCGGTCGGGTTGCCGGGACCGGCCGAGCCTTCCGCGGCTGGGTCTGCCGGGTCGGGGTCGGTGGCACGGCGCATGTCGTCCGCGTCGCGGACGGCTATCCGCGCTTCCTCGGTGTTGACGCGGAACCGCGCGGCGAGCGCCCGGGCGGTGTCCACTCCGAAGTGTTCTGCCCAGACGCGACTCGCCTCCGGGTACCCGATCGACCCGACGTCGTAGGTCGCCAGGTCGCCGGTGTCGGTGGCCTCGTCGACGAGGACGACCAGGCGGCCGCGGACGGCGCCCAGCCGCGCCAGCGCCGACTGGGTAACCGTGGGCAGCCGATGCAGGTCCAGCACGAGCAGGCCACCGCGGAGCCTGGCGAGTCCGGCGATCGGGGGAAGCTGCTCGTCGGCCGTCACGAGGTTCGCCGGCAGACCGAGGTGGGTGGCGAGGTCACAGCCGAACTGGCGGCCACCCCGCCGGGAGGCTCCGCGCAGCACCAGCAGGCCGCGGTGCTCGAGCAGGTAGGCGCCGTGGCGCACACGGACGACGTCGAACGCGGTCGCCGCGGCCGGACGCACGGTGCTGACCAGCAGGTCGGGGTGCCCGCCCAGCGCCGACGGGTCGTCCTGCGCGACGACGAGTTCGGTGTGCACCAGCCGGAGCGCGTGCTGGCTGTGAGGCGTCCCCGGCGCGCTCTCGATGACCTCGACGAGCCCGAGCCAGTGCGCCTGGCCACCGTTCAGCGCACCTGCCAGCGCCTCCCCGAACGGGACTTCGAGCAGGCCACGCAGCAGACGAGCGACGACGACCGGCGTCGGGAGCTGCTGGCGCGAGTCCTCGGCGAGCAGGCTCACGGCAGCCGCGGCCTCCGGGTACCGCTCGACGGCCGCGCAGAGCATCACCAGCCAGTAGTTCTGCGGCGGCAACCCGAGCTCGTCGCAGAGGCGCACCCGGGCCGGGTCGTCCGAGCGCTCGTGGTCGCGCATCCGGTCACGCAGTTCGGCTCGGTCGCCCGGACGCGCGGTCCACCCGGCATCGGCGGCCGGTACCTGGTCGGCCGGGCCGGCGAGATGGCAGGCCGCGCCCAGCAGGACGGCCTCGCGCATCAGCGCAGCCCCGTTCATGCGACCAGGTCCAGCACGACGTAGGGCGTGTAGGTCTGGATGCCCACGCGCAGCGCCAGCCGCCATGGCCCGGAGCGCTCCGGCAGGCCGGCCGCCCGGACGGTGACCGTGCCCGCAGCGACCGCGGTCACCGGGACGGTGCGCACCTCCGACGGCGCCGCGACGCCGCCGTCCGGCCAGAACACCGCTTCCTCCGCGCCGTCGAGGTTCGCGCCGGTCAGAACGACGTCGGTGGAGGAATCGTGCGGACCGGCGGGAGCGTCGACGCTGGGCGCCTCCGGAGAGGCGATCCGCAGGCTGCCCGGACGCGAGGCCATGCCGCGCCCGGTGAGCGTGAGCGGGTAGGTGCCCGGGCCCAGCGTCTCGAGCCCGCCGGCGTCCAGATCGAGCAGGAACGGCAAGTTCTCGCTGGGTTCCGCCGTCACACCGCCCTCCGGGCGGGCCGCCGTCACACCGCTCTCCGGGAGTTCGGCGGCGACGCCGCCGATCGTGAGCCGGTCGGGGCGGACGGCGGGATCCGCTTCGATGCGCACGCGTCCGCCCTGCCGGACGATGTCCGGCACGAGGCGCACCAGCACCGGGCGCGTACCCGCGCGGATCTCCAGCGCCAGGCCGCCCGGGCGGACGACCAGCGCCGGTTCCTCGTCACCGAGCTGCGAGACGAGCTGGACCGGAGCGACGTCGAAGAGCGCCCAGGGCTGCAGCGCGAGCTCCTGCGACGACCACACCTTCTCCACCTGCTCGAGCGTCACCGCGCGCTGGACGACCGCGAGCGGACCGTCGCCCAGCTGGGTGAACGCTCCGGATCCGGTCGTGAGTGGCAGCTTCAGCATCGGCACGTCGTGGTAGAGCGTCATCACCCGGCCGAGGACGTGGTGCGCCGCGACCGGATCCCCGTCGTCGGCGCCGGACGCCGTGACGAGGTAGGCGCAGGAGAGCGAGAGCGGCGGCGGGCGACGGGTGCCGTCCGGGCGGATCTCGGGCAGGTCGTTGACGTGCTGGGGCTGCCGGGTGGCGTAGAGCAGCGTGATCCGGACGCCCGGCTCGGTGTTCGCCTCGGCTTTCCGCGGTGGGCCGGGCTGGACGTCGACGACGCCGGTCTCGTCCTTGATGTGCTCGGCGAGGACCTGGGCGACGTCGTAGAGGCTTGCGAACGCGGCGCACACGGTCACCACCCCCCGCGGCGTCCGCCGAACCGGAGTCCGGGATCGATGCCGTGGCTGCGTGGCGGGGTCGGTTGCCGCGTGATGGGGCTCTGCGAGCGGGCCGACGGCTTCAGCGGCGGGGCGGCGCTGCGGATCTCGATGCGGCCGATCTCGATCGTGACTCCGCCGGGTGCCCCCCGGTGCGGCTGACCGGGCCGTCGGTCTTCCGGCGGTACCGGCAGCAGCGACGATGCCCGGTGGGTGTCGCCCCACGGGCGGGCGAGAAAGCTCCGACCGGACGATGCCCCGCCGCCGAACCCTTGCATTGCCGCGCCGGAAACGGCCGCAGCGGTGTCGGAGGCCGACACGGCGGCGCCATGGGCCGCCGCGGCCGCGCTACGAGCCGAGGCGGCGAGGTCGGAGGCCGCCGCTGCGGCACCGCGGGCCGACCCGGCCGCGCCACCGGCCGCCACGGCAGCGCCATGGGCCGACACAGCCGCACCACGAGCCATCACCGCCGCGCCACGAGCCGACGCGGTTGCGCCACCGGCCGCCGCGGCCGCACCACCGGCCGACACAACCGCGCCACGAGCCGACGCAGTTGCACCACCGGCCGACACAGCCGCACCACCGGCCGACACGGCCGCGCCACGAGCCGACGCCGCTGCGCCACCGGCCACCGCGGCCGCGCCGTGGGCCGATGTGGCGGCGCCGTGGGCCGACGTGGCGATACTGGAGGCCGACCCGGCCGCGCCACCGGCCAGCGCGGCGGCGCCACGGGCCCCGGCGGCGGAGTCGGAGGCCGACACTGCGGCGCCGCGGGCCGACGTGGCCGCGCCACCAGCCGCTGCGGCGGCGCCGGAGGCCCACGCGGCCGCGCCACCGGCCGACATGGCGGCGCCGGGGGCCCATGCGACCGCGCCACTGGCCGATTCGGCGGCGCCGGAGGCCCACGTAGCCGCGCCACCAGCCGCTGCGGCGGGGTCGGAGGCCCACGTGCCCGCGCCACCGGTCGACGTGCCGGTGGCGGGCGGCAGCGGGGTGGCGTGTGGCGAGAGTGGGACCGGTGCCCTCGTTGCCGGGGTGCCCCGTCCCGCGGACATCGGAAGCGGCTCGTAAGCCGTCCCCATCGGAGGGACCGGGTCCGCCCAGCCCGCAAGTCTCCCCGAGGAGGCACCGCCGGTCGCCCACGGCTCCCCGGCGCCTGCCTGCCCGCGGAACCGTATGGAATCCGACCGGCCCGGGGCGGCCGGATCCCCCACACTTCCCCAGGTCCCTGGGGCGTTCCGCTCCGCCGCGTACGAGCCGCCCCCCGCGGACAGGCCCACTCCCGCACCGCGGCTCGTTCCCTCGCCCCGGCTCCCCGCCGCGCCCCGGCTCGCGGCCGCACCCAGGCCCGCCGCGTCTGGGCTCCCCGCCGCGTCCCAGTTCCCCGCCGCGCCCCGGCCCGCCGCCGCGTCCCAGTTCCCCGCCGTATCCCGGCCCGCCGCCGTGCCCCGGCTCGCCGCCCCTCCGACCGTCGAAGGCCCGCCCGGGCCTCCCCGGACGCCGCGCGTCGGCTGCAGGGGCAGGTGCTGCCCGGTCACCGGTCCGGCGCGGGCCGCCGACAGGGCACGCAACGGCCCCGGCAGCCCACCCGCCGGAGGTCCCAACACCGCACTCCGGCCAGGCGCACCCGGCGGCCCGGCCCGCAGCGGACCGGCCAGCAGGCGTCCGAGGCTCGGCATCTCAGCAGCGCCCCTCAGCCGGGCCCGTCACGACGGCCCCGCGTCGGACAGACCGGCCAGCAGGGCGGCGTCGGCGTCGCGCTCGAGCAGCAGCAGATAGGCGAGCCGCCGGGACAGCGACAGACCGAAGATGTCGCGTTCGGACCAGTGATACGCCTGCGCGATCTGGTGCACGTCGCGCAGGAGTCGCTGCGCTCGCCCGATCATTTCGAAAAAAAAAGCTCGTCACGTCGAACGGCGCCTGGATGGGCTCCCGGCAGTGCGAGCACTCCAGCGTCATCTCGAGGTCGAGCGCGGGCAGCCGGGATTCGATCGCGGTCTCCAACACTGCGCGGTGCCGCATCGGTAGGCCCCGGACGAAGTCCTCATCCAGCCCGTCCACGCGCTCGCCGTAGCGGCGTAAGCATCGGGCCAGCAGCCAGGTGCGCCGCTCGGCGGCGCCGATCGGCCCGGCGTCGAACAGATCCTCCTGCGCTCCCGCAGTGGGCAGCGACAACTCCGCCGGGCCGACGTCCGGCAGGTCCAGCGTGACCAGCCGATCCGGCACCTCGAAGTCGAGCGGCAACGCGTCGAGCGAGAACGTCGCACCACTTGTGCGGTCGCACGAGGGGCAGAGCACCTCGGCGCTCACGTCCGGACCGAGCGACATACGGCGCAGCCGTACGAGTTCCCGATCACGTTCGGCGACGAGCAACGCCCGCACCTGCTCGCGGGCCTCACCCGGCTCGGCGCCGGGCGCGACGAGACACCGCGCCAGGATCTCGTTGCACAACCGAGCGGTGTTGGCCTCAGTCTGGTGCCGCTCCAGGTACTCCTCCTCCCAACCCGACAACTCGCGGAGCGGCAGCGCCGCCGGAGCCTCGGTCGTCGGTGGCGAAGGCGAAGACGGCGTCTGCGGAGCGGCCGTGCTGAGCGGGCTTCGGACGCGTTCGGTGGCCGGCACGGACTTACGTCTCGGCCGGCTCGGGCAGGGGTTCGACCGAGAACCCCTCGTACTCGAACTTGAGCGTCTGGATCGCGACCGCGTTGGCGTTGGCGTCCATCTCCGGGAGCACCTGGAATTCGGAGACCCAAGCCCGGTGCAGGACGAACGCCATCACGGCGGTGGCCTGGAGGTTGAGCACCTCGACCGTGACTTCCTTGCGATAGAGCTTGAGCGACGCCGCCCCGTCGCCGCGCGGCGAGTTGACCTGGTTCGCCCACTCGATCAGCTGCTGGTCGTGGCTGAGGCCTGCTTCCAGCGTGATCGGCTCGAATTTGGTGCGGCCCGGCAGTTTCCGGACGATCGAATCGCCACCCGCCTCGCGCCACTCGACGGTCTCCGTCGATCGTTTGATCGCGGACATCTTCGACAGCCCGGCGACGTAGAGGTTGTCCCACTTGACGCGGAATTTGAAGTTCGCGTACGGATCGATGCGATGCGTGTTCACCGAAAATTGCGCCACAGCATCCTCCTTACGCGCTCTGCGTCTTCTGGCTCAGATGGACGACGACAAATTCCGCCGGGCGTAGCGGCGCGAAACTCACCAGAATGTTGACGACACCCGCGGCCTGATCGAGTTCGGTCGTGGTATCGGCATCAACTTTGACGCCATATGCCTCATCGCTGGTGCGGCCGGCGAAGGCGCCATTACGGAACTGGGATTCCAGGAAGGCATTGATCGAGGCGCGGAGGCTACTCCAGAGCGGCTCGTCGTTGGGCTCGAAGACCGCCCATTGGATCCCGTTGTAGATACTGGTTCGCAGGAAAATCGCCATCCGCCGGACCGGCACGTACCGCCATTCACTCGCGGGAACCATCGTGCGCGTGCCCCAGACCACCCGGCCCGCGCCGGGAATGAGCCGTAGCGCGTTGATGCCCACCGGGTTGAGGTCGTCGCTGTGCAGGTCGTTGAGGCGATGTTCGAGCGCGATCGTCCCGTTGAGGGTGGCCTCGGTGCCCGCCGGGGCTTTCCAGACCCCCCGCCGTCCGTCGGTCCGGGCGTACAGACCGGCGACGAACGCGGACGGAGGCAGCGTGATCGTCGGATTCCGTCCGGCGCCGACGATGTCGCCGGCGACGACGTGCGGCCAGTACAGCGCGGTGAAGTTGCTCGCGTTCAGCTCGGTGAGGCCGGCCAGGGCCCCCTGCGTCGCGCTGGTCGGATCGACGGCGTCGCTCTGGCGCGGAAGATCACCGATGAAGAACAGGTCGCGACGCGGGCGGTTCTCCGCGAAGCCGATGAACTGGTCGACGTACTGCCCGTAGTCGGCGTCGTCGGCCAGCAGCGCGTCGCACGTCGCGACGAGGAGTGCGGCGTCGTCGACGTCGGCCAGGCGGTCGGCCAGCAGCTGGCCGTAGTCCACCGGCCCGAGCTCGCCGCCGCCGCCGAAACCCCCCGTCAATTCCGTCGCGCCGTCGACGATGTCCCGCTGCGTCGGGTTGGACGGTGTCGAGCCGAGCGCGTCGAGCTGCGGAGCCTCGAGCGGCAGCGTCTCGTCCCAGCGGATGAACAGGCTGCGACGCAGGACGTCGACCACGTAGTTCTCGTCACCGGGGTCGAGCGACAAGCGATCCCAGGTCTCGACCAGCCGGCGCTCTCCGCCCGGCTCGGGAGACTCGTACACGACCGCGATCCGGAAACGCTGCGGCGTCGATCCGCTCGCGGCATCGGGCGCTGCTCCACTCGCGGCGAGGAACGCCACCGAGACCGATCCGCCCCAGCGGCCGGGCGAACTCGCCAGCACGCTGCCTTGGCTCGCGACCGCGATTCCTTCGTCCTCGTCGGGATCGGCGGCCCGCAAAACGTACGCCGACGATCCACCGTTCTGGTAAAAAGCGTCGATGGCGTACGCGGTCAATACCCGGCTCGGGGCGCCCGGCGGATCTCCGTCACGAGTGCGGAAATATCCACCGAACAGTCGTTGGTAATCAGCGCGACTCTTGATTCTGGTGGGAACCAAGGGACCACGTTCGGTTTCGCCGACAAAAATAGTGGTGCTCGTCGCCGCACCCTCGATCGAACGCGCGCCGGACGGCACCTCCTGCACATAAACGCCCGGATGCAGCAAGGTCGCCATGAATCGTCATGGTAGGCCTCGCAACTGCCCGCTGGCTAGGGCTAGTAAAAAGAGACGAACCAGTTTCGCGGTGGCGCAGGGCGTAGCGCGAAAGGGGCACCCGGAATGATGGAAGGCCATTGATCATGACTCGGGCACATAACGTTTTCGCGTGCCTCGTGCACGAAGCGCCGGAATGTGTGGACGATTTGGTCGACAACCTTCGATTCCTCGACCCCGCTTCGGACGTTCTGCTCTACGACGGAAGCCGCAGCGGAGCGCTGCTGCACGGCACGGGGCTGGCCGCGCGTGACGGCGTGATCGTCCATCCGGCGCCGCGGCCGATGGCGTGGGGGGCGCTGCACGACTTCGCGATCGATTGCCTGCGGTTCGCCCGCGACGAGCTGAACGCCGACGCGCTGACGATCGTCGACTCGGATCAGCTCGCGGTCCGCCCCGGGTACTCGCAGTACCTCGCATCGTTCCTGGACGCCCATCCGGCGGCGGGTTGCCTGGTCAGCGCGCCGGGCCCACAACCGCGGCGCAGCATGATCGCGCCGGCGCGTGCGGCCTGGAAGGAAGCCGAAGCCTGGCGGCACTTCGTCCGGCGCTTCCCGGCCGGCGAGGAGAAGTTCCCGCACTGGACGTTCTGGCCGTCGACGGTGTTCACCCGGCGCGCGACTGATGACCTCCTGCGGCTCTGGGCGGACGACGAGCTGCGCTCGCTGCTGGCCCGGACGTCGATCGTGGCGACCGAGGAGGTGCTCCTGCCGACGCTGGTCGCGCTGTCGGGTCACGATGTCGTCCGCAATCCGTGCTCGTACGACCTGGTCCGGTTTCGCGTCGCGTACCACCCGCGGCAGATCGATGCGGCTGCGAACCGGTCCGATGTGTACTGGGTCCACCCGGTCGCCCGCCGGCTCGCCGATCCGGTGCGGACGCACATCCGCCGGCGGTTCGGGCAGTACGCGGCAGCCACCCGGCGCCGCCACGTCGGACCGTTCGACACCACACCGTCGCGGCCGCTCCCGTTGCTGCTCCCCCTGCTGCGGCGGCTGGACGCCGTGCCCGGGCGGCTGACCCACGACGAGGCCGACCTCCTCCTGGCCGCAGCCACCGAGGCGGCCCAGCCCGACCGCGCCGCCCAGCCCGACCGCGCCGCCCAGCCCGACCGCGCCGCCCAGCCCAACCGCGCCGCCCAGCCCAACCACACCACCCAGCCCAACCACACCACCCAGCCCAACCACACCACCCAGCCCAACCACACCACCCAGCCCAACCACACCACCCAGCCCAACCACACCACCCAGCCCAACCACACCACCCAGCCCAACCACACCACCCAGCCCAACCACACCACCCAGCCCGACCGCGCCGCCCAGCCCGACCGCGCCACTCAGCCGGGCCCGGACGGCCCGGACGGCCCGGACGGCCCGGACGGTCCGGACGGTCCGCGCCGGATCGTGGCGGTCGGCGTCGAAGCTCGGATCGCCGTGCTGCTCCGTGCGGCGGCCCGGCGTGCGACGCCGCAGGCCGAGTTCTCCGACGGTGACCCCGGCGGAGACAGCCCGATCGACCTGCTGGTCGCCGGGAGCGAGGCAGGTTACGCGGCGACCGTCGGCAACGTCAGTGCGGTCGAGGCCAGAGTGGCGCCCGGTGGCCTGGTCGCGGTCCACGGGTACGCCGAGCGCACCGGAGGCCGCGACCTCGTCGACCATCTCGTGGCCGCCGGCGGCTATCGGCCGGTGCAGCGGGTCGGCACGCTGGCCCTCCTCCGCAAGACGACCACCGCCGGGCTCGTCCCGATCGGTCCGCACCTGGAAAACATGGCGCCGGTCCGCGGTTGGCTCGCACCCGACGAGGCGGCGCTCCTGGCCCTGTGCACGGCCTGGGCGCTCCGGCTTCCCGATCCGGGGGCGATCGTCGAGGTCGGCAGCTACTGCGGCCGCGGCACCGTCGTGCTCGGCGGCGTCGCCGCGGCGATCGGCGGACCGGCCCGGGTGCACGCCGTCGACCCGTTCGACGGCGTGGTCGGCGCGGTCGGAGCAGACCTGGCCGAGACCGGCCCGACCCTGGCGGAGTTCACGTCGGCGATCGAGGCCGCCGGTCTGGCCGACGTCGTCCTTCCCCGTCCGGGCCGGTCGGGAGACATTCCGTGGGACGAACCGATCGCGCTGCTCGTCGTCGACGGGCTGCACGACCAGGCGTCGGTGGCGAGCGACGTCCGGCGGTTCGCGCCCTATCTGCTCCGGGGCGGCTTCCTCGCGTTCCACGACCACGCCGCCTACTACCCGGGGGTTCAGGCGGTCGTCGCTGAACTCCTGCGGGGCGACACGTTCGAGCAGGTGGCGCAGGTCGGGAGCCTCGTCGTCCTGCGCGCGCTGACCGATGCGCCCGCCGTGGCGCTCTCGGACGGCCGGCCGCTGATCTCGTGCCTGATGACGACGCGCGACCGGCGGGCCTCGGTGCCGCGGGCGATCGGGTACTTCCTGCGCCAGGACTACCCCCACCGCGAGTTGATCGTCGTGGACGACGGAACGGATTCGGTCGCCGATCTGATCCCCGATGACCCGCGCATCCGGTATCTGCGGCTGACCGGTCGCCACACGGTCGGCGCCAAACGCAACATCGGGTGCGAGCAGGCACGCGGCGAGCTCGTCGTCCACTGGGACGACGAGGACTGGATGGCCGGCCGGCGGCTCCGGTATCAAGCCGCCGAGATGCTGGCTCACGACGTCGATATCTGCGGTTTGAGCACGCTCTACTTCTGCGATCCGTCGAGCGCCCGGGGATGGCAGTACACCTATCCGTCCTCGCGACGCCCCTGGGTGGCGGACGCGACGTTCTGCTATCGCCGCGAGCTGTGGGCGTCCGAACCGTTTCCGGACCGGAGCGGCGACCTCGACACCCACTACCTGCGGCGGGACGGCGCGAAGCGCGTCCGCGTGCTGGCCGATCCGTCGTTCTACGTCGGGATCGTCCGTCCCGGCCGGGCGGGCGCCACCGATGCCCGGTGGCGCCCGCAACCCCTCAGCGCGATCACCGCACTGATGGGCGCCGACTGGTCGCTCTACGCACCCGCTGCGGAAAACACGGCCGTGCTCACCGAAGGGACGGCCGGAAATCCGCACCCGGTGTGATGCCGAAGGCGAACGTCATCGGCTCGGTGTCGCTCATGGACTTCGGCACGAGCACCACCGCGAACTGCCCGTTGGCGTACCGCACCACCGCGCTGTCCGAGAACGTCTGATGACACTCCTGCCGGACGATCGTCCGGTCGCCTACCCGCACGGTCTGCGGCACCGGATCCCGGAACGAATAACCGGCGAAAGCCGATGGACCCGCATCAGGCCTTCCTGAAGCATGTCAGCGGCGAGGTGATAGTTGCCGGTCAGCAGGAAACGTGCGGCCCGCCGGATGACGGGTTCTCGGCTGGCGCCGATGCCAGCCGCGGCCCGACATGCCACGACAGCCCGGGCAGGACGCCACAGCGTCCTGCCCGGGTCGGCTCCGGACGCGGCCTGCCCGCGTCAGGACTTCTCCGACGAAGCGAGAAGCTCCTCGGTGGCTTCCCAGAGCCGCTGAGCGAGGTCGGCATCCCGCGCCTGCGCCGACGTCGAGGCGTCCGGCTTGAGCTTGTTGTAGTACTGGCCGTTGACCGCCTGGGGAACCACGTCGGCGGCCAGGTGGACCAGCGGGCGCGCGCCTTCGTCGTTGTCGATCGTGAACAAGCGTCGCCCGAGCGCGGTGTTGTAGACCAGGCCGGCGGCACCGGTCGTACCCCGGCCGAAGTCGGACGCCACCGCACCGGGATGGAACGCGACCGACGTGATGCCGGTCTGCTCCGCCCGGCGTGCGAGCTCGCGGCTGAACAGCAGATCGGCGAGCTTCGCGGTGCCGTAGGCGACGCCGGCGGAGTACCGGCGCTTCCGGTACTCCAGATCGTCCAGCCGGATTTGCCCGGCCCGGTGCGCGACGCTGCTGGTGACGATCACGAGAGCACGAGACTCGGCCAAGCGCTCGTGCACCAGCGACTGCAGCAGGAACGGCGCGAGGTAGTTCGTCTGGAGGGTCGTCTCGTGCCCGTCCTCGGTGTCCGAGCGCTCCGGCACCATGCCGCCGGCGTTGTGCACGAGGACGTCGATCCGCGGACAGCGATCCAGCACCTGCGCGGCTAACGCCCGGACGTCGGAGAACCGGGCGAAGTCGGCGATCGGCACCTCGGTGCCGAGTTCGGCCGACAGGGCGGCGGCGCGCTCCGGTGAGCGTCCGGTGGGGACCACGGTCGCGCCCCGACCGGCCAGGGTGCGCGCGGCGGACGCCCCGATACCCGACGTAGCACCGGTGATCACGATCGTCTTACCGGCGAGGTCACCGGGCATCGTCAAGGCCTCTCTTCCGATCAGGAACCCCAACGGCACCTTCGTAACACCTTCCCGAGGGCGGCGTCACCTGGACCGCTCACTAGTCTGTGCGGGTGGCAGCGGGTTACCGGCTGGGCGTGGACTTCGGAACCTCGAACACGGTGGCGGTGCTCGCCGGACCGGACCGCCGATTCCGGCCGCTGCTGTTCGACGGCCAGCAACAGCTACCGTCCGCCGTGTGCGCGGTCGACGGCGGGCTGCTGGTCGGCAAGGCGGCCCAGCACACTGCCCAGCGTCATCCGGCGGCGTTCGAGCCGCACCCCAAGCGACATCTGATCGACGGCGGCGTGCTGCTCGGCGAACGGGAGTGGCTGCCTGTCGAGGTGGTCACGTCGGTGTTCCGGCGGATCGCGGACGAGGTGGACCGGGTCACCGGCATCCCGACGACGGACAGTGGGCTCGACGAGGTCGTGCTCACCCATCCCGCGGTGTGGGGCGGGCCCCGTCGTCAGGTACTGCTCGACGCCGCCGCCCGGGTCGGATGGCACCGTGTCCGGCTGGTGGCCGAGCCGCTGGCCGCGGCCGCCGCGTTCGTTCACGACCACCCGGACCGGTTACCGCCGGGCGCGATCGCGTTGGTGTACGACCTGGGCGCCGGCACGTTCGACGCCACCGTGGTGCGAGCCGAGCCCGATCGTGGGTACACGGTGCTGGCGACCGGCGGCATCCCGGACGTGGGTGGCGCGGATGTTGATCACGCGATCGTGGCCTCGTTCGCGGCGGCGTATCCGGCGCACGAATCGACGTGGGCCCGCCTGCTCAACCCGGCGACGACCGCCGACCGGCGCGCTCGCTGGACGTTCCTCGAGCAGGTCCGCACCGCCAAGGAGATCCTGGCGACCAGCGCCACCACGTTCGTCCACGTGCCCCATCTCGACGACGAGATCGTGCTGGGACGCGAGCAACTCGACGAGCTGACCCGGCCGTTGATCGAGCGGACGCTCGCCGCCTGTCACGAAGTGCTCCGGCAGACTGGCCTGCGACCGGAGACCCTGCACGCCGTGTTCCTGGTCGGCGGCTCGACGCGCCTGCCCGGCCTGACCCGAGGCCTTCATCGCTCGCTGGGGCACCCGCCCACGGTGCTGGATCAGCCGGAGCTGGTGGTGGCCACGGGTAGCCTCCACGTCCACCGGGCCAGTGCCCCGCCCCCGCCGCCGTTTCCCACCCCGGCCCCGGCTCCGCCGCCGCCGCCGCCGGCTCCGAACGCCCGGTCAGCCCGCCGGAAGTGGCTGGTCGTCACGGCGATCGCCACGGTCGTCGTCCTCGCAGGCGGTTTTGGCCTGTACCGCATCCTGAGCGAGGCGGACTCGCCGTCCCTGCTCCGCACGCTGACCGGTGCCGAAGACGCGAACCCCCAGGTGTACGACTCGGTCGTGTTCAGCCCGGACGGGAAGCAGGTCCTCACCGCCGGATATCAGCAGATCTGGGTCTGGGAGACCTCCACCGGCAGGCTGCTGAAGCAGTTGACCACCGCGTACGGGACCCGCCAGGCCGGCCTGTACGGCGCAGTGATCAGTCCGGACGGTAAGCGGGTCGTGGCCGGTGACAGCGAGGGCAACATCTGGCTGTGGGATCTGACCGGGCCGGGCGAGGCTCAAATCCTGCTGAGACTCCACCAGGACTACGTCAGCGAGCTGGCGTTCAGCCCCGACTCTCGGAAGCTCGTCTCCGGCGGCGGTGGGGGCACGGTGTACGTCTGGGACGTTGCCAAGCGAGCCGGCGACGGCGGCGGGCCGATCGAGACCAAGGTCGACAGTGTCCGGGGGCTCGCCTTCAGCCGGGACGGTAAGACCGTGGCGGCGGTCGGTCCGGACGGCAAGGTGCGGCTCTACGACGCCGAGAGCCGAACGATTCTCGGCGACGAAATCCGGGGCACCTGCGTCGCGTTCAGCCCGGCAGCCGAACAGCTGTTGACCGGCGGCACCGACAAGAACGTGCTCCGGTGGAATCCGGAGACCGGAGAACGGATCGGGAACCCGCTCTCCGGTCACCAGGACGAGGTCGTCGCGGTCACGTTCAGCCGCGACGGGAACCGGGCGGCTTCGGCAGAGGACGTCGGGGCTGTTCGGCTGTGGGACACCGGCACCGGGAAGCAGATCGGCGAGCCCCTGGACTCCAGTACGAAGGACGGCGAGGCGACCCCGGCCGTCGCGTTCAGCCCGGACGGTGCGCTCCTGGCGTCAACCAGTGGGCGCGGAGTCAACCTCTGGTCCGTCCCCGACTGAGAGGCTCCGCGCCAGGGTGGTGGGGATCACAGCGCTGCGGCATCGAGCTGCGCGGCGATGCCCTCCAGGCACCACTGCCAACCCGTGCGCAGGTGCTCGGCCGCCTGCGGACCCGACAGGCCCTCGACCGTGAGCTCCAGCCGGGTCCCACCCTCGACCGGCAGGAGCAGCACCGTGCAGCGGGAGCGCTCCGAGGTGCCCTCCCCCTCGGTGAGCACGTCGAACACGAGCCGCTCCACGGGTTCGAAAACCGCGAAGGTCGCCACCTCGCTGTACGCGTCGCCGTCCGGGCGGGGGCCGAACCGCAGCCGGTAGCCCCCACCCTCGCGGGCGTCGACCTCGCACTTCGCCAGGCGCCACTCCGGGTCGGGAAGGACCCAGCGCTCCAGCAGGTCAGCGCGGGTGAAGGCGGCCCACACCCGCTCGGGTGGCGCGGGGTAGGTGCGGTCGAGGTCGAACGACAGGAGCGGGGCGTTGGTCATGTGTCCTCCAGGAGGGTGCCGAGAGCGTCCAGCCGGGTCGACCAGAGCGCCTGCTGCTGTGCGGTCCACGTCGCCACGGCGACGAGCGCGTCGTCACGCAACCGGCACTCGCGTACGCGGCCGCGTTTGACCGTCGTCACCAGGCCGGCCTCCTCGAGCACGCGGACGTGCTTGAGGACGGCGGGCAGCGACATCGACGTCGGCGCTGCGAGGTCACCGGCGGACGTCGGCCCGCGCACGAGCCGTTCGACGATCGCCAGGCGGGTCGGGTCGCCCAGGGCTGCAAACTGACGGTGAACCATTTGGTTTACTGTTACGCTTCGGCGCGGCCGTGTCAACCCGCGCGTCGGGCTAGTTCACGGGGAGCGCGGCAGCTCGATCCGGATTCGGGCACCACCGGCCGACGCGGTCTCGGCACTCACCCGCCCGCCGTGCGCCTCGACGACGGCGACGACGATCGAGAGCCCCAGCCCCGACCCTCCATCGGAAGCCGAACGAACCGCGTCGGCACCCCGGAAGAACCGTTCGAACACCCGCTCACGCAGGTCGGCGGGGATACCGGGGCCGGCGTCGGACACCTCGACCACCGCTGCGGCGCGCTCCGTGACCACTCGGACGATGGCCGGCGTGCCGGGCGGTGTGTGCAGCCGGACGTTCGCCAACAGGTTGTCGAGCACCTGACGCAGCCGCTCCGGGTCTCCGTTCACCAGCACCGCGCCGTCCGTCTCGACGGTGATCTGCCGGTCGGCGTCCACCGCGCCGGCGTCGGCGACCGCACGATCGACCAGCGCTACCAGGTCCACGGGCTCACTGCTGAGCGGCCGGCCCTGGTCGAGCCGGGCCAGGAGCAGGAGTTCGTCGACCAGATGCCCCATCCTGGTCGCTTCCGACTCGATCCGGAGCAGCACGTCGGCCAGGTCGTCCGGGCGGCTCGACGCGCCCCGGCGGAACAGCTCCGCGTAACCGCGCACGGTCGCGATCGGCGTCCGGAGCTCGTGCGAAGCGTCCGCGACGAACCGCCGGAGCCGATCCTCCGAACGCCTCCGCGCCGCGAACGCCGCCTCGATCTGTCCGAGCATCGCGTTCAGCGCACGCCCCAGCCTCCCGACCTCCGTCCGGGCGTCGGCGGTGGCCACCCGGGACGACAAGTCACCCGCGCCGATCGCCGCGGCGGTCGTCGCGATCTCGTCGAGCGGACGCAGTGCCACGCGTACCGTCCGCAGCGAGAGCAAACCGAGCCCGAGCAGCACCGCGGCGCCGGTGATCAGCGCGGTGTTACGGACCCGCGCGCTGAACTCGTCAGCGACGTCGGTGCGCATGCCGAGCACCAGGACGGTGTCCCGTCCGTCGACTCGGGTGGCCATCAGCCGCCAGTGCGAGCCTCGTTCAGCCAGCCGGACGCCGTCTGGCCCGTCGGCCGGGCGCAGTTCGCCGGGCAACTCGTCACCCAGGTCCGGCCGAGGTCCGAACGCGACGGTGTCGAGGACCCGCCCCTCGGCGTCGCGCAACTGGTAGAACGACGGGAGGTCACCGGCCTCGGCCAGCCGCCGCCAAACCGGCCCGGCGCCCTCCCCCGGCACGAGGTGCTCCAGCAGCCGGGCGTCGGTCTCCCCGGTGGCGCGGTCCGCCTCGCGGGCGACCGCGGCCAGAACGTCGTCGGTCCGATCACCGCGGAGGTCCTGCAGCGCACCGAAGATCGCACCGACCATCACGAAGAGGCCCAGCGTCACCATCGTCATCACGGTGAGGACCAGGCGTGCCCGCAGCGACATCAGGCGCCCGGAATCCGCACCACGTAGCCGACCCTCGGCACCGTATGGATCAGCGGCGGGTCGAAGGCGTCGACCTTGCGACGAAGGTAGGAGATGTACGTCTGCACGTTGGCGTCGTTGCCGCCGAAGTCGTACTCCCAGACGTGCTCCCGGATCTGGCCCTTGGACAGCACCCGACCGGCGTTCGCGACCAGCAGGTGCAGCAGCCGGAACTCGGTCGGGGTCAGGTCGATCACCCGGCCCTGGCGACGCACGACGTGGGCGCCGTCGTCGATCTCCAGGTCGGCGAAGGTCAGGACGGCGTCGCTCCGGACCTGCTGCGCGCGGCGGAGCACCGCCCGGATCCGCGCCACGAGTTCTTCGATGCTGAACGGCTTCGTGACGTAGTCGTCGCCGCCGACGGTCAGCCCGTTGACCTTGTCCTCGGTCGCGTCCCGTGCGGTCAGGAAGACCACCGGCGCGCTACACCCGCGCCGCCTCAGCTGACGACACACCTCGATGCCGGAGAAGTCCGGCAGGACGACGTCGAGCACGATGAGGTGCGGATCGAAGCCGCCGACCGCGGCGACCGCGTCACGCCCGCTGTAGGCGACCTCGGTGCGGAAGCTCTCGTAGCGCAACGCCGTCGCCACCAGATCGGCGAGATAACGTTCGTCGTCCACGACCAGGATGCGAGGGCCTGTCTTCACGTCCTCAGTCTGGCCGCCACCGACCAGTTTGACCGTCGAGCCCCCAGGTCCACAGAGTTTCCCCAGAGCGGTCCCAGAGCGGTTGAAGAGCCGGCTGGTCCGCTGGTGGACATGGAAGCTTTCTCGAGATTCGTGCTGGGACACCGGCGCCTGATGACCGCGACGATCGTGCTGCTCCTCGCGGTCGGTGGAGCGTCGATCGCGCTCGTCCTTCCGTCCGTTTCGGAGCGGAACGAGTACCCGGGGCTGGACAGTTACCGGGCCAACCAGAAGATCGAGCAGGTGGCCGCCGCCGGCGGGTACGAACGACCGCTGGTCCCGGTGGTGACGCTGGCCGGCGACACGACCGTCGACTCCCCCGGCGTCCGCGCCGCACTCGGCGCGGCGTTCGACCGTGCCGCGGCCCTCGCCGACGGTCGCTCCGTCTCCTACGCCGATGCGGGCGATCCGGGCTTCGTCGGCGCCGACGGCCGGGTGACGTTCGGGCTCGTCTACCCACCGACCGCCGAGGTGGGCGGTCTACCGGGGAGCGCGCTCGGCGAAGGCGCCCTGATCCACGAGGCGCTCACCTCCGCGATGGCTGCGGAGCTGCCGCCGGGCAGTCGCGTGCAGGTCACCGGGCTCGACTCGCTCGCAACCGGCACCGACGCCGGTGGGCTGAACGTCCCGATCAAGCTGGCGATCACGATCGTCGCGGCGCTGGCCGTGCTGCTGTGGATCTTCCGGTCCTCGCTCGCCCTCGTGCCGCTCCTCGTCGCGTTCGTGGCCGTTCCGATCTCGTTCCTCGGCCTGCTCGTCGTGAGCCCGTTCGTAACGATCCACGAGACCACGGTGATCATGCTGCCGCTGTTCGGCATCGGCATCGCGATCGATTACGCGTTGATCCTCGTGACCCGGTGGCGGGAGGAACGTGCCCGCGGGAACGACGACGCCGAAGCGGTGCACCGCGCCATGGGCACCGCCGGGCACGCCGTCGTCTTCAGCAGCCTCGCGGTGGCGTTCGGCCTGGTGACTATGCTCGTGCTCCCGATTCCGCTGCTCCGCAGCCTCGGCATCGGCGGCATGCTGGTCACGGCGTCCAGTGCGCTGGTGACGCTGGTGCTGCTCCCGGTTCTGCTCGAGCGGTACGGCCGTCGGCTGCGGCGCAGGCAGGGCCTGGACGAGCGGGAGGAAGCCGCGAGCCGGACCTGGACCGGCTGGGCTCGGCTGGCCGTTCGGTTCCGCCGGCCCGCCGCGCTGGTGACCGCCGCGTTCCTGGGCGGTCTGTGCCTGGTCGCCACCACGATCAACCTCAACGTCCCGACCACCGACCACCTCCGTACGTCGGGGCCCGGCCACGACGCCCTGCTCACCTTGGACCGGGCCGGCGTGCCGCGCGGCGTCCTGACGTCGTTCGAGGTGTATGTCCCACCCGGACAGAACACCGCGACGGTGGCCGACTCGATCACGGACCTCGCCGACATCCACGCCGTCGCCGCCTCCCCCGCCGATCCGTCGCTCCTCACCGTCCTCCCGGTTCACGAAGGTGGCGATCCGGCCGGTCGGGTGACGATCTCGCAGGTGGTGGCGGCCGTTCCGGACGATGTGCTGGTCGGCGGGAACATCACCCAGCAGGTCGAGTACCTGGACGCGACCTACGCGATGATCCCGTGGATGCTGGCGCTGGTCGCGCTGGTGACGTTCGTCGTGCTGGCGCGGGCGTTCCGCTCGCTGCTCATCCCGATCAAGGCGATCGTGCTGAACCTGCTGTCGCTGGGTGCGGTCCTCGGCGCGATGGTCGTCCTGTGGCAGTGGGGCTGGGGCACCGAGGCTCTCCTCGGCATCCGACCGGACGGTTCGATCGGTTCGTTCGTCCCGGTGACGATCTTCGCGTTCCTCTACGGGCTGTCGATGGACTACGAGGTCTTCATCCTGTCCCGGATGCGGGAGGAGTACGACCGGACCGGCTCCACCGGGCGCGCCGTGATCAACGGCGTGGGACGCACCGGACGCCTGGTGACCGCGGCCGCGTTGATCCTGTTCTTCTCGTTCGCCTCGATGGCCATGGGCGGCGAGCTCGACGTGTCGGTGTTCGCCACCGGCCTCGCGCTCGGCATCCTGATCGACGCCACGCTGATCCGGTCGGTGCTGGTGCCGGCGACCGTGGCGATGATGGGCCGGTGGAACTGGTGGCTGCCGGCCTGGGCCGCCCGGATCCTCCGGGTGCCGCCGTCCCCGCTGGCCCCGGACCGGCCGTGAGCAAATCAGAGCGAATTCGCGCAATCCGGTTGCTGTAGCCGCCGGGGATGGGCCAGGCTGGCCCACCTCGGCGGGGCGCTGAGCCCGAGTGTTTGTCGGCGACCGGAGGTACGACGATGTCCTCGAGTCCTTTACGACGCAGCCGCGGGGTGGGCCGGCGGGCCGTGCTCACGCTTGCCGTGCTCGCCTCGGCGGTGCTCACGGGCGCCTTCGCGTCGGCCTCGCCGGCACAGGCGGACTCGTTCGCCGGCTGCATTTACCCGCGGGTCTGCTTCTACCGGACCACGAGCGACTACTTCGCCAGCAGGCCCTCGGCGGCCTACCAGGACAAGACGAACTACTTCCAGACCTTGGGCTCGCGGAGCCGGGGAGCCCTGGTCGTCTACAACACCCGCAACGACGACGTCGCGCTGCTCAAGTTCGGCGAGTTCGTGGCCTGCCTACCGACGAATCGTGGGTGGAGCCACGATCTCAACCCCATGGGCACCGTGACCGCGATCCGGATCATCGACGCGCCGACGTGTGCGGGGTACTACCAGCTGTAGGCCGGATCAGAACCTTGAGCGCGTCGCGCTGGTCCATCGCCCGGTAGCCTCGGATGTCTCCTCGATGCTGACCATGTGGTCGAAGACCTTGCCGGGCTCGACGGTCCCGTCGAGGACGGCCGGGAGCAGGGTCTCGAGGTAGGCGCGCACCCGGGCCGGTCCGCCGGTGAGCGTGATGTTGTGGCGGAAGAGGCTGCCGAACCCGACGGGGGCGTTCTCGTACTGGGGACGCCGACCCGGCTGATGATGCCGCCCGGCCGGACGACGCCGAGGGCTTGATCGTAGGCGGGGCGGTGGCCGACGGCTTCGATGACGACGTGGGTGCCCTCGCCGCCGGTCAGCTCGCGGCCCTGCTCGATGCCTTCCTCGCCGCGCTCGGCGACGACGTCGGTGGCGCCGAACTTCGCGGCCGAGGTCGGTGCGGGTCTTGTGCCTGCCCATGAGGATGATCCGCTCGGCGCCGAGTTGCTTGGCCGAGAGCACCGCGAGGAGACCGACCGCGCCGTCGGCGAACGGCACGCGGACTGCCTCGGCCTGCCCACCGCCGATGCCGCCGGCGGCCCAGAAACCGCCGTGGCGGCAGGAAGTGTGCAGGCCCTCGCGGTACCCCCTCGGCGCGGGCCCAGTCTTCGGGGGTACTGACAGACCCTCCCTCCTTCTCAAAGGCGGCCTAGCCTGGAGTTATGGGCCAGATCGACCACCGCGCCGAGATTCGCGAGTTCCTGTCTTCGCGGCGGGCGCGACTCACCCCCGAGCAGGCGGGGCTGCCTGCCTACGGCGGACACCGGCGCGTCAAGGGGCTCCGCCGGGAAGAGGTCGCGCTGCTCGCCGGGGTCTCCATCGACTACTACGTCCGCATGGAGCGCGGGAACCTCGCCGGTGCCTCCGAGAGCGTGCTCGATGCCATCGCCAGGGCACTGCAGCTCGACGACGCCGAGCGCGATCACCTCTTCGCGCTGGCCCGGGCGGCGGGCCCGGCATCGCGTCCCCGCCGCGCTACGCCGTCCGGCGTCCGCCCCGTCATCCAGCAGGTCCTCGATGCGATCGGCGACGCGCCCGCCTGGGTGCGCAACGGCCGCCACGACATCGTCGCGATGAATCGCCTCGCCCGAGCCCTCTACGCCCCCGTGCTCGCCGATCCACGCCGGCCGGCCAACACCGCACGGTTCGTCTACCTCGACCCGGCCGCCCGCGACTTTTTCGTCGACTGGGACCGCATCGCCAACGACGCCGCCGCGATGCTCCGGCTCGAAGCCGGCCAGAACCCGCACGACCGCGCGCTGATCGAACTGATCGGCGAGCTCTCCACCCAGAGCGAGGTCTTCCGCACGCGCTGGGCGTCCCACGACGTGCGGTACCACCGCAGTGGCCAGAAACGGCTCCGCCACCCGATCGTGGGGCAGCTCGACCTGGACTTCGAGTCGATGGAACTGCCGTCCGAACCCGGACTATGCCTGAACGTCTACACCGCCGCCGCCGGCACACCCGCGGCCGACGGCCTGAAGCTGCTCGCCAGCTGGGCCGCCACTCGAGACCTCACGATCGCAGAGGACGTTTGATGCACACCCTCACGCTCAACAACGGCGTTCCGATGCCGGCCCTCGGCCTGGGCGTCTTCCAGACTCCGCCGGACGAGACCCGCGCCGCGGTCACAGCGGCTCTGAGCACCGGCTACCGGCACATCGACACCGCCGCCGCGTACGGCAACGAACGCCAGGTCGGCGAGGCGATCCGCGAGTCCGGACTCCCCCGTCACGAGGTCTTCCTCGAGACCAAGATCTGGATCAGCGACTACGGCTACGACCAGACCCTGCACGGGTTCGAGAAGAGCGCTCGCAAACTCGGCGTCGACCAGATCGACCTGCTCATCCTCCACCAGGCCCTCCCGTCGGGCTTCGACAAGACCCGCGAGGCCTACCGCGCCCTCGAAACGCTGCTCGCCGACGGCAAGGTCCGCGCCATCGGCGTCAGCAACTTCATGGTCGACCACCTGGTGGCGCTGCTCGACGAAGCGAGCACGGTCCCGGCGGTCAATCAGATCGAGGTCCACCCGTACTTCGCCCAGCGCGAAGTGCAGAAGTTCGACGCCGAGCACGGCATCCTCACCCAGGCCTGGGCACCGATCGGCGGCATCACCTTCTACCGCGACAGCGGCCACACCAGCACCCTCGACGACCCGGTGATCGGCCGGATCGCCGCCGCGCACGGCAAGACGCCCGCGCAAGTCATGTTGCGCTGGGGGCTGCAGCAGGGCCGCTCGGTGATCCCGAAGTCCGTCCGCCCGGAGCGCATCGCCGAGAACTTCGCGGTGTTCGACTTCGAGCTCACCGACGCCGACCTCGCCGCGATCGACGCACTCGACACCGGAAAGCGCGGCGGACCGGAGCCGGCCGACGTCACGCTCGCGACCTTCGGGAGGCCGATCCCGGAGAACTGAGCGCCACGATCGGCGGGACGCGGGCCGGCGGCCCGCGTCCCGCCGGTCTGTCAGCTCCCGGCGAGCGCCTCGGCGAACTGACCCTGGAACGCGTCCTGGACGATCGTCGCGCCACCGGGCACGTCGGCCGGGCGATAGATGAAGCTGTACAGGCTGGGCGACCGGCCCAGCGTGAAGCCGTCGATCGGCACCAGCAGCCCACCAGTGTCGATCTTCTTCAGCCCGTTGAACGCGTCGAGCACGCCCTGCCGGGTCAGGTCACCCTTCTCGCAGGCCGCGTCGAGCACCTGCTTCATGACCTCCCCCATGCCGTAGCCGAAGATCACGCCGGCGCTGGCGCTCTTCTCCTTGGGGTAGGCCTTGGTGTACTGCTCGTAGAGATCGGGGTGAGCCTCGAAGGTGGACGTCTGCGCCGCCACGTAGAGGTGCGACTTCAGCCAGGGGGCGGTCGGCCCGGCGAGCAGCCCCGGCGCGAACACCGGCGCGCTGGAGACGATCGGCACGTCGAGGCCCTGGGCCTGGGACGCCGCCGCGACGGACGCGAGCTGGGGCGGCGCGACGGTCAGCGCGATCGCGTCGACGCCGCGGGCCTTGAACTGGCTGACCTGGGCGCTCATGTCCTGGTCAGTGGGCTTGATCTGGGCTTCGACGACCTGCAGCTTCTTCGCCTTGGCGACGTGGCGGGTGCCCTCCAGGCCGGTCTCGCCGTACTCGCCCTCGAAGTAGATGTGGCCGACCGTGTCACCCTCCTTCAGCATCTTCTGCCGGAAGAGGTAGTCGAGGCCGTTGGACATCTCGACGTCGTAGGTCGGGCCGAGCACCGCGGTGCCGGGGATGTCGGTGAGCACCTCACCCAGCGCGGACGGGAAGTTCACGATCTTGTCGGCCACGAAGTCCTTGGCCAGCGCCGCGTTGATCGGGGAGCCGATCGTCTGCTGCATGGCCAGGACGTCCGACTTCATCGAGCTGTAGAGCTGGACGCCCTGCTGGGGCACGTACTGGGTGTCCTGCACGTCGAGCTTCACCGTGTACTTGTCGCAGACCTTCGCGGTCTTCCAGTACAGCGAGTTGCCGTTGGTCATGTCCTTGCCGATCGAGGCGAAGACGCCGGTCAGGTCGGTGAGCACACCGAGCGTGATCGTGTCGCCCTCGACGCCGACGTCGGTGGCGACGTCCCCGGACCCTCCGTCCGAGCCGTTCTCGGCCTTACTGCTGCACCCGGTCACGATCATCGAGAGCGCGGCCGCGATCGCCGCTACCCGGATCAACGCTGGTGTTCTCATCAGGTGTGCCCCTTCGCACGTGAGCGGTACGGAATCGGAAGCGGCGGGCGAGTCCGGCCAGGCCCGCCGGCTGGAACAGGACGACCAGGACGATCGCGAGTCCGTAGAGGTAGCGAGCGGCCTCTCCGGCAGCCAGACCGTCCCCACCGGCGCCGGTGACCAGCGGCAGTTCGTCCGCATAACGCTGGAGAACCAGTGGCAGAGCGGTCACGAACGCAGCGCCGAGAACCGCGCCACCCAGCGACCCGAGGCCGCCCAGGATGACCATCGCGAGGTATTGGATGGAGACGAAGAGTCCGAAGGACTCGGGTGCGACGCTGCCGATCGACAGCGCGTACAGAACGCCGGAGAGCCCGGCGAAGGCGGAGCTGACCAGGAAGACCCCGGCCTTGTAACGCTGGACGTTGACGCCCATGACCGACGCGGCGATCTCGCTGTCGCGGACGGCCTGCAGCGCGGTGCCGGGGCGGCTGCGGACGAGGTTGCGGGCGAACAGAAAGGCGCCGAGGAGCAACGCGAGGCCGAGGTACCAGAGGCGTTCGGACTCAGCGAACGGGACGCCGAGCAGGACCACCCGCGGGGTGTCCGCGAACGGAAAGCCGAACAGCGAGAAGTCCGGCACCGAACGTCCGTTGAAGCCGCCGGTCACCGACGTCCAGCTGTTGAGGACGTGCTGGCCTCCGAACACCAGCGCCAGCGACGCGACACCGAGGTAGATGCCCCGGAGACGGGCGGCCAGCGGGCTGAACGCCAGCCCGGCGAGCCCGGCCAGGCCGACGGCGATGAGCATCGCGAGCGCCGGTGGCCAGCCGAGGCTGTCGGCGAAATACGTGTAGCCGATCGCGCCGACCGCCAGGAAGAACGAGTGCGCGAGCGACAGCTGACCGGTGGTCCCCAGCAGCAGGTTGAGCCCGAGCGCACCGATCGCGGCGCCGCAGATCGCGAAACCGGTCCGGAGCCAGAACTCGTCCACGTAGAACGGGAGGATCAGCAGCGCGATCGCCGGCAGGATCCAGCGCAGCCTAGACACGGGTCATCTCCCGGGTGCCGAACAGCCCCGACGGGCGGACCAGCAGGACGACGATCATCACCAGGTACGGCACCACCGCACCGAAGCCGCGGCCGAGGAAGAGCAGCTGGTCCTGGTAGCCGGCGGCGAGCGCCTCGGCGACACCGATCAGCAGTCCGCCGGCGAGCGCGCCGCCGGTCGAGTCCAGACCGCCGAGGACCGCGGCCGGGATCGCGCCGAGCGCGACCGTGTAGACGGCCGGGCTGACACCAGGCGTCGGCGAGCCGACCAGGAACAGTGCCGCCACCGCGGCGAGCAAACCGGCGACCAGCCAGGCGATCGCCGAGACCCGGCCCTGCCGGATGCCCATCAGCGCGGCGGTGTCGCCGTCCTCGGCCACCGCGCGCATCGCCACGCCCCAGCTGGAGTACTTGAACGCGGCGAAGAACCCACCGATCAGCAGCGCGGCCATGCCGATCGCCAGCGCACGGTTCGTGCTGATGCCGACGTCACCGAGCCGGACGACGTCCCCGCCCCAGGGGTGCGGGACGTTGAGGATGTCCGAGCCGATCCGTCGGACCAGGTCGGTGAGCAGCAGGATGTCGATGCCGATCGTGACCACGGCGAGGCTGATGTCGGAGGATCCCCGCAGGCGGGCGAGCACGAGCCGCTCGATGAGCCATGCCGCCGCGGCGGTGAGCGCCACCCCGGCGAGAGCGCCCGCCCAGAACCCGAGTGGCTCTGAGAGCCGGACCACCGCGTAGGCGCCGAGCAGCAGGAACGATCCGTGGGCGAAGTTCACCACGCCGCTCGACTTGAAGATGATCACGAAGCCCAGCGCGATCAGCGCGTACATGGCGCCGAGCGAGACGCCGTTCAGCAGTAGCGAGAGGAACTGCGTCATGTCGCCCCCAGGTAGGCCCGGATCACGTCCGGGTCGGACTGCACTTCGTCCGGGGTGCCATCGGCGATCCGACGGCCGAAGTCGAGCACGGTGACTCGGTCAGCCAGTGCCATGACCATCCCCATGTCGTGCTCGACCAGCACGATCGTGATGTCCAGCGCCGCGCGGATGGATCGGACCGTGTCGGCCATCCGGCGGGTCTCGTCGGCGTTCATGCCGGCCACCGGCTCGTCGAGCAGCAGCAGACGCGGCTCGGCGCAGAGCGCCCGGGCGGCCTCGACCCGCTTCTGCACGCCGTAGGGCAGCACCCCGACCGGTGTGGTGAGCACGTCGCCCAGCTCCAGGAACTCGGCGATCTCGGCGACCCGGGCCGCGTGCTTGCGGCGCTCCCGGCCTTCGCGGGGCAGGCCGAGACCACCGGCGAGGAACCCCGTCCGGGTGAGGTGGTGCCGGCCGAGCATCAGGTTCTGCGCCACGGTCTGGTGCGCCGAGAGCGCGATGTTCTGGAACGTCCGGGCGACGCCTGCGCCGGCGACCTGGAAGGGGCGCATGCGGTCCAGGCGCACCTCGCCGAACCGCACTTGCCCGGCGGCCGCGCGGTAGACCCCGGACAACACGTTGAACAGCGTGGACTTGCCCGCGCCGTTCGGGCCGATGACCGCGTGGATGGTGCCGGGCTCGACCGTGAACGAGACCTCCGACAGCGCGGCGACCGCGCCGAACCGCACGCTGACGTCGTCGACCTCGAGGCGGTCGATCATTCCGACCACCGGGAGAGGACCGGACGTTCCTCGGTGCTCTCCGGCCGGACGCCGAGGTAGAGCCGTTTGACGTCGTCGTTGCGGGACAGTTCGTCGGCGCTACCCGACAGCGACACGGTCCCGACGTCCAGGACGAACGCTTCCGACGCCACGCGCAGCGCCATCGTCGCGTTCTGTTCGATCAGCAGGACCGACGTGCCCTGCCGGTTGATCTCGGTGATGACCTCTCCGATCTGTCCGATGACCTTCGGTGCCAGGCCCAGCGATGGTTCGTCGAGCAGCAGCAGCCGCGGTCCGGCCATCAGCGCGCGGCCGATCGCGAGCATCTGCTGCTCGCCGCCCGACAGCAGTCCGCCCCGTTGCGTCCGCCGCTGGGCGAGGATGGGAAACAGCTCGTGGACGCGCTCGCGGGCGGCGGCGCGGGCGGCCCGGCTGGGGTTGCCCAGCCCGCCGGCGCGAAGGTTCTCCTCGACGGTCAGCCGGCCGAAGATCTTCCGTCCCTCCGGGACGTGCGCAACTCCCCTGCGGACGATGGCCGCGGGGTCGAGCCTGCTCAGGTCGGCGTCGTCGAGGCGGACGGTGCCGCGGTCGATTCGCCCGCCGCGGCTGCGCAGCGCGCCTGAGACGGCTCGCAACAGCGTGCTCTTCCCCGCGCCGTTGCTGCCCAGCACCGCCGCGATGGCGCCGTCGGGCACCGCGAGCGAGATCCCACGGAGTGCCCGCACCGCCCCGCCATAGGAGACATGGAGGTCGTCAACGGTCAGTGCCACGGAAACCTCCTGAGTGCGGGGTGGCGACAGTGTGTGCGCGGGTATCGCTCGTCGCTCGTCGCATGGACCGTGATGGGTATCGACAGCACCCTGTGTTCTCCAGCTCGGTGTGCGGAGTGCACACCTGTCGCTCCGCCGGACAGGCGAATCGCTGTCGCGCCGATCGGCGACGCGTATCGTGCGCCGTTATGGCAGCGCCTGCGGGCCCGAGCGTGTCGGCGCTGGCCGTCCGTCTCCGGGAGCGACATCTCACGACCCTCACGGCGGAGGTGTCTCAGCAGGTCCTCGCCGCGTTACCCGACCTGCCCGGCTCCGAGGTCGTCACCGTCGCCGAGATGCGTGAGGCGTGCGCGGTGAGCATCGAGCAGATGCTCTGCGAGCTGAGCGGTGAGGGCCAGCGGATCTCGCTGACCGATACCGGCCGCCGCCGCGCGCAGCAGCGTGTGCCGGTGGAGTGGCTACTGCACAACTTCCGGCTGTGCGCGCGCACGATCTGGCACGGGCTGGTCAGGGAGGCCGGCTGCTCCGGCGACGGCGGCGCCCACCGGCTGCTGGAGGAGGCGGCCGTCGTCTGGGACGCGCTCGACCGGGTGTCGACGGTCGTGACCAAGGCCTACCGCGTCGAGCGGAACCGTCTGCGACGCACCGCGCAGCGCCGCCGTGAACAGGTGCTCTCCGCGCTGCTGGAACGGGCGCCCACCGCGCAGGGCGCCGAGGAGGAGGCCGCCGACGTGCTGGGGATCCCGCCGCGCGGGCCGCGCGTCGTCGTCGTGTCGTCGGTCGGCTCCGGCCATCCGACGACCGCCCTGCGGTCGGCCGGCTACACCTCGGCGTGGGTCACCCAGGGCCCCCGGGACGTCGGGCTGATCGCCTGGGGGGCGGCCGACGACCTGCCGGAGCTCGCGGCGATCCTGGGAAACTGCCTGCCCGGATCGGTGACCGTCTCACCACTGATCCACGGCTTCGAGGACGTCGCCACCGCGTACCGATTGACGGCGCTCGCCCTTCGGACGCTGCCCTCCGGCTACCAGGGCATCACCCAGGTCACCGACCGGCTCCCGCACACGATGATCGCCGCGGTGCCGGAGGTCTCCGACGTCCTGGTTCGGCACACGCTCGGCGGCCTGCTCACGGTGCGCGCCGGGGAACTCGAGGTCTACCTCGCCACGCTCGAGGCGCTGGTGGACGCCGACGGCTCGTTCGCCGCTGCGGCCCGCAAGCTGTACTGCCACCGCAACACCGTGCTCAAGCGTGCGCACCGCATCGAGGCGTTGACCGGCAGACGGCTGACCAGCACCCGCGCGCTGCTGGAGCTGTATCTCGCGGTGCTGGCCGTCCGGATGGACGCCACCGGCCGGTTCGCCACCTCCGGCCCGATCAGCTGACCGCAGCGCCTCACCGGGCGCAGCCCGGCTCCCGAATCGATTGAGACGACAACGGCTGGGTACCACCCCCGGGGACGGCGCCGGCGTGGCTCCGACGCCCCGACCACCGAGGAGCACGCACACCGATGACCAATTCCCCCACCGCCAGCCCCGCGCCGACCGATCCGGACACCATCCGTGCCGAGATCGACGAGACCCGCGCCGACCTCGGCGCCACCGTCGACGCGCTCGCCGCGAAGACCGACATCCGCGGCCGCGTCCAGGCCCGCCTCGCCGACACCCGTGTCCAAGCCCGGCAGGCAACCGCGCGCGCCACGATCACCGCACGCGGCAAAGCCGGACCAGCCCTCGAACACACCCGCGTCTACACCGCCAAGGCCAGGCAGGCAGCCACAAACACCAGCCCCCGCACCCGGGCGATCTCCGCGGCGAGCGCTGCCGCCGTCCTCGTACTGGTCCTGGTCGGTGTCCGCCGTCGGCGGCGCGCGGTACGCACCCCCTGGTACCGGCGCTGAGGTTCCACGCATGCTGCCCCGGACAGGCGGGCGACCAGGGCGCCCGCCCGACCGGGTGCACTACGGTTGATCGGCGATGCCATGCCGGACCTTCTCGGCGGGCTCAGCGATTCCGCTCACGGAGGGCCGTGCCGCGGATGTGCGGCGCGTAGGGCGTGGCCAGACCGGTGGCCGGGAAACGGAATCGGTCCATCTTCTCGATGCGGAAACCCGCGGCCGCGATGGCGGTAGCGGTGTCCCGGCTGGTGTGGCAGCCGCCCATGAGCCGCGGTCCGAGGGTGGCGTCGGTGAGGCGCTGGATGCGCAGCAGCCGCCGGCCGTGGCGCGCGGCGACGTGCTCGAGGAACCGCAGCCGGCCGCCGGGCCGCAGCACGCGGTGAATCTCGGACAACGCCGTGGCCTGGTCGGGAACGGTGCAGAGGACCAGCGACGCCACGGCGACGTCGAACGTGTTGTCGTCGGCGGGAAGTGCTTCTGCGCTGCCGTCGAGAACCGTGATCGGTACCGAGGCGCTGGAGGCGGCTTTTTGTGCGGTGGCGCGCAGGCGGGGCTCGGGTTCGACGGCGATGACCTCCGTGACGGTGCCGGGGTAGTGCGCGAAGTTCAGGCCGTTGCCCGCGCCGACTTCGATCACTCGTCCGTGGAGGCCGGCCAGCAGGTCGCGGCGGTGCTCGGCGTAACCGGAGCGTTCGACCGCTGCGCTGTAGCGTTCGTAGAGGCGGGCGAAGATCGGATGTGACGTCGTCGTCATCGGTGCTCTCTCCGCGGTGCAGGTGTTTGTGGACCTCGCGTTGATGGAACGGCGACTCCATGGTGGAGGTCCTGTTCAACCCCGGTCGCCCGAGCCCGCGGTGGCGCGCAGCAACCGTCCGCGCATCCCTCGTCCGCGCATCCCTCGTCCGCGCATCCCTCGTCCGGCGTAGCCTGCGCCGTGCCGCTGCCGGCGCTGAGCGCACCGGCCGGGCCGCAGCAGGCGTCGCCGCGCCAGGCCTCCCGGCCTTCCTTGACCGCGACTGCGGCGATGACCAAGGCAGCGACCGGGTCGGCCCACCACCAGCCGAACGCCGAGTTCACCGCCAGCCCGACCAGCAGCACGCCGGAGAGGTACGTGCACAGCAGCGTCTGCTTGGAGTCCGCGACCGCCGACGCCGATCCCAACTCGCGGCCCGCCCGGCGTTGCGCTGCGGAGAGCACGGGCATGACCGCCAGCGACACCGCCGCCAGCACCAGCCCGACCGCGGAATGGTCCGCCCGCTCCCCGCTGACCAGCGCGCGCACCGACTCCACGGCGACGTAGGCGGCCAGGCCGAAGAACGACACCGCGATGATCCGCAGCGCCACCTTCTCCCGCGTCTCCGGATCCGGACCGGCGAACTGCCAGGCCACCGCCGCGGCCGAGGACACCTCGATCACCGAGTCCAAGCCGAAGCCGATCAACGCGGTGGAGGAAGCGAGGCTGCCCGCGGTGATCGCGATGACCGCCTCGATCACGTTGTAGGTGATCGTCGCAGCCACCAGCAGCCGGACCCGCCGCGCGAGCACGGCCCGTCGGACGGGTGAGGGTCCCAGACTCACCAAGGGCAGCGACATCAACAGCAGCCCTTCTCCGCCGAGTCGGGGCACGCGGCCGGATCCACCGCCAGCACCAGCCCCAGCAGATCCCCCAGCGCGTGCCGCAGGCGGGCATCGGCCAGCTCGTACCGGGAGCGACGCCCCTCCGGCACCGCGACCACCAGCCCGCACCCACGCAGACACGCGAGGTGGTTGGACAGCTTCTGCCTGCTGACCCCGAGCAGGTCGGCGAGCTCGGCCGGGTAACCGGGAGCCTCCCGGAGTGCCAGCAGCAACCGCGCGCGCGTCGGGTCGGACAGCGCGTGGCCGAAGCGGGCCAAGACCGCGCCGTGCGTCAACGTCTCCATGGACCAGAACAGTACAGAGAAGGCTGAATAAACGAAACGCTGTACCGTCGCCGGGTGGGTGAAACTCGCGGCTCACCAGCCTTGCATTCGGTACCTGGGTACAGGCTTACCGTCGAGTGGACGGCGCCGCGCCGGTGCCGGAACCCGCCGCTCGAAGGAGCCTGCGATGTCGTTCGATGTCCCCGATGCGTGCACACTGCCCGCGGCCGAACACCCCGGGCGGCTAGCCGAGTTCGACGACCTGTTCGCCACGGCCCTGCGGCGGGTCGAGCCGGTCAGCGCCACCCACGCACGGCTGCATCTGACCGGCCCGGCCGGGTTAGCGGCGACGGTGCGGGATCTGGCTGCGCGGGAGTCGGCGTGCTGCTCGTTCTTCACCTTCGTCATCACCCCGCAGCCGGCGACCGACGGCGAGGGCGTGCTCGTGGACGTCGAGGTACCGGCGGCCCACGCCGACGTGCTCGCTTCCTTGGCTCAGCGCGCGGGCGCCGTCTCCGCGGGTGCGACGCCGTGACCGCCGGGCTGCGTACCGGTGAGGTCGCCGAACGGGCCGGGGTCAACATCCAGACCCTGCGCTACTACGAGCGGCGCGGGCTGCTGGCCGAACCGCGCCGCTCCAACGGCGGCCACCGCCTTTACCCCGCCGACACCGTCGCCCTGCTCCACGTCATCAAGGCCGCGCAGCGCCTCGGGTTCACCCTTGACGAGGTAGCCGAACTCCTCGACGCCGGCCGGCGCCGCCACCCCACCGCGGACCTGCGGCAGCGGGCCATCGACAAGATCGCCGAGATCGACCAGAAGATCGCCGACCTCGCCACCATTCGCACCTCGCTCACCGAGGTCGTCAACGCCCGCTGCGACAGCCTCACCCACTGCACCTGCGCCGACTGCCCGATCCCGTTCCTCACCATCGGCACCGCCGAGCACCCCTCCGGAGACCCGGCATGAGTCAGCCGCTGCCCACGCCCACCCGAGCTCGGCACCAGGAACCGGTGATCCAGAACGCGCCGCCGCGACACAGCATCGTCACCGGCGGCCTGGCCGCAGCAGCGTGCGCGGCCTGCTGCGCGCTACCGGTACTCATCGGGGCCGGCGCACTCACCGGAGCCGGCGCGGCGATCGTCGAGCAGACCCTGCTCGCGATCGCCGCCGTCCTCGCGACCGCGGCGCTGGGCATGTGGTGGCTGCACCGGCGCCGCTCCGCAGCCACCGGCGCCGGTTGCGGGTGCGGGTGCGGCGCCGACTCCGAGAAAGCCGCAGCGTCGGGCCGGCCTACGTGCGGGCCGGGACCGGCGTAAGGACGACCGTCACGAGCGCAGCGGCCAGCGCCACGATCGCGCCGGTCGTGAAGCCCCGGGAGAAGCCGGCCGCGCTGGTGCCTGCGATGCCGGCTGCCGCCACACTGGACACGACGGCCGCGCCGAGGGACGCGCCGAACTCGTGGAAGGTGCTGACGATGCCGGAGGCGAGCCCGGCTTCCTGCGGCGCGACCTGCCCGAGCGCGGTCGCCGACGCCACCACGAAGAGCGAGCCGGTCCCGGCGGCGGCGACGCCGACCCCGACCACCAGGGCCGTGGTGCCCTCCCACAGGGCCGGAACGGCCATGCCCGCGGCGGCGACGAGCAGACCCGCCACGCCCAGCACGCGCGGCCCGATCCGCCCGAGGACACGGCCCGACGCGTCCGCCCCGACCATCGTGGCGATCGCGACGGGCAGGAACAGCAGGCCGGTCGTCAGGGGCCCGTAGCCGCGGTAGTCCTGCAGGTAGAACGTGCCGAGGAAGAACACCATGATCATCAGCGCGGTCGCCACGAGAATGAGCAGCGTTCCGGTCGCGACCGGCCGCCGGATCAACAGCCGCAGATCCATCAGCGGGTGGGCGGCGGTGCGCTGGCGAACCACGAACGCGGCGTAGAGCACGACGGCGACGCCCACGAGTGCCGCCGTGGTCGCGGTGAGCCAGCCGTGGTCGCCGGCCCGGATGAGCGCGTAGATCAGGACGCCGGTCGCTGCGGTGACCAGGGCAGCGCCGAGCACATCCAGGCGTCCCCGCTCTGGCGCGGAGGGTTCGGCGGGCAGCTGCAGACGCAGCGCCAGCAGCAGGGCGAGGCCGACGGGAACGTTGACGTAGAACACCCAGGGCCAGCCAGGTCCGGCGGTGAGTAGTCCGCCGAGAAGAACACCGAGGGCGGCTCCGCCGCCGCCGAGCGCCGACCAGATCCCGAGCGCCTTGTTGCGCTCCTCCCCGTCGAAGATCGTGACGACGAGCGAGAGTGCCGCCGGCGAGAGCAGCGCGGCGGCCAGGCCCTGGGCGACGCGGCCACCGAGCAGCATCGGGCCGGAGGTCGCCAGCCCGGCGACGAGGGACGCCGCGGCGAAGAGCAGCAGCCCGGCCAGGACCAGACGACGGGCGCCGAAAAGGTCAGCGGCGCGGCCACCGAGCAGGAGGAGACCGCCGAACGTGAGCGTGTAGCCGCTCACCACCCAGGTCAGGGTTTCGCGTTCCAGGCCCAGGTCAGCGCCGATGTGGGGCAGCGCGATCGCGACCACGGTCACGTCCAGGATCAGCATGAGTTGGGCGATGCCGACCATCCAGAGAATGCGCCAGCGTCGCGGATCGGGTGTGCGGGTGGGGCTGGTGGAGGTGAAGGGGTCAGCCACGGCGTTACGCCTCCCAGACGCTAAGTCGTACATCGATGCTTGAGTTAATGGCGCTACTGTAGCTCGTACATCGCTGCTCGACTTACGGAGATTCATGGCCCGCGCAGAGGTCACACCCGCCCGTCGGGCTGACGCCCGGCAGAACATCGAGAAGATCCTGGGCGCCGCAGTGGCCTGCCTCGGGCGCAAGCCGGATGCCAGCGTCAACGAGATCGCCCAGGCAGCCGGCGTGGGACGGATGACCCTCTACGGCCACTTCGCCACCCGGGAGGCGCTCGTCGAGGCGGCGCTCCGCAGAGTGCTGGAGGACGGTGACGCCGTCCTCGAAGACTTGGACCTCGACGGCGATCCACCCGCGGCGCTGCGAGCGCTCATCGAGTCGAGCTGGCTATTGATCGCCCAGGCGAGCGCCGTCCTCGAGGCCGCGCAGGCCACCTTGCCGCCCGAGCGGATTCGCGAACTCCATGCCAAGCCGGAGCTGCGCGTGCACGACCTCATCCGCCGCGGCCAGGCCGAGGGCGCGTTCCGCGACGACCTTCCGGTCGAGTGGCTGGCCGGCGTCCTCTTCCACCTGATGAAGGGGGCAGCAGCCGACGTCGTCCGCAATCGCCTCGACCCGGCGGACGCACCGCGCTACCTCGCCGAAACCGTCCTCGCCGCATACGCGGGCCCGCGGGCCGGCGTCTGACCGTGCTGACGACCCTGCAGTGGCGATGATCGCCGCCCCATCGTCACTGCGCCGCGCGCGGGTCCTCGTCGCGGGCTCAGCCGTCATGAGCCTCGCGACGTCGATCACCGTTCCGTTCCTCGCCATCTACCTCCGCACCGAGCTGGACGTCTCCATCTCCGCGGTGGGACTGCTCCTGGGATGCGCGGTGCTCCTCGCGATCGCCGGGAGCTTTCTCGGCGGCGCGCTCTCGGACGCGCTGGGGCGGCGTCCGGTCATGGTCGCGGCGCTGATCGTCGTCATCGGCTCGTTCGCCGGCCTGTTCCTCAGCAACGACGTCGTGACCGCGTCCCTCTGCGCGGCGACGCTCATGACCGCGTCGGGCACCTACAGCCCGGCGGCCAAGGTGCTGCTCGGCGACCTGGTCGCGCCGACCGACCGAGGCCGGTGGTTCTCCTATCAGTACCTCGCCATCAACGCGGGTTACGCCGTCGGACCGCTCGTGGGCGCGGGGCTCGGGTTAACTGCGGGCCGCGTGTCCTTCATCGTCGCGGCCGGGGTGTGCGCGCTGTACCTGCCTGTGCTGATCGTGGTCGCCGCTCCCCCACGGTCGGCACCAGCGACGCCCGACACCCGGACGCCCGACATCCGAGAGCCCGACATCCGAGAGCCCGCCATCCGGGAGCCCGCCACCCGGGCGCCCGGAACGCCGGGGCGGCCGAGCTGGCGCGCCGCGCTGCGCCGAACCGCCCTGGCGCTGGTCACCGACCGGCGGCTGCTCTGGCTCCTGATCGCTGCCCTGCTGCTCGAAACCGTCCACAACAAGATCTCCGTGCTGCTCGCCCAGCACTTCGTGGGCGTGGCAGAGAACGGCGCCCAACTGCTCGCGGTGGTGATGACGACCAACGCGGTCGTCGTCATCGGTCTGCAGGCCGCCCTGGCCCGATACGTCGCCCGCCTCGACCCGATCCACGCCCTGTCCGCCGGCGGCGTGCTGACATTCGCCGGCATGGCGGGATTCGCCCTGGCGGCCGACCTGTGGCACTACGTCGCCGCGATGGTTGTGTTGACCGTCGGCGAGGTACTGATCGTCCCGTCGGAGTTCGCTCTGCTCGACCGGATCGCCCCCGCCGACTTGCGCGGCGGCTACTTCGGCGCGCAGACGCTCTCTCAGCTCGGCGGCTTCACCGGCCCCTATTTCGGCAGCCTGCTCCTGGCCACCTACGGCGGCCGGGTCATGTTCCTGACGCTCGGATCCCTGGCCCTGATCAGCGTCGCGATCTACCTCCTCGTGGGGAAGGTGGCCCGCGGCCCGGTCCAGGTGCCGAGCCACCCCGAGCCGACGAGAACCGAGGAGAAGGGTTTGTAGCGCCGAAGAGAGCTGTTCCAGGCCCACCTCGGATCGTCGCAAGCAGACGCCGGATTCGCTGGACTCTGGCGGGACAAAGCGTCGGTGGACAGATGTTCGAGTGTCGCAGCGTGATCGGAGCGGGGCATCACTATGATTGGGCATGGCGGTTGAGCACGCGCACTCGTTGATCGACGCGATCTGTGGGCAGCCTGATGCGGCCGCGACCAGGGCGGTAGAGGTGCTCAGCGCCCAGGCCGCCGCGTTGGCCTGGGTTGGGCAGGCGACCGGTTCGTATCCGGCGCCGGCCGGTGTCGCCGCGCGTCTGCGAGAGGTTGCCGACGAGCTAAAAGACCCGTCAGACTCCCGTGACCCGGATGCGGTCATGATCCAGGTTGCCGCCGAGGCCCTCGCCGAAGAGCGCTCTAGCGCAGCGTGAACGGCTACGTCCTCGACCATCTGACGTTGAGCGCAGGCCTGGCCGCTACCGGCAGCGAACACCAACGACGCGAGACCTCCCGCCTGTTACACGCTGCCGTTGACGGTGGTCCGCCGCTGATCGTGCCGGCACTATGCCTGGCAGGACCGCTACTCAGCGCCCCGCGGTGGCTGGGCATCTGGCCGCTCTGGTCACCGATGCTCCTGCCGGAGCGCTGCTGATCCTCGGCGTGGAGCGAACTCCACAATGGGATGCCGTCCGCCATACTTTCCCCGGTTTAGGTTGGCCAGCGTTGCATGCGGCAGTCCAGGCCATCACCACTGGGCTGCTCATCATGACCACCGACGCGGACATCTACCGCGGAGTACCGCTCGACGTCCTCGTTCTCTGACGCGTCCGCCGCAAGGCGAGCAGCGCAGACCCGTCGCAGCACTCGATCTCCTCGTGTACGCGGTCGGTCGGCGCCACTGGGATGACTCACGCCGCCGGAGCGTAGTTCTGGACCGGCACGCCGACTCAAGCATCTCGCCGGCATCCGGATGCCGCGAATTCACCCGCACACATGCTGAGACGCACTTTCGTCACCACGACGCTCGACGCCGGCGTCGGCCTTCGCAACCCAGATCGCCGCCACGCCGTCCCGCGTACCACGATGCGCCATGACCGCGCCCGCAAGAACCTCGACCGGCACCCCGACTAGATCCTCGCCGCCTACAGGGCCTCCGGGACATAACGCGAACACGCGACGTGCCGAGTTGAGCGCGTTCGCTGACCCCGGTCCGGCCTTTCGACCGGGCGGGACGACTGGGCGCAGTCGCATACTGAGCGCTTTCAGTTAGCGCTATTTTGCGCGTTCTTGAAATACATGCCGCTCGGCGACTTGCCGACCAATGCGACGATTGACTCAAGGACTCTCCAGCCGGGAGCAACTATGGCGACACTTTTGTCATCTATTGGAGCCATTGGGATTATCGGGTCACTACTCTTTGCTGGTTGGCAATCCCGAGCACTCGCCAAGCAGGTCGCCTATCAGGGCACGATGGATGGCGTCGCCACCCTGTACAGCACCCTAGAGGGCCTCCACCGTGTCCAACACTATCTGGTCGAGGATCCGACTTTGATCCCTCACTTCGCGCCCGAACGAGTACACGGGTCGCCGAATACCTTAGATGTTGCGGATCCTGGCAAGGTCCAGATGGTCGCAGCAATGTACGCGGACATACTTCACGTTGGTCTGCATGCGTTGTACGCCGTACCCGGGGCGCGGCCAGTAAGCGCCTGGGAGAAGTACTGCAAGGATCTTTGGGACCGATCTCCGGCCATTCGGACTGAGGTGGAAACCAAGCCTTGGGCCTATCCGCTTGTGGCGAGCCTGGCCGGCGTCGAAATCGCGGGCGGACCCACCGTCATTCGCCAACGGTGATTCAACAGCCCATCTAACGCCTTATGTAACCTCGTAGGCGCATCGCCGTGCCCTTCCCCAGAACGCCAGATGCGACGGCCATCGCCAAAGTCGCAGTGCGGAGCAGCTAAAGTGGACGCGAATCAGTTGATCAATGAGCCATTGCCAACCTGATTATGCGCTGGCGATCATGAGGGTCTGAACTGCGGCGATGAGCCGGTGGGCGGTGTTCGGGCTGGAGCGGATCTTCCGCAGGATCCGCCAGTTCTTCAGCTCGGCGTTGGCCCGCTCGCCGGGTCCACGGCGGCGGGCGTGGGCGGTGTTGACGTCCTTCTGGTTCCGGGACAGGCGCCGGTAGCGGCCGGTGCCCAGATCCTTCCGACGGCGCCGCTGCGGAACCGCGACCGTCGGCCCGGCGCCCTGATAGGCGGTGTCGGCCGACGCGGGGATCTCGTGGGTGGCCAGCGCGTCGATGATCCCGTGCTCACGGGCAGCGCCCATGTCATGTCTCGCGCCGGGCAGCGGCGGCGAGATCCACACCAGCCGGCCGATCGGGTCGGCGACGACCTGCACGTTCAGCCCGTGGGCCTTGTGCTTGCCGGAGTAGAAGGCCTGGTCATAGCCCGATGTCATGCCTACCCGGTCGATGCGCAGCAGGGTGCCGTCGAGGATCACGAACGCCTTGCGGCGGGCGACCTCGATCGCCTGGGCCAGGTTGGGAGCCATCGCGGCGAGCAGTTCGAGCGCCTCACGGATGTACCGGTACACCGTCGAGGTCCCATTCGGAAGCCGCAGGCCAGGTCGGCGTAGGTCTCGCCCTTACGCACGTGCGCGACCACGAGCAGCGCCTGCCGGCCGGGCGAGAGCTTCCGCCACCGGGTTCGGCGCTGGTTGCGCTGCGCTCGCAGCGCATCGGAGAGCACGCCGAGGGCGCGCCTGGACACGGTCATCCCGGACGGGTAGGACAGCACGTTGAAGCTCCTGGTGGGACGTGTTGATCTAGGCAATCGCCCGTCTACCAGGAGATTCACCCATTCGACGTCACGCCACGCTGCACACCGCTGACTGCCCGCCCAGGTCGGCAAATTCACTCGTTACTTCTGGCGTCATGGCGCGCCAGCAGGTATCCGGCGGGCGGCTTGCCTGGCGCCGGAGCAACGATTCGCAGGCGTCCGAGCTCGGCGAAGTCGTGCTCGCGCAGTCGGTCGGCGAGCGCGTCGAGGGTCCACAGATACGCCGGTGAGGCTCTGTGGTCGTACGGGACCCAACCGTTGGTGTCTGCGGTGTCGGTGATCTGCACACCGATCAGCAGGGGTCCGCCCGGCTCTACCACTCGGGCGAACTCGGACAGGACACGCGGAAGCAGGTCCGGCGGCGTGTGGATCAACGAGAAGTGCGCCAGGATGCCCGCGATCGACTCGTCCCCTGCGTCGAGATGGAGCATAGAACCGACCTCGTAGCGCAGGTCGGGACGATACCGGCGGGCGATCGCGACCATGGCCGGTGACAGATCGATCCCGTAAGCCCGGATACCGGCTCGATCCAGGTGATCGGTCCACTGTCCGGGACCGCAACCCGCATCGACCACAGCACCCACCGACCCACCGGCGCGGACGAGGTCGGCGAAGGCGTTGATCATCCCTGCTGACAGCGCATCGATGACTTGGTCACCCTGTCGCACCATGTCGTCGTACAACTCGGCGACCTCGTCGTAGTCTCGACGGGTCCGATCCAACGCTTCGTTCTCACTCACCCGCCGGACTCTAGGGAACAGGTCGGACGTAGGAGTGTCGGACACTCCAACCGCGAAGGCGACGCGATCGATCCGTCCGCCCAGGACGGTGGGCACCACCTTTACCACCGCCCCCACCAAGCTGTCCACGACGGCCGCAGCGCTGGCACATCCACTCCCGGGCCGCACGCCACGCGCACAACCGCTGGCCAGCCCCCTCACAAGGTTGGCAAAGGCTCAATATCTGAGCTACCTCGCGGAGTTCGGTCTGGCCGACTGGGATTTCGTCGCTACGCAGGTCGAATACCGGCTTACACGCACCTGGGAATGCATCGAGGCGCACGTGCGAGTGGAGCGTGACTACCGTGGCGGACCTGACACGTGCCGGTAGCGTGACGATGCATCGTCATCGCCGAAGATCGCGGGTGACAAATAGCAGCTCGACGGCCATCCTCGACGGACATCCTGGATTGCGCCGCCCTCATCACAACACGAAGTCGCCGCGGAACGCTGCGGTTAGCTGATGTCGTAGTACTGATCGTGGTCGAGGCTGGCGCCGAGTTCGGCGAGCCGCTGGATCGTGCGCGTGGAGTAGCTGATCGCGGCGCTGGACACGATGGATTCGCCCTCGTCGCGGTAGCCGTGGGCCTCGATGACCAGCGTCATGTGGACTTGAAGGCCGAGCGTCTGGCAGGCATTGCGGATTCCGTCGGCGACGGGCGCGACGGCGTCCAGGAGCGCGACCAGCACGGGCTCGCTGTAGGGGGTGTCCTGCGGTGGGAGTTCGTAGCTCCAGTTGGCGAAGTTCCGGGTGGCCGCGCCATTCCGGTGGGGCGATGGGTCGCCGCGTCGCCAGCTGCGGGTGGGCATCAGCCCGACCAGCTCGGTGATCTGGTCGGGGTCGAAGGCCATCTCGTCGAGCTGGCTCGGCGTGTAGGGCGGGTCGCCGTGGTCGCCCTGGCGGCTGAAGGACAGGTAAGCGCGCTGGGTCCAGGTCACGTTGATCGGCTGATCCACCGGCCTACCGTAGAGCGTCGTTGCTGTTCACCGGCTTAGGCGGTGCGTTTGGCTCAAGTGCGGGCAACGAGGCCCCGCTCCCGCCCCTATGGGTCGCGCGAGGCAGTCGACGAGCGCTGCCAGCACGTCACGAGCGCGGCGTCGCTCGACGATAGGCGCTGCCGGCAGAACGCCCGCCGCGAGTCGAGTGGACTCTGCGCAGCCAGGTCACGGCTGCTCGACGCTGGCGATCCGGTACTTGTGCACATCGGCTGACCGCAGCGGTGGCGCCTCCGGCACGGGCCCGCCGCTGGAACGAAACCGGTGCAGGTCGTCGTCGGATTCCCACCGCTCGTACACGTTGATCCGGGTGGGATCGAGCGGATCCGGACTTTGCACAAAATCCAGGCAGCCCACCGCCTGGCGTGCCAGTCGCGCCACGTCGAATACGCCGGCCAAGTACCGGTCACGATCGGACGCGTCGAGGTACAGCGCTCCCGCGATGATGATCAAGTCGCCTCCCTCAGTGAGGGCCGCCGGAGCGAACCCACAGCCGCCGCGCGCGGGGCTATCCCGGTGCTTCCGACGCGCCGGTCAGTCGAGCATGACGGCGACCTCATGGTGATCCACTCGCTCATCCCAGCGTGTCAGCGCTCGGCGAGCCGCCGGCTCGACGACCGCACGACTGGGGTCGTCGCCTGCGAACGCGTGAACGGACGCCATGTCGGCGAAGTAGACGATCGAGGTGAACTCGACGTCGGCCCCATCGGTCCGGCGGAGTAGCCGTGCTCCGCAGAACCCGGGGACATCGCGAAGGTGCTCGCTGACCGCGGTCTCGTAGTGCCGCTCGTAGTCGCCGGCGGTGGCGTGGGGTGCCCAGCCGTGCCAGGTTCGTGCAATCACATCCGGACTCCGATCGATGTCCGAGAGCGCCGTCACCGTAAGAATCCGACCAAATATCAACCAGAGACGTCAAACCAGTGTTCGTACCGGGCCGCGCAGGCTGGACAGTGCCCGGGAATTCGAACCCAGCGCCGTCTCGATGGAGCGGTGTGCTCGGTGGACTCGCCCGCCGTCTGCGGGACGGATCCACATCGGGGACAGGGGCTGAGCTCGACGTCGCGTCGTGCTTCGGCCTCGGTCCGGGCGTGCCGCGCGGTCGGCGGGTCGCTGCTGTCGGCGTCCGGATCCACCACCGGCAGCATGCGCAGCGCCGATGGACCCGACCACGCCTCGGCCATGCGGAGCAACTGCGCCCGGACGCCCGCCGGCCGCACCCATCCCAGCCCTGCCCGGCGCAGTCGGCCGAGCAGGGCGTCGACGTCCTGCGGTCGCCAGGTCGAGGGGTCGCCGGTGCACTGGTCGAGGAAGCTGCTCAGTAGAGGACTGGCGTCCTCGTGCCAGTCCGCGGCGTCGGGTGCATGGAGTTCCCAGTCGAGTTCCCAGACCAGGATCGCGCCGTCGTCGGTGCCGGCCAGCACGAACCTGGCGTCGGCGCTGAACTGCACCGAGCTGAGCCGAGCGCTCGCCTGCAGTGTCCGCAGGCAGGTGCCCGTCGCCAGATCCCAGATCCGTACTGTGTGGTCGTCGCCGGCCGATACGACGAAGCGCGCGTCCGGGCTGAACTGGGCATACCGCGCCGCGGAGGGGCTTCCGTCCATCACCGTGGCGGCAACCCCGCTGAACGGGTTCACGACGTGAAGGCGCCATCCGTCGAGCAGCAACAGTCGGCCGTCGGGGCCGAGGGCGGCCGGGTGGTAGTCGTGCTCGGGCCACAGCATGCCTAACTGCCGGCCGTGGTCCAGGTCCCACAGGCGGACCCCTGAGCCGAGAGCGTGGTCGACGGCGAAGCGCGCGTCAGGGCTGAGCACCAGTGACAGCGACTCGAACTGCTGCTCGGGGAGGGTGACCCGGCGGCTGCCGTCCGTCACGTCCCACACGATGAGGCGCGTTTGCGGGCTGTTGGTGATCGCGTATCGGCCGTCGGCGCTGACCGCGAGTGGGCCACCGATCCGTTCGTCGGCTTGGATCGGCCCGAGGACGTCGTCGGCCACTTTCCCCACGGTCGTGTCGGTCCACAGGTACAGCGCAGCGTCCCGGATGAAGAGGACCCGTCGTCCGTCCCGGCTGACCGCGACCTCATGGGCCTCGCCGTGCCCAGACACGCTCTGCAGGCACTGCCCGGTGTCGAGGTCCCACAGGCGTACCGTGCCGTCCGCACCTGCGGAGAACGCGCGGTCCGGCTCCTCGCTGACCGCGATCGCGTTGACCCTCCCCGCGTGGCCGGTCAACGGCGTTGCCTCCCACACCGAGCGCAGGCCGACCCGGACCGACCGGTCGGCAACGCGTCGCCACGCGTCGAGCACAGGGCGGGACCGTTCGTGACCGGGGGTAGTCCGGGCACCGCGGAGCACGGTGAGCGCGTCCGGGTACCGCTGCTCGTCCAGGGCTCGGTCGGCGTCGGCCAGCTGCACGCGGACCCGCAGCTCGGACTGGGCGAGCTCGGGCTGTGAGCGCGGGCGGCACGGCACGAGCGGCGCGGTGTTCCCGGTCGGCAGCCCCCAGAGCCGCAGGGACTTCCGGCCGGCTGAGAACACCGACCGGCCGTCGGCGGTGAAGGTGGCGCTCGTGTCGGCGGGATCAGTCCACGGCCGCTTGAGGCCGTGCTGGCTGACGCACGTTCGCAAGCACCGTCCGGTGGAAGTGGACCAGATCCGGAGGTAACCGTCGGTGCCACCGGTGACGGCCAGGCTGCCGTCCCGGTTGAGAGCCAGGGTGAGCACCTTGCTGGGGTCCGCGCGGATCTGGCGGTACGAGCCGGTGCTCACATCTCCGACGTACAGCCAGCCCTCTCGGTCGCCGAACGCGACCCGGCGACCGTCCGCGCTCAGCGCAACGACCATCACCATGTGCGCGTGATCATGCACTCGCAGCGACCGGCCGGACGCCAGGTCCCAGAGGCGGACGGTGCCGCCGCTGCCGGACACCCCGAAATGGCCACTGCCGGACACCGCGAGACGGCCGTCGGCGCTGACGGCCACGTCTTGGATGGCCTCGACGTGACCCGTGAGCACGGGTCCGGCGGCGCCAGTGGTGAGGTCCCACACCCGGACGGTCCGATCCTCGGAGCCGGTCACCGCGACGCGGCCGTCGACACTGACGCGCACCGCGGACACCGGCCGGGAATGCCCGGTCAGGACGTACCGGCATGTTCCTCGGACGACGTCCCAGACGCGGACGTCGCAATGCTCGCCGTCGAACTTGAAGGCAGACCGTTCCACGAGCCGTCCGCCGCCCGAAACCACGAGCCGGCCGTCAGCGGTCACGTCCGCGGCGAGCACCCGCGAAAGGTGCCCGCGCAGCTCACACCGTGTCGTACTGCGCACGGCGTCCCAGACCACGACCGCATGCTCACCGTCGTAGCCGGCCCCCGGTACGGGCATGATTCCGACGACGCAGTCACCGCCGGCACCGGGCCGGAGGACGGTGGCCGAGGACGACGGCTCGAAGCTGCCGTCACCGTCGCGCGTACCGTCACCGGCAGCGCCGGGATCACCGCGTTCGCGCTGGACCTGGGCCAGCAGATCGTCGACAACCGTGCCAGCACCGGCCACGCGCGCTTCCTCGAGTCGCGCGACGACCTCGGTGTCGGAGATCTCGGCGCGCCGCCAGCGCAGCAGGCCGTCGTTGTACACGGCCTGCGGATGGCGGGGGTCGATGCGCAACGCCTCGGCCAACGCACGATCGGCCTCTTCCGGGCGGCCGAGGTCGAGCAGCGACAGCGCGCGGTTGGTGAGTTCGTCGGCACGCAGTTCCGCCGGCCGCGGCGCCGCCCGCGGGTAGCGTCGGCCGAAGCACTGCTCGTAGATCTCGACGAGTTCCTCGGCGACCGCCGTCATCGTGCGCGGCCGTCCGGCCGGATCGGTGCGCAAGCACCGGTTCAGCAGGTCGTGCAGGGGCGCGGGCATGGGCGGCAGATGCGGTTCCGGCGGACCGTTGTGCCAATAGTCCTCGAGGGCGTGCGGCGCAGCCGCACCCGTGGACCAGGAGATCCCGCCGGTGAACAGCTCCAGGACCGATACGGCCAGACTCCAGACGTCGGTGCGCCGGCTCAGCCGTCCACGAGCAATCTGCTCCGGGGAGGCGTAGGCCGGTGTCAGCCCGCCACGCGAAACCAGGACGCTGACCCCCGGGTCGGCCGCTGCCGGCCGGTGCCCGGACACGCTCGCCCGCGCCTTCGCGATCCCGAAATCGGTCACCTTCGCAGTGGCGTCCGCGTCCAGCAGCACGTTGGCCGGTTTGACGTCCTGGTGCACCAGACCGTGCTCGTGCGCGTGCCCCAAGCCCCAGGCAACCTGGACCGCGATGTCCACGATCCGAGCCAGAACGTCCTCGGTGGTGCCGTCGTACAGCCGCCGATCGTCGATCCACTCGCGGAGGCTCCCGCCGGCGAGGTACTCCGCGAACACCAGGGGGACATCGTCCAGCACCCGCACGTAGTGACACGCGCAGACGTGCGGGTGCAGGCCGAGCGACACCCAGGTCTGCGCCTCGACGGTGAACCGCTCCCGGTCGGCGGCGGATCGGAACATCTCGGTCCGCGGGCTCTTGACCGCGAGATCAACGTCCCACTGCAGGTGCCGGACCTGATACACGAGGCCCATGCCACCGCTGTCGTGTGTCCGCAGGACACGGTAGGTCCCTGCGATCGTGTCCCCGACCGTCCAGTGCATACGCGGCTCGCCTGTCTCGTCGGATCAGTTCGCCTCGGGACGAGCTGCCCCACCCACCAAGATCACCCGACGTCCGCTCTGCAGGTTGTACTCGGTGACCCTCACTTCGGGGATCGGACGATCACCGGCCGCTCGCCGCACCACCTGGCTCACGGCGTTGTAGACCACGGCCGGCATCACGTTCGCCGGCAACGGGATCACTACCAGCGTGCGCGCTACCAGCCACGGGTCTTTCGGCGCCGGTTCCACCCGAGCCTGACCGACGTCGGGTCCGCGCGGATCCGCTCCCCACTCGGCCGCGAACTCCTCAGGACTCACCCCGACCGAACGTTGGAGTTCCACGAACAAACCAGCCGGACGTCCGAGCCCTCCTAACAGATCCATCGCTGCATTCTGGCAGGCACCTGCCAGCGATCGGGCGGAGGCAGACTGCAGTGCCCTACGTCAATAAATGGACGAGACGCTGCGCGCAAAATCGCCTACCGTGGCCGGCATGACGAGCACGAATCCCTGGCCGTTCAGCTAGCACCGCCGGCTACTCCGAGGCAGCGCCCGCAGCCGGCGACGTGGGACGGCGATCAGCCGTACCAACCGCTGACGAAGGGTTCACCATGCTCTTGCTCGTCTCCGGCGTCCGTGGCGCCGGTGAGTCGATCGTGTTCCGGGGTTCGCTCGTCCTCCCACCGGCGCTCGAGGTCCGCTGGCGGCAGCGAACGACCGGATTAGCCGCACAGCGCGCCCGCGAGCTGGCTGTTTGGGCGCCGCCCCTCCCGAACCGGCGCCCCAGCCGGGCCCGGGCGGATCGCCGGCGTGCCGTCAGCCCACGGTATCGACGTCGCGTCACACCGGCCCACCGCCGACGAAGCCACCCGGATTGAGCGCCGGTGCGCTCAGTTCGGATGCGCGGCTGCCGATGCGGGGGGCACGACGCCCTCGAGGGGAGCGGGTAGGACCACCATGTGGCCGCAGCTGATGACGCTCGCCTATGGGGTGTGTGCGTCTATCGGCGCACACACCGTGGTGGCGGCGTGGCACGTGCACGCACGCCGTACAGGCGCACTGCCCCTTGCCGGTCTCGCCGCCGGCATCGGGCTGTGGGCGGTGCTCGCGTGCGCGTCGACGCTGACCACCGACGTCACGACGCTGCGGGTCCTGGCCATCGCCGGCATCCTTCCGCAAGGCGCGCTGATCGCGTCGTACGCCGTACTGGTCTGGACGATCGGCAACCCGTCCTGGCCGACTCGGCGGCGGATCGTGCTGCTGTCGATCGAGCCGGTCGTCTCCACCGCGCTGGCAGCCACCGACGGATGGCACCATCAGTTCTTCGGCGAGGTCGCGCTGAACCCGCTCGGCGTGTGGGTCGTCCAGCTCGGCCCGCTCTACTGGGCTCACCTGCTGTTCCTGTACTTCCTGACGATCTGGAGCACGCTGCACTTCGGGCTGGCCGATCCCGCGGCCCCGCAGAAGAAGAACCGGCAGCTGGGCTGGATGCTCGCGATCGCGCTGCCGCCGATCGTCGTGAACCTCCTCGCGCTGGAGGTGTTCGCGCTCGGTGTCGAGTTGACGCTGATCGGGATGGCGTCCACGGTCGTTGTGCTGCGGATCGCGCTGGACCGGCACTCGTTCGACCTGTTGCCGGTGGCGCGGGAACAGGTGATCGACGAGCTCTCCGACTCCTTCTGCATCGTCGACCGGGCCGGGTACGTCCGGGACTTCAATCGGGCGGCCCGGCGGCTGCTGCCGCACCTCAGCCCCGGGCTGGCCGGGCGGCACGACGTCCGGATCGAGGACTTCGGGCTCGGCGTGCAGCCGGACCCGGAGCACGACACCACCTGGCTGGTCGAAGACGCCACCGTCCTCGGAATCGATCTCGAAATCCGGCTGATCGTTCTTCGCGACCCTGCGGGCTCCTGCGTCGGCTGGGCGATGGTCAGCCGCGACGTCACGACGGCCAACCGGCAGCAGCGGAGCCTGGAGACCGCGAACGTCCGGCTGCGTACCCAGCTCGACACCATCGAGGCGCTCCGGGCCGAGCTCGCCGAGCAAGCCGTCCGCGACCCGCTCACCGGGCTGCACAACCGCCGCTATCTCACCGACGCGCTGACCATGCGCTCCGCAGGCGCCGCGGGAGAGCCGGTCTGCCTCGCGTTGGTGGACATCGACCACTTCAAGCGCGTCAACGACACGTACGGCCACGCGGTCGGCGACGACGTGCTCGTGGGCGTCGCCCGGGAACTTGCCGAGGGACAGCCGCCGAGCGTCGTGGTGGCGCGGAACGGCGGCGAGGAGTTCGTCCTGGTGTTTCCGGGCGCCACCGCGGAGGAGGGCCGTACCCGGGTCGAGGCGCTGCGGGAGCGGGTGGCCGCGCACCGGTTCGCGGCCGACGACGTCACGCTGCAGGTGACGTTCAGCGCGGGTATCGCCGCGAGCGACGGGCACTTCGACGCGGAGGCCCTGCTCGAAGGCGCCGACCGGGCGCTCTACCGGGCGAAGGACGGAGGCCGGAACCGTACCGAGACGGCGTCCGCGGCCGAGCTGGTGCACGCGGTCTGAGCCTCGGACGCCGGGCACGCGCTGCCGATGAGCGGACGTTCAGCACTACCCCCGCCGAGGATGGGGCGCGCCAGCAGGCCCTCGTGCGGTTCGGGCGAGCCGGGCCAGCAGCGCCTTACCGGCGCCACGGACGCCGGCGGCCATGAACGTCGTCCAGTCGAAGTAGTCCCGCCAGAGCACCACGCGGCCCGCGCGCACCTCGAACGTTCCGCACACCCAGAACGCGGCCTCCCACGATCCGATGCGCAGAACGTCGGTTCGTTCGGTGAGCACGATCGGTCCGTTCGCCGCGATGTTGTGCATCCGGGCTTCGAACCCGGTGCAGTACCGCAACATTTGCCGCAGCGTCCGTTCGACGGCGGCGCGTCCGCGTGCGGGTCGTAGCGGCACGTTCTGGTAGACGATGTCGTCCGAGACGAGAAGGAGCGCGGCATCCAGGTCGAGTCGCTCCAGCGCCGCGAGGAACGCGACGACCACCCCCTGGGGATCAGCGTCGGGTTGGACCTGCTCATCCGGCATGACAAATCCTCCGGTTCGCGGGAACGGTGCGTCGCAGCGTTCGGATACCACGGTCAGCGTAGAAGGCCCGCCGCCGGCGGCGGCACGTTCTGGAGTGTGTGCTTCGGATGGAACGCTCACCGGCTCGGCGCGCGCCTGGCGAGGAACACCCACTCCAAACCCGGCCGGTCAGGAGCGTCTCGAACCTCGAGCAGCTCGTAGCCGTGTGTCCGCAGCGACGCTTCGATCTCGCGGCGGGACCGGAACCGCAAGGTCGAGTGGGAGGACAGAACGGCGCCGTCGGGGAAAACCCAGGAGGCGCGAAAGGTGACCAGCGGTTCCGCGAGGTCGACCACCTCGGTCCAGGTCCGTACCGGGCCGATTCCGTCGACGTCGACGGTGCGTTCGGTCAGCTCGCGGGTCCACAGCTCCCAGGCGCGCTGCTCGGGGACGCGGGTCTCGAACACCAGGTGCCCACCTGGTCGCAACAGCCGACGCGTGCCCGCCAGGGTCTTGTCCCACTTGTTGCGGTCGACGATTGCCTGAGCCACGTTGCCGGTCATCGTCGCGAGGTCGAAGTCCCCGACGACCACGTCCCGGACCTCGCCGCGGATCCAGTTGACATGCTGCCCCCCGGGCCGGTTCCGAGCGTGGTCGATCGAGCCGGGAGCCGGGTCGACGCCGGTGACGATCTTCCCGGCGGCGGCCAGCCGGACCGCGAGAATGCCGGTGCCGCAGCCGATGTCCAGGATTCGTTCAGCCCCCAATTCGTCTACGAGGCCCTCGTAGACGTCGAGGTCGGGACGGTCACCTTCCAGGGCGTCGTAGACGGCGACCAGCCGGGGATGGTCGAAGATTGGGTCCGGCATGCTTCGACGGTACGGCGCTCGGAAGCGCACGACGTCAGGGTTCGTAGTCATTCCATCCGGCGTCGTAAACCGGCTTGCTCTCGGGATCCGCGTCGTGGCCCGGCCAGATCCGTACCCGCCAGTCGGCGCCGTCAGCGATCCAATTCGTCTGCACGACCCATTCGCCCAGGTCGGCGGGAGTACGGTCGTCGGTCACGTGGGCCCACCGGCTAACGACCCGCCAGTCGTAGTCATAGTCAGAGGTTTCGATCTGGACGGTGTAGTCGGCCATGGATTCATGGTGCGTGATACTCGGCCCGCCGCGCGGGAACGCGACTCGTAGAGTGGCCATATGGGAGCTTGCCTGCGCACCGATGCCGCGTACTGCGCGCTCGCCGCGCTGATTCTGGGCCTGTTCGCGGGGCCGGTTGGTGGTGCGCTCGGCGTCCCGGCCGGGGTGCCGTTCGCAGCGGCGGTACTGACGTTCGGCTGGGCGGGAGTGCTGCTCGTTCTTGCCTCCCGACGCAGGCTGCGCGGCCCGGTGCGGTTCGTGCTGGTGGCGAACGTCGTCGCAGCGGCGGGGCTGGCCGCGCTCGCGCTCACCCGGCCGCTCGACGCGCTGTCGCTGCTGCTCCTGGCGGTCGCGGTCGAGGTCAGTGCGTTCGCGGTCTGGCAGGCCGTGCTGCTGCGTCCGGCGCGCGGCTGATGGGCCGGGACGCGCACAAGCGGATGCGCGATCCGCGCTTCCGGCGGCAGCAGGAACGCGAGACGTACGCCCCGCACGTGCGGGCGGTGAACGAGTTCGTGGACGAGCTGCGGGCGGAGCCCGGCCGCGGCTGGGTGCCGTACATCGCGCCGTGGCACGGCGGTACCGAGGCGCGGGTCCTCTCGGTGCTGAGCGATCCCGGAAAGAAGACGCGTCGCAAGGGCGGGTCGGGCTTTCTCTGCATCGAGAACGACGACGAGTCCGCGAAGCGTCAGGCTGAGCTGTTCGCGAAGGTCGGTGTCTCACCGCGGGACATCACACCGTGGAATGCCTATCCCTGGTACATCGACGCGACGCCGACCTCGGAGCAACTCCTCCTGGGCATCCCTCCGCTGCTGCGGCTGATCGCGCTGATGCCCAACCTGCGTGTCGTGCTCCTTCAGGGCAACACCGCCCAGGACAGCTGGGATCGCTTGGTTACGCAGGAGCCGCGACTGGTGCGGGAGCGCGGGCTTGTTGTCGTGCCGACGTACCACCCCAGCCCGAAGGCGATGTGGCATCCGGATCCGGCGGAGCGTCAGCGCCGCGAGGAGGACCGGCGCGCGAAGTACGGCGAGGTGTCCGACGCACTCCGCACGGCCGGCGACGCGGTAGGCGGCCACGACGCAGCCGATGCCTCCGCCGAGGCAGAGGCGGGATGGACTCGCCTACGGCGGGTGCGCGACGCTGCCGCCGAGCGGCTGCGGGATGCGCCCGGCACGCTCACCAAGGCCGCCGTGCCGGCCGCAGGTGCTGCGATCGCGCTCGCAGCCGCCGCCCTCGTCCGTCGCGGACGACGCTGAGCTCGCCGGCGTAGCCGCTGCCCTGCCCTGCCCGTCGGCTACGGCCGCACGGACGTCACCGTGTACCCGCCAGGTAGTGCGCGGCGATGTCATCGCTGGTGGTGAGCCAGCTGTCCGGCTGAGCGGCGAGGTCCGCGGTACTCAGGAGTGCTCCACCCATCTGACAGCGAACCGACCGGCGCTGCACGGTGGAACATGGATGCATGATCGGTGACCGTGGGGCGTTACTCCCAGCGAGATAGCCCGTTCCTATCCGTGCGACGACTTCGTGGTTTCGCCCACTCTGCAGGCGTGGCGGGGAGTGCAGGTCGAAGCGTCTGCCGCAGCGGTGTGGCCTTGGCTTGCCCAAGTGAGACTTGCGCCGTACTCCTACGACTGGATCGACAACCTCGGACGCCGCTCACCACGACGTCTGCTCGGTCTTCCCGAGCCCCGTGTTGGGGAAGCATTCACGACCGCCGGCGGACGAAAACGGGGCAGGATTCTCTCGGTTGACGCTGAGAGACAACTGACGGGCACGATCATGGGCGCCTTCATGTCCTACGTTCTCGTGCCCGAGTCGCCCGCAACGACGCGCCTGTTACTCAAGGTCGTCATAAAAACGACACCCGTTGCCGCGATCGGATTGTCCATTGGCGATCTGGTCATGGCTCGCAGGCAGTTGCTGAATCTGAAGCAACTCGCCGAGCGGCACCCTCACCCTCCTCGCGGCACTCCCGGTCGCGCGAGGCGCGGCGGTTTCGGTCGTGCACTAGCCTGTCGGCGACGATCCTCTGTGTACCGTCTGCGTTCTCTGTCCTGGGTATCCTCCGACGACCTGGGCCGCGATGTCCGAAGAAGCCGAGAAGGGTCCGATGGCTACCGAGACACCCACTGACGGGGCGGCGGAGTTCATGTCCCGACCGATCGATCCTGACCGGAAATCTGTGCCGATCGATACCGGGGTGCCACATCCTGCGCGGGTCATGGATTTCTGGCTCGGCGGGAAGGACAATTTCGCGGCGGACCGGGCGGTGGGCGAGCAGATCGTCGGCGGTGCGCCGATCCTGCCCATCGTCATGCGGGCCGAGCGACAGTTCCTCGGCCGCGCTGTCGGGTACCTGGCCGGCGTCGGCGAGGTACGGCAGTTCCTCGACATCGGCACCGGAATCCCGACTGCGGGAAACACCCACGAGGTGGCGCAGGCGATCGCTCCCGACGCGAAGGTCGTTTACGTCGACAACGATCCCATCGTGCTGTCGCACGCGCGGGCGCTGTTGGTAGCGGCCTCGCCGGGAACGGTCGACTACATCGACGCCGACCTCCGCAACGTCCGTCAGGTGCTGGAGGGCGCCTCGGGTCTCTTGGACTTCAGCCGGCCGGTAGCGGTGACTCTGCTGGGGATTCTCGAGTTCATCGCCGACGACCAGGTCGCGGAGATCCTCGCGGTGATCAAGGAGGCTCTGTCGGTGGGAAGCTATCTGGCGGTCGCCAGCAGCGCCTCGGAGGGACCGTTGCCTGCGGCCGCGGAGCTGTGGAACAGCAGCGGCGCGACTCCGATCACCCTGCGGACCGCCGCGCAGATCGGGGCATTCCTCGACGGCCTGGAGGTGGTTTCGCCGGGCGTGGTGCAACTCCCGCAGTGGCGGCCTGACGCGTCGACCGAATATCTCGAGCTGGATGTGCCGCAGTACGGCGGACTGGCGCGCAAGACCTGAGCCGGTAGGCGGACCGCCTCGCCGTTTGACTTGTCGCAAGCCTTGTCTCACCATAATGGGACAGGACTTGCGACAAGGAGGCTCGTCATGCCGGAGCGCTCTGCGCACCTCGAGATAGCCCGCCTCTGGTTGGCCGGGCGCGGCCTGACCGACGTCCCGCCGACACCGTGGCTCGCTGCGCGCCTGACGGTACGGCGACGAGCGCGCCTGGCCGCTTCCACCCTGGTGGCCCTGTTCCTCTGCGGGGTCGCACTCATCTACGTCACCGCCCTGCCGACCGGCGAACCCGCGGACGAACTCCGGTCCCTGCTGGTACTGATGGCGCTGGTGGTTGTGTTGGTGCTGGCACAAGCGCTACTGGACCGGTGGGTGCGGCACGTCGATCGGCAGGCCAGCGAACAATTGCCGCAGCGGGCGGCCCACACCATCCGGCCCGGCTGGCGCACGGTCCTCGGCCTGCCCCGGGCCGCGTTGCTGGTGACGACGTACATCGCCGCGACGACGCTAGCGATCGGTACCCTGATCGTGCGTGACTCGACGGACCGGTACCCGCCGGTCATCCTGCTCATCGGGCTGTGCGGGGTCGCGATCGGCACGGTCATTCAGCTGCGCCACGTCCTCACGCACCCGGTCGTGGCCGACGACGAGGGTTCACTGGCCGCCGACCTCCACATGAGGGTCGAGGACGCCCGCGAACTCGCGATGCCGACGGCGGTGTGGTCGCTGCCGGTCGTGTCGGTGTTCAGCGCCGGGCTCGACCCGTGGAACACGGCCTGGCTCGTCTTCATCGTCCTGAGCATCATCGCGTTGCTCCTGATCACCGCGTGGACCGGGCGCAGCACGCTGGCGGCGGCCCGGCACGCCACCAGCGCCCGGTGAACGCATGATCGTCATCGACTCGGCCTCCCCCGTCCCCCCGTTCGAGCAGCTCCGGGCCCAACTCGCCCGGCAGATCCAGGACCACACACTGGCCGTCGGCTCCCGGCTGCCGACCATCCGCCGCCTGGCCGCAGACCTCGGCCTGGCCGTCAACACCGTCGGCCGGGCCTACCGGGAGCTGGAAGAGGCCGGGCTGATCGAGACCCGGGGAGCGGCCGGCTCGTTCGTGTCCGCAGCCGGCGAGCAGTCCCGCGAACGAGCCCAGCAGGCCGCCGCTGAGTACGCCGCCGTCGTCGCCAGCATCGGCATCGACACCAACGAGGCGCTCCACATCGTCCGCGCGGCCCTGACCAAGGCCACTGCGGTCGTCGCGGGACGTCAGCCGGCGAGCGAGGGGTAATCCGGGTAGACCCGCACGTCAGACCCCGACCGAGGGACGGGCTCCACCGCCGGAGGCCGGCTCCGCGCCGGTACCGGCGGCCGTTCCGGTCCCGACGGGCACGGCCGCCGGCTCCGCGTCGTCCTGCGGGGCCTCGGCGGCACGCGCGCGGTCGGCTGAGGTGTGTTCGACGTCGCTCGGAGCATCCATGTCCGCGACGGTGTCTCCCCGGAAGACGGCGCGGGCGCGCTCGTGGTCGAGCGTGCCGTCCCAGCGGGCGATGAACAGGGTGGCGACCGCGTTGCCGCAGAAGTTCACCAGCGCCCGGCACTCGGACATGAACTTGTCGATGCCGAAGACCAGCATGATCCCGGCTGCCGGAACCGTGCCGACCGAGGCCAGCGTCGCGGTCAGCGCGATGAAGCCACCACCAGCCACGCCCGCGGCTCCCTTGGAGGTCAGCAGCATCACCGCGAGCAGACCGATCTGCTCGCCCACCGACAGCTCGGTGTTCGTGGCCTGCGCGATGTAGAGCGAGGCGAGGGACAGGTAGATGGCCGCACCGTCGAGGTTGAACGAGTACCCGGTCGGCACGACGAGCCCGACCGTGGACTTCTCGACACCGGCGAACTCCATCTTGCGCATCAGCCCGGGCAGCGCCGGCTCGGCTGTGGAGGTGCCCAGGATGAGCAGCAGTTCCTCACGCAGGTAGCGCAGTAACTGGAAGAGGTTCAGGCGCAGGTAAAGCATCACGGCACCTAGCCCGACGAAGACGAACAGCGCCGAGGTGACGTAGAACAGCGCGATGAGTGAGCCGAGGCTGGTCAGGGTGTCCAGACCGTACTCACCGATCGCGTAGGCCATCGCCCCGAACGCACCGAGGGGCGCGAGCTTCATGATGTAGCCGAGGACCTTGAACACGATCGCGGTGAGTCGCTGCACGGCGTTGAGCACCGGTGCGCCGACCGGCCCCACGGCGTTGAGCGCGACGCCGAAGATCACCGCGATGAAGATGATCTGCAGGATCTGGCCCTCGACGAACGGGGCGGCGATGCTGTCCGGGAACACCCGCAGGATGAAGTCCCACCAGTGCTGCTCCTCACCGGCCTCGACCAGCTCGCCGACGTCGTCATTAGTCTCGAGTGTGGATGCGTCGGCGTTCACCCCGTCGCCGAGCCGGAAGAGGTTGATCGCAACCAGGCCGGTGATCATCGCGACGATCGTGCCGACCTGGAAGTACGTGAGGGCCTTGATGCCGGTCAGACCGACCTTCTTGAGGTCGGCGACGCTCGCGATGCCGCCCACGATGGTCAGGAACACCACCGGGCCGATGAGCATCTTCATCAGATCGACGAACGTCGTCCCGATCGGTTCCATTGCCTTGCCCACGGACGGCCAGACGGCGCCCACGAGAACACCTAGCACGATCGCGACCAGGACGTAGAAGTACAGCTGCCGGTACCAGCGCTTCGGCTTGACCGGTGCGGTGTCCGTGTGCGGGATGTCCATGAGGCACCTTTGCTTCGTCGGAACAGGGGTGCGCAGCGAGCCGTGGTTCCTACCACACTGGGGCGCGGGAACCCGGGGAGTCCAAGACGCGTTGGCTAGGCCACTAGTAGGCCTGGCCTATCGATCCGCTGGAGGCGACGGGTGGACGCACGTCAACTCACGTACTTCCTGGCGATCGTCGAGCACCTGAACTTCAACCGCGCCGCCGAGCAGCTGCACATCGCCCAGCCCTCGCTCTCCCAGGCCATCCGGACGCTGGAGCACGAGCTCGGTGTCCCGCTGTTCCACCGGGTCGGACGGGGAATCGTGCTGAGCGACGCCGGCGAACAGCTCATCGAACCCGCGCGGCAGGTGATCCGCGACCTGGACACCGCCAAGGCCGCCGTCCGGTCCACCCGGGGTTTACGGCGCGGCCGGGTAGAGCTCATCGCGATGCCCAGCCCCGGCATGGAGCCGCTCTCCACGATCATCGCGCGTTTCACCGACGACTACCCCGGCATGACGCTCACCGTCGACGCCGCGTTCCGGCCGGAGGAGGTCGTGCACGCCGTCAAGGCCGGGAAGGCGGAGGTGGGGTTGCTGGGCGCCGCCTCGGCACCGCACACCCAAGGGCTAGAGGTGCTCCACGTCGAGGACCAGCCACTCGTCCTGATCTCCCCACCGGACCTCGCCCCGGGCACAGGGCCGATCCGGCGATCGGAGCTGGCCGGTATGCGCCTGATCGCGAGCAAGCGGGGCAGCCTGATGCGCCAGCTGGTCGACGACGTCCTCGCCAGTGGCGTCGAGGCCCAGGTCGTCGTCGAGGTGGAGCACCGGACGTCGATCCTGCCGATGGTGCTCTCCGGCGTCGGGCACGCGGTCATGCCCTCGTCCTGGACGCCGCTGGCCCGCCGGGCCGGCGCCTCGGTCCGGGCCATCCAGCCCGCATCCCTGCTCCGGATCTCCCTCGTCTCACGCAAGGGTCCTCTGACCCCGGCCGCCCGCGCCTTTGTCGGCTGCGTCCACACCTACATCGACCGGGCCCGGCCCGGAGATCAGTAGGCCTCGCCTATTGGCGGCATCGGGCTTCGGTCTTGGACGCCACGCGTCACCCGCCGTTAACTCGGGACGACGACGCAGCACCGACGACGGAGGCCACCGTGACCGAGCAACCCCAGACCTTCCGGATCGCAGCCGTTCCCGCCGACGGAGTCGGTATCGAGGTCGTCGAGGCCGGACGAGCCGTCCTCGAAGCGATCGCCGGCGCCGCCTCTGGCCGCTTCGCCTTCGCGTGGCAGGACTTCCCGTGGGGCAGCGAGTACTACGCGAACCACGGCCGCATGATGGCCGAGGACGGCCTGGACCAGCTGAAGGACTTCGATGCGATCTACTTCGGTGCGGTGGGGTGGCCGACGGTCCCCGACCACGTCAGCCTGTGGGGGCTGCGGCTGAAGATCTGCCAGTCGTTCGACCAGTGGGCGAACATCCGCCCGGTCGAGTTCCTCCCCGGCATCCAGAGCCCGCTGCGCAAGGCCGACACCACCGACCTCAACTGGGTCGTGGTGCGGGAAAACTCCGAGGGCGAGTACGCCGGATTCGGCGGCCGTAACTTCGCGGGACGCGGCCCTGGCGGTGAGGTCGCGGTGCAGTCCGCGGTCTTCACCGAGGCCGGCTGCGAGCGGATCATCCGGTTCGCATTCGACTTGGCCCGGGGCCGGGCCCACAAGAAGGTCTCCAGCGTCACGAAGAGCAACGCCCAGCAGTACGGCATGGTGCTCTGGGACGACGTCTTCGCCCGCGTCGCCACCGACTATCCCGACGTGGAGACCGAGAGCGTCCTGGTCGACGCCATGTCCGCGAAGTTCGTGCTGCGCCCGGAGGACCTGTCGGTCGTCGTCGCGTCCAACCTCAACGCCGACATCCTCTCCGACCTCGGCAGCGCCCTGGCCGGGAGCCTCGGCCTGGCGGCCAGCGCGAACCTCAACCCCGAGCGCCGCTTCCCGTCGATGTTCGAGCCGGTGCACGGGTCCGCACCGGACATCGCCGGCCAGGGCGTCTGCAACCCGGTCGGCGCGATCGGTAGCGCGGCCCTCATGCTGGATCACTTCGGCCTGCACGACGAGGCCAAGCGCGTCCACCGCGCGATCGAGGCCACTACCGGTAGCGGCATCCGCACCCGCGACGTCGGCGGTACCGCCACGACGCGTGAGGTCACCGCGGCGATCATCGACAACCTCGCGGGCTGACTCTCGTGACCAGGCCCGGCCCGAGACGCTTCTGGCGGTCGAGGCGATCACCGCAGAGGTAATCATGCGAGGGCCCCCGGCGGATGCGGCGCAGTCGGTGCAGGACGTCGTTGGTTCCGCGTCCGAAGTAGCCGATGGGCGGATACCTGATCGCGTTGCGCATGGGAGCGCTCCCGGGCGAGGATTTGATTCATGGCCTACTGGAAGGGCGCTCCGCGCCTCGTGGAGTGAACGGCCCGGAGTGGTTGGAAGCAGGCATCGTCTCGGGTGACGTTCTGGTCGTCGGTAGCGACGCACGCGAACACATCCTCCACTTTGTTCGGGCCGACCGGGACGGGCTGATGACCCGTCGCCTGCTGAGCTTCACCACCGACCGTCGCGCATCGGTGCGCCGGACGATCTTCGAGTTGCTGGACCAGTTGTGGGGCCGGGACTCCGGCTGGCCCCTGGTCGCGGACGCCGCCGAGCCGGCTCTGCGCGACGTGGACGCGGTGGTGCGGCGCGCCGCGGCGACACTGCTGGTGAACACCGCGGAACCGGATCGGGCCATGGCGGCGTTGTGCGCCTCGACCGATCCGGTCGTCCGGATCGCCCTCATGGACGCGATGCCCTGGCACAGGGTCGCCGGGCGGCAAGCCATCCTGCAACGCCTGCAGTCAGATCCCGTTCCGGCTATCCGGCTGCTGGCCAACGTCGCCACGCTCAGCGAAGACGACCCGGCGGCCTGGCCGGCGCTGGACGCGGCGATCCGTGCCGATCTCGACGCCTCCGCCGCTGTCCTGGACGTGCCGGGATCCCGCCTTCAGACGGCAGGCCGGCTCTGGGCCCGGGCGTTGATCCGCCTCGACCGGGAGGACGACTGCTGCTCCTGGGCGCGACGGCTGGCGAAGCCGGGCGAAGGTCCGCAGGTCCGGCTCGAAGGCGTACGGCTGGCGGTTGCGGCGATGCGTGAGTGGCGGGCTGCGCCCGGCCGGGTGACGCCGATACTGACCGGCACGCTGGGGGAAGGGCCGTCCGAGGTGCGGTCTGCGGCGCTGAACGCGTTGGCGGCATCGTTGACGGCGTCCCGGCTGGCCGCCGACGACCTCGCGACGGTGATGGACGACCCTGAGCTCGGGGCGGTGGCCGCCACCGCGCTGGGTAGCGTCGGCGACCACCGGGCGGTGCCGTCTCTCGTGCGGCTGATGCTCTCCGACAGCGACGAGCCCCGCTTGGCCGAGGCGTTCAGGGCGGTTGCGCGGGCAGATGCTGATCCGGGTGCGCCGGTGACCGCCGCCCGGCAAATGTTGGCCGCGCATCCGGACTCCTGCGCTCCGGACCTGCCGATGCAAGTGCTTGCCGCGTTCGGCCCGGCTGCGGCCACCGCGTTGCCGGAGCTGATCGCCAGGCTCCGGGGAGCCGAGAACGACACTCCGGACTGGGCGTTCTACGTCTTGGGACGGATCGGCCCAGCCGCCGCAGCCGCAGTCCCCGAGCTACGCCAATATCGGGCCCAAGGCGCGACGTTGGCTCTTCTCCGGGTGACCTCGGACCGGGAGGTGGCCGAGCGGTATCTCGCCGGCCGCCCGGACGAACCTCACCGTGGCCGCTTCGAATCGGAGCTGCTGACGTGGCTCGCCGAGCACGGCGGGCTCACCGTCCGCCAGCACAAACAGGTGCGGAGTCTGTTCCGGGCTCCCGGATTCGAGGAGGTGGAATCGGCCCGCGCGCTCTGGCTGCACGAAGGGCCCGCGGTAGCCCCCGAACTACTGGAGGTTTTGCCGAAGTACCTGTCCGACGACCGGTACGCGGCCAAGGCGCTGCGGGTATTGGCTGCGATGAGGCCGCATGCGCGCCCTGTACTCGACCAGCTGGATCAACTCGTGTCCTCGCGGCATCGGATCCGATTTAACATCGCCGACCTCGATGCCCAGATGCGCGCGGACGAGATGCTGCTCGCCGCGACGCTCGCCGCCCGAAATCAAATCGCCGGATGAACCGGGAAGGCGCTCCCGACTGCAGGTGCGGTCAGGTGTGTTCGAGGACGTTCTCGGCGACGCGGTGGATGATATGGGTGATCAGGACGGTGAGATCCGCGCAGTAAACGGATGGATTGCGATATCCGACTCCAGTTTTGTACCGGTGCGCGTAGAGCCCACCACCGCAGATATCGCGGAGGGGACAGGCATTGCAGGTCTCGCAGAGCGCGGCTGCGCCGATCTGGCGGGCGACGACACCGGGATGTAGCAGCAGGCTGTCGAGCGGATCGCGGGAGACGTGGTGGCCGGTGCTTGCGGCTCCGTTGAAGGCCGACTTGAGTTGATGGCAGAAGTCGACGGAGCCGTTGGTATCGATCGTGAGCGATTGAAAGGGAGCCAGCCCCACTGACTCCACTAGAGGCTGTCCACCCAGCACGAGACGGATGATCGCGTCGAACAAGCGAACCGTTATTGGCTGTGCTGGGGCGTCGTACCAGCGATCAAAAATCGGAATCAGCCAGTCGGCGTATGGGGTGGCACCTGAATTGCCGCCCCAGGCCGGCGGTGGCTGGCTCCAGTTGCCGTGTGGCAGCAGGAAGTCCAGCATGGGCGGCTGGTGGGCGATCAGCGCGTCATAGACCTCGATTGGATCGTTCGCCACGTCGACCGTGCACAGCATGCCGGCAAACAGGTCGCGATACTCCGGAGTGCGCAGCGCGTCGAGGCCACGGACGACCGAATCGTAGCTGCCGCGTCCGTTGGCGTACTTCCGGTGCCGGTCGTGCGCCCCTTGGTCTCCATCCAGGCTGACGTAGGCGCGAATCCCGCAGTCCCGCATCAGCCGCAGGTTGTCGCAGTTCAGCAGCACCGCGTTCGTGGTCATGCGAACGTCGAGTTCGATGCCGGGCGGGGTCTCGGCGCGGAACCGGGCGGTGAGGTAGGTGATCAGTTCGGGGCCGGCCATGAGCGGTTCCCCGCCGTGTAGCACAACCTTCGCGACGCGAATATCGTCGGCGTGCATCCGCAGGTGTTCGCCGAACCGGATGGCCGCCTGGTCCACTGTGGTCTTCGACATGGTTGCCGGGTTTGCCTGCCAGCTGTCGTCCGCCATCTCGTAGACGTAGCAGTAATCGCACGACAGGTTGCACCTGCTGTGAACTTTGAGAACGAACTCGATAAACGGCCGGGGCTGCCACTGGGGATCGGCCAGCGCGGCATCGACGACGTCCTTGGCCGGCCACTCGGGACACTTGGCGCCTGCTGATGTGATCGACTCCAACCTCACCAGAGGAAGCTCTTTCACTTCGGCCACCTTTGCGTAGTCCTCGTTTGCCCTGAACCTTGGCTCGCGTTGGATGGCTGCGTGGTGTCAATGGCCAGTCACCACGCAGCCAGAACCAGTTCTGTTCTGAAGCCGGATGACTACTCAATCGTCGGATCAGTTTGCGAACGAACCCGCCAGTGTCACGCCGCTATCGTGACTGTTGACGCTTCCCACGATCGCATCGAGGGCGCTAGAGCCCGTGCCAGTCGCAGCGGTAAGCGCGGCCGCCGCAGCGGCTGTGGCGGCAGCAAGCGCTGCCGCCCGACGCAGAGAGTCCAGATTAGAGCTTTGTCGCACGTGGATGCTCCTTCTCGCCGAATTGGGTTAGGTCGAGAGCTTGCGATGTGCGTACGTCGAACCTGATAGGTAGCTGCCGCAATGCGATGGTCTAGTGCGGTGTTGCCTACCGCAGCCGAATGCTTGCCTCTTGCGTGCCGTGGCCGATTCTGCGTGCCTTAGCCCTGGCCGCATCGTCGACGTTCCGGTAATCGCTCCGACGCTCTCAATGCCGTGCACATCAAGTCCAGATCGGAACCGGCGTGTCAAGGGTCATGCCGCATTTGACCTTGTCCCGAGAATCGCTCACCGTGTGTCGGCTGACGAGCGATATACCTGCGCACCAGTAAACAATGACCGGATGCGAGCGTGTCGGGCTCACAGATCTCGCCGCCGGCTCACCAAGCCGAGCCCATGAGCGCCCAGCGCAAACGGGCTCGCAGACGCCACCTGGCCACCTGGAATCTGAGCTGTTGAAGACCCCCGGTATCGGCGCCCACCTTCATCTCGATCCGCAGGGCCGCCTCCGTATTCCCCTCGACGGCAACTGCTGGCACGCGGGTTAGCGCAGCACGTCGGCTACCTTCTCAAGGCCGTCCCGGATCAGCCGCCCATAGTCATCGTCACCCAGCGCGCCGATCGTGTCGCGCGCCTGCTGAAGATGCTGACGAGCACGATCGAGATCGCCCAGCTTCCGATAGCACTCGCACAAGCTCAGGTGTAGCGACGGGTACAAGCCTGCGACCGACAGCGACACCCCGGCCTCTGCCAGGCGCGCATCGGTGAGCAGTTCGACTGCTTCCAACGCTCGCTGATCCCACAGAAGTTCTTCACGCACGTCATCCTGCGCATCAGCCATGGTGTGCGCGAGTGTGCACCGCTGGAGCGGATCCCCGCGCTCACGGCCGATCTCGTCCCAGAGCTCGCCGAGAAGACGACGTGCCGTCTCCCGCTCGCCCTGGTGATTGAGCTGCGCCGCGTCGCCGATTCGGAGGAGCGTTGGATCCGTGATCACACAGGCACCTTCCGCCGAGGCGCGCCCGTCGTGCGGAGCGAACCTGGCCGTACTTCAGCGCATCCAGAGCGCTTCGTCAACGTTTCAACTGCCGCGGACGCGGGTCGCTGGGCCAGCCGCTGTCGTCGCGTCCCCATGCTTCGCGCCCTGGACCGGCGCCCACCGGTCGGCTCCGCTCGGCGCGAGTCGGATACCTGTCGTAGGCGCGATTTGCGCCACTACGACCGCCGACAATTCCGGGCAGGACGGGCGGCCGGTGTCCGCCAGACCGAGGGAGGGCGTCGCCGTTGACCTTTCCTATCGACAACAGCCGCGTTCGGCCCCATCAAGCCTGGTACGCCGTCGCCGGGGTCGTCTTCGCGGTCAGCGTCCTCGCCGGCTGCGCCCTCAGCTTCAGGACCACCGAACGCGTCACGCCCGGTTCCCGGGCAGTCCTCGCGCAGTCGTTCGGCACGCGCATCGAGCACCCCTTACAGGCGGGACGCATTTACGGCATCTATGTGCCCGAGAGGACGACCCTCACCGAAGACTGCACGACCATCCCGGCGGACGCCGGTGAGCTCCGCCGATCCGACCCCGCGGATCCGCGCGTCACCCACAGCAACTCGACATGGGTGGCTCGGCACGATCTGGAGGTACGCAAGTCCGGCCTGTACGGGATCATGTGCGGCCAGGAGAGCTTCGTCATCACCGACAACGCGACGGTCACGAGGACGGCCGGCTTCTACTTCAACGTCGGGGTCGGCGGCGTGGGCTGCCTCGGGGTCCTGATCGCCGGCGGTGTCCTCGCGACCGTCGCGATACTGCGCGACATCAACCGGCGGCGGCTGCTCGAGGAGGCCGCGCGGTACCACCGCTGGGGCCCGCGCTACTGAGCGACCGAGGCGACGCCGCGGTCGGCGCGGCGACGGGCCGCCAGGCGGCCCTCGTGAAGCTCGTCCGAACCGGACCGTGCTTAGCCGGACGTTGAGCGGCGTCCCGACGGGCGGCGGCGAGGCTGTCGCACGGTGCTGGACTCCCGCACGACCAACTCCGGCTCGAAGACGAGATCGCGGTGCTCCCGCGTCCGGTCGGCCATCTCCTCGAGGAGGACGTGCACGGCGGCGCGGCCGATCTCGGTGGCCGGTTGGTGCACGCTGGTCAGCTCGACGGCGCTGGCCGCGCTAGCCAGGTCGGTGTCGTCGAAGCCGACCACCGCAAGATCGTCCGGGATGCGCAAGCCTGCGTCGGTCGCCACGCGAACGAGACCCACCGCGATCAAGGCGTTGGCGCAGAACACCGCCGTCGGTCGCTCCGCTGCATCGAGGGACAGGAGGTGAGCACCGGCGGCGATCCCATCGGTGATCAGCGAGGGCCTCCTCGCGCCACCGAGCCCGCGCCGCACGCGGCAGGAGCCGGGCCGCGACCGCGAGCAGGATCCGTAACGTCGGCTCGGAGGCGCTCACGCCTCGGCCCCCGCGCTGCGCACCACCGACGCCCGGCCCGGCCGACGCCGACGCTCCTCGACCCGGGCGAGCGCGGTGCGCGCTTGCCGTGCTCCATCGGCGGTGAGGCGGTAGAAACGCCGGCGCGGGCGTCCTTCGGCCCGGGGATCGACGTCTTCCCACCGGCTGGTCACCCAGCCCGCGGTCTCCAACCTGGTGAGGATCGGGTAGATCGTGCCCGGCGGCAAGCCGGTGCCGTCGACCACCGCCAGGCCGTAGCGTTCCGCGTCGGGTTCGGCGAGGAGATCACGCAGCACGAGTTGTGTCTGCAGGGTCATCCGAGGGTCCATACTCGTACTCTATATAGGGTCGCAGATTCGCCACAGCCAGTTGGTGAGGACCGCGCACCGACGAGGCAGTCGCTCAGCTCTGCCGGAGCAGTGCGAGGAATTCGTGACCTCGCTGCTGAGCACCTCGGCCGTCGCGGCCAGGCCTTCTCGGACGGCGTCCGCGTCGCGTCGCTGCTCACCCTTCGCCGCCGGGGCCGGTGCGGGCGGCCGCGGACGGCGCAGCAGACGGTAGGCGAACGGTCATGGTGGTACCGGGCTTGTTGTCGCTCGCGGCGATCTGTCCGCCGTGGCATTCGACGATGGTGCGGGTGACGACCAGACCCAGCCCGGTGCCGGGCGCGCCGCTGGCGCGTGCGATGGAGGACCGGAAGAAGCGCTGGAAGAGCTGATCGCGTTCGGCTTCGGGAATACCGATGCCAGTATCGGAGACGGTGAGGACGGTACCGGCGCAATCGGTGGCCAGCCGGATCGTGAGAGTCCCGCCGTCGCGGTTGTACTTGACCCCGTTCGACAACAGGTTGTCCAGCATTTGCCGCAGGCGCTGCGGGTCGCCGTGGAGGGGCACCCGATCGGGAACGTCCAGGATAAGGGTGACCCGGCGCCGGTCGGCGGCGGCCCGCACCGAGACCGCGGCGTCACGGACGAGACCGGCTAGGTCGATGTCGGCCGGCCGGAGCGTGATCTTGCCGGACTCTAGCCCGGCCAGGTCGAGGAGGTCATCGATGATCGCAGTCAGGCTGTCGCTGTTGCGGCCGATGACCTCGATCATCGGCCGGATCTCCGGTGGCAGTTGCTCAGGCAGGTCGGCCAGCAGCTGGGTGTACGTGGTAATCGAGGTCAGCGGAGTGCGCAGCTCATGGCCGACCAGCGCCAGGAAGTCGTCCTTGGTGCGGGCCAGCTCGAGCGCCACCTCCTCGGCGCGGCGCCGCTGCAGATACTCACCGACGTATGCGGCGACGCTGCACAGGTGGCTGGTCAGCAGCTCCTGATCCTCATCGAGGGTGTCGGCGTAGAGGGCGAGGACACCGAGCACGTCCGACCCTGAGCGGACCGGAACGGCCAGCGCGGTGCGCAATCCTGGCCAGGGCAGGGTCTCGTATTCGAAACAGTGACCGGCCGTCAGATCAGCCACCCACACCGGAGCGCCGGTGGACCAGGTCGTACCGGCCAGTCCCTGCCCGGGGGACAGTGCGGGGACGACGAGCGGATCGCCGCGGCCCGGCTCGGCGGTCCAGGTTGCCGCCGGCCGCAGCACGTCGGCGGACTCGTCGACCAACCACAACTCCGCGTGCGGCCACTTCCAGCAATCCGCGATCGCAGCCAGGACCGCCTGGGCCGCCTCGGCAGTCCCGGCGGCATCGACCAGGGCCCGGGAGACGGCCAGCTCACACTCCCGGAACCGCTGGGCACGCCGCTGCTCGGTGACCTCGTCGAGCACCACCACCGCACCGAGGACGACACCGTCCACGACGATGCGTTCGGCGTTGACAATCAGGGTCCGCCGGGGGCGTCCGGGGACCGCCAGACCCAGTTCAGCCTGACGGACCTGCTCACCGGCCAGGGCGCGGGCGCTGGGATGCTCCGCCGGGACCAGCGGGCGCCCGTCCGGCCAGACCAGGTGGTCGCGTCCGAGGTCGGCCGCGGCGGTAGGAACGCCGACGGGCAGGTCCAGCAGCCCACCCAGCGCAGCGTTGGTGAACGCGGTCTGCCCGGCGGCGTCGCACGCGTAGACGCTCGCGGTCAAGCTATCGAGCAAGGTACGAAGAAATCCGCCGGTACGGGCAGGCGCTCGCCCGTCGCGGCGCAGCGACAGGTCCACCATCGTGCCGCAGATCCAGCTGCCGCCCGGCACCGGCAACGCAGAGAGAGCCACCTGGACCGGCACGTCTCCACCGTCCCGCGTGCGGACCCGCAGAACCCGCTGCGCCCCCTGTCCGTCCCGCCGCTCGAGGAGAAGATCGCGCAGCTGGGACAACGCCTGACGTCTCTCGGCCAGGTCCGCCGCGGGTAGCAGGAGATCGTGGAGGAACCGGCCGCGTGCTTCCGCCGCGGTCCATCCGAACAGCGCGCTGGCCGCCGTGTTCCACAGCCGGATCCGGCCGGTCGTGTCCACGGCGACGAACGCCTCGGCGAGGGCGTCGATCACCGAAGTGACATCGGGCGGGCCGTCATCGTCCGGCGCGGGATGAACCAGCCCGGGGATCAGACCGGCGGTGAGTGCGACTGCGTTGAGCGCTGCCACCTGCTCCGCGGTCCAGGGCCGGGCCCGGACGTCCACCGCGCACAGCACACCGACCACCGTCTGACCATCGCAGAGCGGCACACCGGCGTAGGCGCGCAATCCGAGCCGGGCAGCGCCCGGCGAATTCCGCGCCCGCTCGTCGCCGTCGGCATCGGTAATAAGTACCGGCCGCAGGCCAGCCACAACATGCTGGCACAACGAATCGACCAGCGGAATGCGATCTCCTGCAGCCAACGACCCCGGCGCGCCGAACACTCCGGCGAAATGGTCCCACTCCTCGTCGACCAAGGAGACCAACCCCGCAGGTGCCTGCGCGACGTGCGCGGCCGCCTCCGCAATCGTGGTCAACGAGCACGCCATACCCGTACTGGTCGCGCTCATCGCACTGGCACCGTTGACCATGCCCGCGGACGGCACGTCACCGCTTCCTGGCCGTATGGCCAGGAAGCCGCGAAGGCAACACCACGTAGCCACATAGTTGACCTGTGTCTGCATGAGCATGGCCAGATGCACCGAGTCGTGCGGCCACGGAATGAAGCGGTATCTAAGTGCAGAAATAGCAGTATATCACCGCCTGATGCGCGGCACGGCGGCAGCCGGAGTTACCGAACACGACGCCACCGTGACGGATGGCCCTGCCCAGGCGCCGAAGGAGTACCTCAGCGCCCGCGCACTCTGAGGTGAGCGCCTCCGGACCTCGATCTCGCGATCGTCCCGCCGGGCACACCGCCGCAACCGATCCTCGCCGACACCGGTCCCGTCTTCGTGAACGGCGTGACCAGCGGCGCTCTGCTCGTCACGCGGCCCCCTCCGGCCCGACCAGCTGAAACGACCGCGAAGAAGCCCGCCTGCCCTAGATGCGCCTATCGGCGGCCCCGCCGGTACCGCGGAGCCGGTGCGCGAGAGTGCGAGCCGCGGGCGGCGCGCCAGCGGTCCGGGTTGTTGTCGAGTTGCTCGCCGAGGAGCACGGCGCGCAGCGTCCCACCAGGCGTTTCGTAGCGGGGTGAACTTCCCGGCCGAGTGCGCCCGCTCGAGGTGCGGTCACGGACAACCAGGAGTCAAAACCTTCATGGCGCCATAATGCCCCAATAGTATATTTATTGGTGAAAGTATGACGATTCTGCAGCGCAGACTCACCGTGCGGACGACGTCCCTGGTCGTGGCCGGGTGGGGCTCAGTGCCAGGACTGAGGATCGCCTCGGAAGAAGGCGGTGCCGGCCATGGTGGTCGAAGACTCGGGAGTGCTGGCGGACCCGGCGCGGCTGGCGGCGGTGGACAGGGCCCTGCGGGTGATGGCGGCGCTGCCCGTGCCGCTGGCGGGCATCGCCCAGGTCGCGGCCCGGTTGTCCGACGCGCCGATGGGCGTGATCACTCTCGTCGGCGTGGAGCAGGAACATCTGGCCGGGAGCTACGGCACGCCGGCCGCCCTGGTCGCCGACGGATGCATTCCCGAGGCGTATTCGGTATGCAAGTACGTCGTCAGCGGCGACGCACCGGTCGCCTGCGAGAACATGCGCACCGACCCCGAGAAACAGCTGCGGGAGCATCCGCTGACGCGGGAGTACGGCATCCGGGCGTTCCTGGGGATACCGCTGCGCGATGCCACCGGGCGTCCGGTCGGGTCCCTGACCGTGCTGGACACCCGGGCCCGACCGTGGACCGATGCGCACCGCTCGGCGCTGACGGAGCTCGCGGTGCTGGTCGACCAGGTACCGGCGACCGTCCCGGAGATCGGCACGGCGCTGCTGGCGGAGCTGGACACCATGGAGGTTCTGGACTCACTCGCCGAAGCGTTCCTGACCCTGAGCCCGGCCGGGGTGATCACCGGGTGGAACGCCGCAGCGAGGGACATGTTCGGCTTCACCGTGGCCGAGGCCTGCGGACAGCCGGTGGCGGAGTTGTTCGACGCCCACTACAACGGTCGGCCGGTCCCGGACGTGCTGGGTGCACTGCTGGCCGGCGACGGCGAGACGATTACCGGAACCGCGGTACTGCGCCACCGCGACGGCCGGGCCGTTCATGCCCGGGTGCGCATGTCGACCCTGCACGGCCCCGGCGGCAGCGCGGTGGTGTGTGTCTTCCTCACCGACATCACCGACCAGGTCGACGCCGCTGAGACCGCACGTGCCGCCGCGGCGAAAGCCGACAACGCCGTCGACGCCCAGCGCGGATTCGCCGAGGCACTGCTCGACAGCCTCGGTGAGGGCGTCATCGCGGTGAACGAGGAAGGCCGCGCGGTGGTGTTCAACCGTGCGCTGCGTGCGCTGCACGCCATACCGGCCGAGCTACCCCTGGACGCCGCGCACGCCGTGGCACTGACTCAGCTGCACCGCCCCGACGGCGAGCCGATGGGCCCCGACACCCGAGTGCTGGAGAAAGCCCAGCAGGGCGGCACCACACGCGAGTCCGAAACCCTCATCCGTGTGCCCGGTCATCCCGACCGGCACGTGGTGGCCAGCGCGCAACCCATCCGCACCAGCGACGGCCGGCGGATCGGCGCCGTGACCACCGTCCAGGACGTCACCGACCGGCGCCGCGCCGAACGGTTCCGCGACTGCCAGCTCGCCGTGGCCAAGATCCTCAACCAGCCCCGGTCCCTGACCGACCTGGCCCAGGACGTGCTGCGGCTGGTCGGGCAGACGCTGAGCTGGCCGTATCTCAGTCTCCGGCTGTCCGAGCCCGCCACCGACACCCTCTACCGGATCGCCCAGTGGCACCCGGAAGACTACGACCTCGACGAGATCCTCCCGGCGCGGATGCCGCGGGACGCCGACACAATCCCCACCCAGGTGTGGGCGACCGGCGAACCGATCTGGGAACCCGACCTCGCGTCCTCGCACTGGATCACCGATCCGGACTCGCGGGACCGCGCGCACGTCTTCGCCGAGCGCGGGCTGCGCTCGGTATTGTCGGTTCCCGTCCGCGACGGCGAGGACGTGCTCGGTGTCCTGACCTGCTTCGCCGACACCGTCGAACACGACGAGTTCCTGCTCACCGGGCTGCTCGGCGACGTCGCCGCCCAGATCGCCCAGTTCCTGATCCGGCGTCACGCCGAGGAACTGGCCGCCGAGCTGTCCCGGGCCCGCGCGGACTTCACCGCGCTGATCGGCCACGACATGCGAACCCCGCTGACCACGATCGGCACCTACATCCAGTTCCTGCTCGAGGATCCCGGCCCGCGCCCGGACACCGAACGGCAACTCCTGGAAGGCATCGACCGCAACAGCCAAGCCCTGCGGGAACTCGTCGAAGGCCTGCTCGACCTGACCGCGCTGGAATGCGATGACCAACCGCTCGCCACCCACCACGTCGACCTGTGCGCCCTGATCACCGACGCGACCGCCGCCGCGCTACCGGCCGCTACCGCCACCGGCATCCGCCTGCACACCACACTCCCCCACCAGGTTCACGTCAACGGTGACCGTGACCGGCTCCGGCAACTCATCGACAAGCTGCTCACCACGACGATCACCGGCAACCCGGGAGGCGGTGACGTGCACCTGATCCTCGACCGGGCCACGGACACCGCCCGCCTCACGATCACCGATCCCGGCGGACTCGACCTGCCCGACGAAGCCTTCGAACGGTTCTCTCAGGCCAACACCACCGGCACCGGCAACACGACCTCAGGCCTGGGCTTCGTCCTCTCCCGCGCCATCGCCGAACGCCACGGCGGCACCCTCACCGTGACCAAAACCGCCCAGACGATCACGACCACCGTTCATCTACCACTGCCCTGACCCACCAACGACGCGCCATAGCGCGAACCGGAGACCTGACGACTGACCTGCGCCGCGGCCTCCGCGCTCCGGGCCGCGGCACGTCCGGATGGTGGCCATTTGCCCGGGACGGGCTAATGACGGCAATAGGCGAGCGCGTGCTGACTCGCGAGAAATACCGGCCGACCGGAAACTTTCAGCGCTCCCGTTCCAAGAAGAAAATAGCCCGGTCGGTGTCCATATTGATGATGTATACGCAGTCGTAGGCCGCCCAATTCCTGAAACTCACGTATTCTTGTCCCTTCGCCGCGCAGCTTTCGGCCGTGTGATAGTACAGCTGGGGATTGAGTGTGATGGTGTGGTCCCCGTGCCGCACAGAGGCACCCTGAGCAGGGACGGAACCGAGTGCGCCACTCGCAAGCAGGCCGAGACCGGCGGCGACCATGGTCGATCTGGCGAACAATATATTGCCTTCCCTCAAATTGTGTACTGCCAGGAAAAGACGATAACGCGGATGCCTCCGAAAGAGCGTGTTTGAGAACCGCGTCTGGCGTGTCGGAATGACTGTGGAGGCTCGGTCTCGGCGGCCGGTTCTGCGCACGGTTGTCGTCCGGCTGTCCGACCGTCGGTCTGACCTCGATCTCTGGGAGTCGTGTGGTCAGGTAGTGGTGCGGGTGAGCACGGTGTCGACGATGCCGTCGAAGATCAGCCGGTTCCCCGCGCAGGTGAATTGTTCGATCGCGTCGTCGCTGCCTGCCGGTACCGGAAATTGCTGATGCAGAGCTCCGTTGCGGGTGATCCGCAGCCGCAGATTACCGCTGGTCCGGGTGAGGTCGAGCAGCAGCGATCCACGGTCTATCCGGATGCCGTACCGGTAGGTGTTCGCACCGGTCAGCGTCACCGCGTACCTCGAGCCGCCAGCAGCGGTGAGTGCCGGCCGGTCCGCGGGGTGGTTCTCGCTGGCAGTCCCGTCCCGCCGGAAGGTATAGGTGCCACCTCCCCCGCCCTCCGCCACGTAGCCGCGCTTGTCGGCTCCGAGGACGACCTTGCCGTAGTCGGTCACCGTCCACGATCCCAGCAGGCACTCCCGTGCGATCTCCACGCGCGTCCGGGAGGGTGTCGGCGACGGCGCGGATGCCGTAGCCGTGGCCGCTGATCGCGACGATGGCTGGGCTGGCGTGTCGCGGCTCGTCGGGCCCGTGAGACGGTTCATGGCGATCAGCAGCGGCACACCGGCAGCCACGATCAGCACGGCAAGGATCAGCACTACCCTGCCCGGCCCAGGCTCCGGCGTGGGGTCGGCGTCCGCGTGGCGATCCGGCTTGGCCGCAGGCCGCCGATCAGGGAGCCCGCCGTGCCGGAGAGTCTCATCCGTGCCGGGTCCGTCCGGGGAACCCGTCAGGGAGCCCGCCTCGGTCAGCGCGAGCGCACTGGTCGCTGCCTCAACCGGCAGGGACACCGGTGGTTCGTCCTCGCGCCGCAGGGCAGGCAGAGCGGGGAATTAGGCGTCGGCGGGGACCTGCAGGGAACCCGCGGCCACGGCCAGCTCCGGCCGCTCGACCACGGTCGGCGCCACATCCAACGCGCGGTGGATCATCGTGGCGACAAGAGGAATGCGTGAGGACCCGCCGACCAGCAGCACGGCGGCCAGATCCCGCACCGCGAACCCTGCATCGACGATCGCGTTGCGGGTGACCTCGACCGTGGCCGCGATGAACGGCCTCGCGATTCCCTCGAACTCCTCCCGGCCGAGCACTGTCTCGTCGTCGAAGAGCGGCACGAACATCGTGGTCGACGCCGTGCGGGACAGCGCTTCCTTACCGGCGCGCACCTCCTGCATCCACTGTCGTCGCGCGCGCCGGTCGACCGACGTCTCCGGGTGGGTCAGCCGCTGCCAGAGCGGGCGGTCGCGGCCGGTGTAAACCTGTTCGATCGACGCAGCCACGGCGGCGTCGATGTCCAGCCCGCCGACGTCGGTCAGGCCGCGGCCGGCAAGGACCTGCAGGCCGGCCGCGGTGTGCTGCACCACCGACGCGTCGAAGGTGCCGGCGCCGAAGTCGTACACCACGACCGGCGCCTCGGACGGCGCCCGCCGCAGCAGACCGGCGGCCGCAGCGATGGGCTCAGCGGCCATAGCCACCGTGCCGAGACCGGCCTGTCTGGCCGCGGCGGCGAGAATCGCCCGCCGGGGCGGCCCCCACTCGGCCGGGCACGTCAGCACGGCTTCGTCGCCGTCGGTCCAACCTGCCTCGGTGGCCACCCGCCGCAAGATCGCGGCGAGCAGATCCGCGACCGGCACCTCGACGGCACCGAGGAGAACCGCGGTGTCATCGATGCAGCGCTTAGGGTTCGGCTCGAGCGACTCCGGCGCTGCCTGGGCGCGGTGCAACGCATCGCGGCCGGTCAAGAGTTCACCCGAAGCCGGATCGCGCCAGATCGCCGAGGGAAGGATCTCCGAACCGTCGAACAGCACCGGTCGCGGCGCCTCCTCCGCGTCCGCGACGACGGCGACCGTATTCGCGGTACCGACATCAATCCCGACACGCCGACCGCGCCCCACCCGACCAACCTACCGGCAGCGCCACCAGCATGTCCTCTGCCTCGAATCGTCACTCGCCCAGCGACAGAAACAACTCGTTACTGGTTCGTGGAACTGCGATCGGCGCCCATCAACCCGACTGCTATGAGCAGCACCGCGGCGAGCGCGATGCAGAGCAGGAACGGAATCATCGGTAGGTCGGCAAACGCACTGGGCCGCCAGAGGATCAGCAGAGTCGCCGCAAGTAACAGCGGGAGGGAGACCACCCCGGTTGTCACCAGTTACCGGGACCGGACGCCTTTGGCGACGGGGCCCGAACCCCATCGGGCCCCGATGGCGCTGCCCAGCACCAAGAACATGACGAATCCGATGCCGAAGGGCATTCCGGCACCGGTACCAGCACTGAACAAAATGATGAGACCGGCGCCGCAGACTGCCGAAGCGACGACGTACAACACTGAGGGGCTTTCTTCGATCCGCGATCCCCGACCCTCTGAGCACACAAACCCATCGAGCACCGCCGTCGGGCCTCGGCGGATCGCGTCGGACTAGGGCCTCATCGTCGAGCCGGTGCCGGCGTCTCGGCGGCGTCTCGCTAGCTGGCGGCGCGTTCGGTGGGCGGGCCGTGTCGTTCCTCGTTGCCGTGGCCCGGCTCGAGGTGTGCGGCCTGAGACAGCCGGAACGGCGTGAACGGCTTCCCGTGCCGGGCCGCGACTACCTCGGCGGGCAGGCAGACATGGTCGCCTCCCTCGTCGAGCAGAGCGCTACGGCGTACTACCAGCACATTCGGGCAGTCGGTGAGAAGCGGGACCCCGCCAGTTCCGGTTTCGGTCGGGAGGTCGGCGAACTTGTCGACGGTGTCACCGCTCATCGTCCCGAAGTGGGTGGCGAGTGATAGGTCGCCGGTGTCCAGGAAATGCAGCGCGAGGTAGTCCGAGCGCAGCGCGACCCGGTAGGTGTGGTTGGCCTTGGACAACCACACGCAGTAGCGCTCCGGCGTAATGCTCGACTGGGCATGGAAGCCGACCAGGCAACCCGCCCGCTCGTCGCCGACCGCCGTGGTGACCACGATCAACGGCGGGTCGAGCGCGGCCACCAGCCCGCTGAACGCTTCGGTGGTCATCGTGGTCCCCGTTCGTAGCGGAGGAAGAGGGTGTCGCCGTCGGCGAGCACGTGCCGCAGAGCGAACGGAGTGACCGGTGCACCGGCCGGGGTGACCGAGACCGGCAACGGGTCGCCGCCCATCACCGGGGAGATCGTGAGACAGAGCTCGTCGAGGAGATCCGCGGCGACCAGTTCACCGAGCCAGGTGGGTCCGCCCTCGCAGACCACGACCCGGTGGCCGAGCTGGGCGAGACCGGCGAGCGCCGCGGCGGGCTCGACGCGGTCGGTACCGGCCAGCACCACCTCCGCCGCGCCGCGGGCCGCGGCCAGCCGATCGGGATCAGCGCTCTGACAGGTCACTACCATCGTCCGGCGATCGGCCGGAGTGTGGGTGAACATCTTCGCCGACCAATCCAGGTCCAGCGAGCGGCTCACAATCGCGATCGCCGGAGTGTCCGACTTCCCCGCGGCCCGCCGCGCCGCGACTCGCTCAGGGGGCAAGGTGACCGGGCCGTATCCTTCTGCGCGCACGGTCTGCGCGCCGACCAGCACCACATCGGCCAGAACCCGCATCAGCCGGAACAGCTCGGCGTCGGGCGCGGTCGAGAGCTGACCGACTCGGCCGCCGATCGCCGCCGAGCCGTCCAGCCCGCCGACCATGTGGCCCATCACCCAGCAACCGAGCCGGCCCGGACGCCGCTCCACCGCTACATACGGCGCGAGCGGATCAGAAACACTCTCGCCAGTCGTGAGTACGTGCACGGCACTCCCTCGTCGCAGCCCGATGGCAATACCGTGCCCGACCCCGGCCCACGCCGAGCGGCTATTCCCATAACCGGACGAGGGTCACATCAGCAAGACTTACAACACCGACTGGTAACTGGAAGGTGCACGGGCCCACAGCCTGACCGCTGCCTCTCGATCGCCGCCCCGCGACCACGGACTGATCAGCGCAAGCAGCCAGGCGCCCGAGGTCACCGGCCTCGATTCCTCACTGGGGTCGAGAGCTACGGCTATCGCGGCTGTCAACGCCCGCTGCGCCGGCCATTCGGCAGGAACAAGGTCGAGGCAGAACCACCACGACTCGTCCGGTCCGGGACGGAAGACGGCGTCCGCGACGGAGTCCCAGCCCACAATCACATCGGGGTCGGCTGCCCGGGCTCCGCGCTCACGGGGAAAGGCGCCGTTGTGCCGAACGCCCTCGGAGCCCAATTCCATCGCCCGGCCGTCGCGAACTGTCCGCCACCGGCGACGAGCAAGCAGATCGGTGAGGCCGTCGGACAGCATCGGCGCACCCCGATCCACCAGCCACACGCCGCGCAGCACCCACAGGAGGTAGGCCAGAACTCCGCCGTCCGCGGCGCGGATCACGAAGACACCTGCGATGGCCACAACGTCAACAGCAGCCCGAGGACGCTCTTCACCAGCCCGAGGGGTATCGAGCGGCCACGATGTACGAACTGGATCGTTGCCGCCCGACGAACGACCATGGGCAAGGACGGTAGCAGCGAGGCCTGGCCGTTTGAGGCCAACGCACACCTGCCCCCCGTGCGCGGTGGGCCTGCGCCGCCGACCACGGCCGGGCCGTCCGGCTGTTCCCCTCGAGGGCCTTCCCGACGATGCTGTCGGGATGGACGCCGGCGTCGCTCACCAGGACGACATCGCCGTCCTGGCACTGCGGGTACCGTGACGTGCCGGGATCACGGGCACTCGGCCGGGCGCCTGCTGTCCCGTTGTGACGTTTCGGGGGCACTCGGTGAGGCATCCCTGCCGCGTTGGTCAGAATCAACGAGGAGCCGCACCGAGTGAACGCCGAATCCTCCTGCGACAAACCCCTGCTCGCGGAGGAGTATCCACCGCTCGCGGGGGCCGTCACCGAGGTACGCCGCACTGTCCGGACAATGCTGACGCAGTGGCAGGTGCCCGGGCCCGCCGCCGAGGACATTCTGCTGGTCGTCGAAGAGCTGCTCGCCAATGTCATCGACCACGCGCAAACCCCGTTCCGCATCACCGTCGACCGCCGCGGTTCCACGGTTCAGGTCGCCGTGCGCGACCGCAGCTGCGCACCACCCCGAATGCGCGAGGTCGATCTGACGGCACTACGTGGACGCGGTCTGCGTCTCGTCGCGGCGATCGCGCAGCGATGGGGCTACGACGGCGAGGACACCGGCAAGACGGTCTGGGCCGAAGTCGCCGTCTGACCGGCCTCACCGCGTCAGCCAGGCCCGGGCCGATTGCGCCGCGGCTAGGCGGGTATCCGGCCGCATGCCGGGGCTGCGGTAGGCGGACCGGCCGACGAGAGGACCACCACATGGGTGCCGAGGACAAGCTGAGCAATAAGGCCGAAGAACTCGGCGGCAAGGTCAAGGAAGGCGCCGGCAAGGCGACCGACGACAAGGACCTGGAAGCCGAAGGCAAGGGCGACCAGGCCGGCGCCAACCTCAAGCAGGCCGGCGAGAAGGTCAAGGACGTCTTCAAGTCCTGACCCTGCAGCAAGAGAACCGGTCGGCCGGCTCATCGCCGGCCGACCGCCTGCTCCGAGGTGCACTCCCCGTCGCGCAGCGGGCGTCGGTCAGGTGTCGATTGCGGGGCCACGCTGAGGCGCACCGGGCCGGTAAACCGCGGGGCGCTGCGCCCGGGCCACCAGGCCGGCCGCGACATCACGCAGTTTGCGGTTGGTGTGCTGCGACAGGGCAGTCAGCTGGTTGAACGCCTCTTCGGCCGAGCAGCCGCGCTGTCCCATCAGGATTCCCTTAGCCTGCTCGATCACCGCCCGGGACACCATGGCCTGGCGCATGCCCTCGGCCAGCTCGGCCGTCGTAGCGTACAGATGCGCGTTGGCCACCGCGACCGCCGCGTAGCTGGCGAAGAGCACCGGGACGTCGACCGTCTCCGGAGAGAAGGCGTTCGGAGTGTCCCCGTAGAGGTTCAACGCGCCCAGGACGTGCTCCTGGATCGGCAGCGGGACCGACAACCCGCTCCGGGCGCCACGAGAAAGGGCCTCGGGACAGTAGTGGGGCCACCGCGTCTCGGCCGCCATGTCCGGGATGAGCATGATTTCGCCGCCGCGCGCGGCATCCAGGCAGGGCCCGTAGCCATGGCGATACTGGCGTTCATCGAGTTCCAGCGCGAGCGGACCGGTGAACGCTGCGGTGCTCGGCCGGTCGTTCACGATCAGCGTGACCGAGGCTTCGGTCACGCCCGGGATCACGTCCCGCGCAAGGGTCCCGACGCGTTCGAGGACCTGCTCCAGAGACAGGTCCGCGAGGGCGATCCGGCCGAGTTCGGCGATCCCGGCTGCGGCCGCGGCCGGCAGCGCGACACCGCCGCCGGGCAGGCGGTCACAAGCTTCCACGTTGTCTGATGCTTCCCGCTGCGGGAAACGCCGGCCCGCGACGCGGTCGAGCGGCGTTTCGTCACGTCCTCCGCCGGGATTCGACGAAGGTGACGAGGCCCGTGGGGCCCCGTCTCTACGCCGCTCCTTGACGTCGCCCCGCCGCTTCGTACCGCCGGGGCAGCGTCACAGTACCCGCCCGCCGCCCGCCGCGCCTCTCGAGCGATTACCCGCCATCGGCAAAGACCCCGTCCACGGTGCAGAGGACGGGCCGAACGCGACAGCCGGGTGCCCGGAGTGTGATCAGACCAATCGCTTCACGGTCCTGATCGCCATGGCAGGCAGAGGAACGCCGGCGTCGGCAGCGCGCACCCGAAGCGAGAGATAGGCCTCGTGCGCCGAGCACCCTTGACGACTCACCAGCATGCCGATGGCCCGCTGGATCTGATCCCGGACGGCGAGAGCCTTCACCACTCCCGTCGCGAGGTCTCCGGCGCCGGACGCCGGCTGCTCGGTAGACGACGCGTGGGGGGTCGACCCGGCGGAACCGAATGCCGCCCGGACATGGCCGGTCAAGTCGGTCATCGCGGTCCGATCGCGCCCGTAGAGGTTCATCGACGCGAACGCGTGGCCGCTTCCGGCGAACAAGGGGATCGACAGCGAGGACTGCAACCCTATCCGCCGCGCGACCCGGCGGAATCCCGGCCACCTCATCGTCATCGCGACATCCCTGACCGCGACCGGGGTAGCCGAGTCCAACGCCTCCAGACAGGGCCCCGTCCTGTCGGCGTACTGCGCGTCGTCGAGGGCCGCAGCCAGCGGGTGGGTCGCCGCGACCGTGGTGTAGGAGTCCTCGCGCAACACGGTGGTCGACGCGTAGCTCACCGCCGACAGGTGCTCCGCCGCCAACCGTGCGAGCTCGACGAGTTGCCTCTCCACGTCCGACGCGTCGTCGGGCGTGCTGGCCAACTCCACCAAACTCCGGGTGAGAGGCCCGTTCTCCGGAAAGTCCTCCTGATGAGGTCGCCGCCGCACCGTCGTCACAGCGCGGCCCGCCCACGGGCCAGACCCGTACGCGCAGCGCGGACGCCAACGGCACGCCGGAAGCGTTTCGGGAGATGACGGCAGCGCCGAATGTCGCCGAGACCAGCGCTGAAAGCCACCATGCCCAATCCCGTTCTCCCGCGCCCTGCACAACGGGAACCGGATACCCACAGATTCGCCAGGGGAACACGGAACCGGCCCTTTCGTACCGCGGCAATGGGCATCAGGGCCTTCCAACCGCGAATCGTGCATTCAGGTCACAGCTTGTGTGCACACGACCGCAAGTCGTGTGGCGTTTCGCCGGGCTTCACCGGCCCCGCGCGGGCCCTCCACACCTCGGCGGTCTCGGTCGCTGCCGACCTGCGCCGGCTGTTGATCTCCCCCTTCGCGCGACCGACGAGCATGAACGGGCTCAGTCATCCGGCCACCTCCCTGACGCCGACGCCGTTCGAGGCGTTGTTGGCGGTCGCGCGCCGTTGGCCGGCGGACCGTGCGCCGGCTGAGTCGGCGGTCGCGTTCCCGCATGGGGGCTGGCCGAGCATCGTCGTTGTGTCGGCTGCAGTCGGTCGGCCCGTGCATGCGTTCTCAATCCTCAGCGAGGAGCTGAGTGCGTAGCCGCGCGAGCGTCGTGGCGAGTAGCCGCGAGACGTGCATCTGGGAGATGCCGATTTCCTGCGCGATCTGGCTCTGCGTCATGTCGGCGAAGAAGCGCAGTCCCAAGATCTGTCGTTCTCGTTCGGGCAGTGCCGCCAGCAGCGGCATCAGCGCTTCATGGTTCTCCACGAGGTCGAGGGCAGGATCGGCGCCGCCGAGTGTCTGGCCGAGGGATGGTGCCTCCGCCTCGCCCCCGAGAGGAGTGTCCAGCGACGTCGACGCGTAGGCATTGGCGGCCTGCAGCCCTTCGATGACCTCCTCGATCGGGATACCGAGATGGGCGGCCAACGTCCGGGCGGTCGGAGCCCGGCCGTCGCGCTGGGAGAGCTCGTTGATCGCGAGCCCGAGCTGCAGATGCAGTTCCTGAAGCCGTCGGGGAACCCTGACGTCCCAGCCGAGATCGCGAAAGTGCCGGCGGACCTCCCCGGCGATCGTCGGAATGGCGTAGCCCAGGAAATTCACCCCGCGGCCAGGGTCGAACCGATCAATGGCTTTGAGCAGGCCGAGCCGCGCTACCTGAATCAGGTCCTCAAAGGGTTCACCGCGATTGCGAAACCGCCGGGCCAGATTCTCAGCAAGCGGAAGATGAAGCCCTACGAGCCGCTCCCTGAGCGCGGCACGCCTCGGATCGGCGGGGTCGAGTGCCGCGTAACGCCGGAACAGGGGCTCGACGTCGGCGTAGCGGTCGTAGCTCCTGCCGACGTCACCCAACTCCCCCTCGGCCGAGGAAGGACCTGTCTCCACCGCCATGCCGCTCCTCCTTCCCCCGCGGTGACCACTCCTCCGCACGGTGTTCCGGCAATCGCGAGGGGCCCGCAGAGCACAGCGCGGTGGTCGTGCACCCTCGATAGCCACTCGATACCCCTGCCAACCGCCACGAGCCGGGCGCCGTGGCCGGATCGACGGGATCACCGGAGTCGTTGAGGCTCCCGCCATCGATTGAGTAGACCCGTATGCGGTCAGTCGCGCAGGGTCGTCCTCGCGTCGCGCCGCAGCGTGAGTGCAGGACCGGCGCCGACCACCCCCGGCGCACTTCCTGAGGTGTAAATAGCGTGTCGGTGGTGATGTAACTGTTGTGACGAAATGGCCGGGGTGCCGAGCGCTGGCCGTCGCTGGGGCCATGATCGCTCTGGGCGGCTGCGGAGTGCTGGAATCGGTGCAGCACGAGGCACGCGATGCCGCCACCCGTTTCGCCGCGGCCGTGGACGCTAGGCAGATGTCCGCGGCGTGTGTGCAGCTGGCTCCGGCGACGCGCACGGAGCTGGAGTCGGACGAGCAGAGTTCCTGTCCGGAGGCGCTGCAGACCGCGAAGCTGCCACCCGCTGGTTCCGTGGGGCGCGTCGATGTCTACGGTCAGCAGGCCCGGGTGGTCTTCGACGGCGACACGTTCTTCCTCACCCGCACGTCCGGCGGGTGGAAGATCACCGCGGCCGGTTGCCGGCTCCAGTCCGGCGAGGTCTACGACTGCACCGTGAAAGGCCGGTGAGCGTGCGATGCGCGCGATCTTCCTCGGATGCCTGCTGCTGATCGGCGTCGGGCTGGGCTGCTTTTTCCTCCTCGGCGGACTGCACCGATGAGCCGGCTGAGCAGCCTGCGCAATCACGGACTCGGCCTGGGATTCCTGCTGCTCTTCGGGGCCGCCCTGATCGGGCAGGCCTTCGCCGGCCACGCCGCGTTCAACGCCGATCAGGCCGGCAGCGGCCTGCCCGGCATCTCACTGGGCCGCTACGTCACCTCGGCCTCATTCGCCGCCGACGTCGCGGAGAACTGGCAGTCGGAGTATCTGCAGTTCTTCCTCTACATCTTGCTCACCGTGTGGCTGGTGCAGCGTGGGTCCCCGGAGTCCAAGCCACTGGCAGACGTCGGCACCGAATCTGACGAACAGCAGCTCACCGGCGCCTATGCCCGGCCGGACTCCCCGGCACCGGTCCGCCGCGGCGGCTGGATCGGCAGCCTCTACGGCCGGTCGCTGGGGCTCACGATGGGCGCGATCTTCCTGCTGTCCTGGCTCGCGCAGTCCGTGGCCGGTGTCGCGGCCTACAACGAAACCCAACTGCGAGAACTTGAAGCCCCGGTGAGCTGGGCACAGTACGCGGCATCCGCCGACTTCTGGAACCGGACTCTGCAGAACTGGCAGTCGGAGTTCCTCGCGGTGGCCTCCATGGCGATCCTCTCCATCTACCTGCGTCAGCGCGGTTCACCGGAATCCAAACCGGTCGGCGCCGCGCACTCGGCCACCGGCACCGAAGGATGAAACCCCGGACCCCCGGTCCGGGGCAGCAAACGCTGGCGAGACCGCATTCCACCGGAATTGGGCCCTGGCGGGCGCGTTCAGCGACCGGCGGGCGAGAACTTCCCGGCCGCGGACGAGCTCGGCCGCTGCACGTGCGAAGTGCTGCCGGTCACATCGCCGGAAGGCCGGCGGTCGCGGTCGCAGAGCGGCCGCCAGTCAGGTGACAGGCAGAGTGAAACTGATGAGAGTGCCGCCGCCGGGATTGTCGGCGGCGGTGATGGCGCCGCCGTGGCGGTGCACGATCTGGTGGCAGATGGCCAGTCCGAGTCCGGTGCCGGCGTAGGTGCGATGGGCGTTGACGCGGTAGAAGGTGCCGAAGACGTGGGGTTGGTCAGCGGCGGGGATGCCGATGCCGCGGTCGGCGACGTGGATCCGTGCGTGGCCGGGCTGGTCGGCGCCGAGTTCGGCGGTGATGTCGATGGTGGCGGGCTGTCCGGGCCGGGTGTATTTGAGGGCGTTGCCGATGAGGTTGTCCAGTAGTTGCCGGGTCAGGACCGGGTCGGCGTGCACGATCGGTAGGCGGCTGACCCGGATGCGGGGTGGTTCGGCGCCGGCTGCCGGCAGGTGGGCGGTGCGTTCGGTGACGATGTCGGCGACGACGGTGTTCAGGTCGACGTCATGGGGCTGGAGGTGGCTGTCGCGGGCGGTGGCGTAGCCGAGCAGGTCGTCGATCAGGTGACGCATCCGGTCGACGCCGGCCTGCAGGCGGGTGAGCATCGTCCCCGTTGCGGCGGCGTCGCTGGCGTTCTCGGAGCCGAGGGTGTCGGCGATCAGCTCGGCGTATCCGGCGATCGCGGCCAGCGGTGCCTTGAGGTCGTGCGCGACTACCCCGGCGAAGGCTCGGAGCTCGGCCTCGCGCTCGCGCAGCGCGGTGATGTCGTGGGAAGCGGCGACGGCGCCGATGATCGCGCCGTGGGTATCGCGCAACGGCCGGGCGTGCAGCAGCAGCGATCGGCGTGTCCCGTCCGGCCGCGGAATGGTGGCCTCGAGGCCGTCGACGTGGGTGCCGTTCAGGGCCTGCATCAGCGGGGTCTCGCCGACGGGCACCGGGGTGCCGTCGGGGTAGGCCAGGGCGACTCTCGGGATGGCCTCGGTGATGGACAGGGGTCCGTCGCCGGATGGCAGCGCGCGCCGGGCATTGCGATTGGCGTGCACGATCGTGCCATCGGTGTCGCAGGTAATGACCGTGACCTCGATCGCGTCGAGCACCTGGGTCAGGTAATCCTTGTGAACCGCGAGCTGGTCCCGGGCGGTGCGCAGGCGATCGGCGGTAGCCGCCAGATCCGCCTCGACCGCCTTCCGGCGGCTGATGTCGGTGCAGACTCCGTCGACGAACAGCCGGCCGTGCTCGTAGCGGGCTGAGGCCCGGGTCCACACCCACCGGGTGACGCCGTCGTAGCCGAGCACCCGGCATTCCACGGAGGCCGAGTCACCCGCCGAGACCTGGGCGTGGAACGCGGCGAAGGCGGGCAGGTCGTCGGGGTGCATACGGTCGGCCAACACCTGAGCAAGGTCGGCGTCGGTGGGCAGATCACCGCCGAAGACCGCGCTGCCGTCGGGGCTCGCGTACACGCTCTGGACCGTGCCGTCGGGGCGAATCTCCACGGTCCACAGGTAGTCGTTGACCTGTTCGACGATGCGGTCGAAGTCGCGGCGGGCTGCGGCGAGCGCGAGAGTGAGCTCTTCGGCGCGGCGCCGTTCCACGAACCGGCCGAGGTGGGCGCTGACCGCATCAAGCATCGCCAGGACGTCCGGGTCGTGCGGCAGATCGGCGTCGGTGAAGAAGGCCAGCACGCCCAGTACGCGCCGGCCGCTGCGTACCGGCACGCCGATTCCGGTCTGTAGCCCGGCCCGGCGCGCGGCGCCCGCCCGGGTGAAGTTCGGGATGTCCCGGGGCAGCGCGCTGCTCCAGACCTCGGTGCCGCGCTGCCACACAGCCCCGGCCAGGCCCTGACCCCGCTCCATGGCCAGCGGGCCGTCACCGGTGAACACCGTCAGGTCCCGGCCGGGCGCGGTCCACGAACTCACCCGGGCGATGCAGCTTCGGTCGTCGCTGACCTCCCAGTACTCGCCGCACGCCCAGCCCAGCTCCCCGGCGATCGCGGCGACCGCACCGATCGCGGCCTGCTGCGCGGACGTCACTTCCGAGAGCACTTGGGCCACCGCGTGCCGGGCACGGCGCAGACCCTCGGCACGGTGGGCCTCGGTGACGTCGTGCAGGGCCACGACCGCGCCGAGGCGGCGCCCGTCGGGAGTGACGATCGGGCCGGCGTTGGCAAGAAACCGCCGGAACGCCCCGTCCTGGCCGTGCACCGCGAGCTGCTGACCGCGCACGGTTTCCCCGCGCAGCGCACGCATCACCGGCAGCTGCGAGACACCGAGGCGGGTGCGCTCGTCGGTGCCGTAGACCTCCAGTTCGCCGGCCCACGTCTCGAGGTCGCGTGGCTGAACACCGCCGTGGCTCTCGCTCATCGCCCGGTTGACCACCAACAGCTGCCCCGACGGATCGCAGGCGGCCACCCCGGTGTCCAGGCTGTCGAGCACGGTGTGCAGGAACGTGCGCTCGTCGGCCAGCCGCCTGCGCTCCTCCTCCAGCTGGACCTGAGCCGCCTTCCGGGCAGTGATGTCGTGCAGGAACGCATGGAACCTCGGTTCGCCGCGCTCCACGCTGACCTGCAGGGTCATCTCGATCGGGAACTCCCGGCCGGCGTGGTCGACTGCCGCCATCTCCAGCCGCCGACCGGCCAGCGCCGACACCCCGGTGGCCCGGACGCGCGCCAGCCCGGCCTCGTGCGCGGCCCGGTACTGAGCGGGAACGATCAGCTCGGTGACCGGCCGGCCCAGCGCCTCGGCGGCGGAGAATCCGAACAGGTGCTCGGCCGCGGCGTTCCAGGCCGTGACCTGCCCGGCGGCGTCGATGGACACGTAGGCGTCATTGGCGCTGTCGAGGACCGCCTGCATGCGGGCTGCCGTCAGCAGCACCTCGCCGTGCGCCAACCGCAGTGCGATCTCCGACTCCGCCGCGGCCGCGAGATCCCGCAGAATCTCCAGCTCCTCCTCGCTCCACTGCCTGACCTTGGTGTCGGTCACGCAGAAAGAACCCAGCACATGACCCTCGGGACTGTGCAGCGGGAAACCCGCGTACGCGATCGCGTCGTAGTCGACGATCGCCGGATTCGTGCGCAGCCGCTCGTGCGTCCGCGCGTCGGCGACCACCAGCGGAGCGTCGTCGGCCACCACATACTTGCAGTACGAGTGCGACAGGGGCGTCTGCCGCGACACCGCCAGCTCCCCGGACAACCCGCAGTCGCTGGCGAAAACCTGACGATCGGCCTCGACCAGCGACACCAGCGCCACCGGCACCCGCAGCAACCGCGCCGCCAGCGCCGTCAACCGATCCAACGACGGCGCCGGAGCCTCGCCGGTCAATCCGGTGGCACGCAACGCCCCCAGCCGGGCTTCCTCAGCCACCCGGCCCGACGCGCCAGAAGACCGACCCGACGTCATAATCCAGCCCATCGGCCACCACCGCGGCTAGCTGAGGAAGCTTCTCCTCTCCAACCTCCGGCGGAGGCCGCGCACGCACGATTTTGGCCCCAACGAGCCCGCGCGCCGCCTGCAGAGCCGTACTCGCGGCGCTTCCGAGCGCCGCCTCACAGGTGAATGGTGACGCCGCTCAGAGAGCCTCGGGGTCGCATCGGCACGCTCGCCCGTGGAGCGTGGGCTCTGACCACCGCGGCGTCTCGGCCGCGACGTGCTCGGGCGACGCCGACGCCGACGCTCACCTACGCGTCAGGTCAATCCGACGACACGCTGCCCGCGCTCAAGTCCTACGCGGCAGACAGGAGCCAGAACACGGCCATCGCGGCGACCACCAGCCCGCCCAGCCGTACGGCGATCCGTCGTCGATGGCGGGCGCGGACGTCGTAACCCGGGTACACCGCCACCCCCATCGCGTGCGGAACGTCCGGCCCCTTCACCGACAAGTACACCGCGTCGTTGAGGAGCCACGCCGCGGCGGCGAGCCCCAGCAGCACGAGGCTGTACCTGGCCGGCACCGGCCACCCCGGACCGGCGAAGCCGAACAGCACAGCCCCGTCGACCGCGAGTAGACCCAGACCCAGCACAAGGCAGATCAGCTTCTCCGACAGGAACAGCGAGTTAGGCAAATCCCGGAACAGAAGGAACAGCGCCACCCAGACCACGACGAGCTGAGCCACCACGAGCGCAAGCCACGCTATCCAGGTCATTCCAACCCCGCTCCCATCGACGCGACCCTGGCCGACGGTCCACATTCGAGTCGACCACAGGGTACAGAGACCCGCGGCCCTCGGAGCGGCCTGAGGCGAGCACGCCCACGCGCCGTGCCTCACTAGGCGACATCGACCTGGCGACCGCGCCGTGAGCCGCCGCGAGTTCTGTGGCCCCTCGTGAATGCATGCGTCCCGCGCGGCGGCTCGCGGCGTTTCGGCGAAGAGTCCTGCGAGAGGGCGCGGAGCAAGCAGGCATGCAACCGTGCTCAGAGGGTCGCCAAGACGAACGACAGCACGAAACCCGCGGTGGTGCTCAGGGCGACGAGTGGGCCGCCCTTCTCGTAGGCCTCGGGCATCAGGGTGTCGGCCAGCGAGGCGAGTACGGCGCCGGCGGCGAATGCCAGCGGCAACGAGATCGTCTCGGGTGACGCGGTGGAGAGCGGGCCGGCGCCGACCACCACAGCTAGGGTCAGGAGCGCTGCGCAGGCCAGCCAGGTTCCGAACACGAAACGCTGGGAACGTCCCTGTTCTCGCATGGAGGCACTTCCCACCAGGGCTTCCGGGAAGTTCGAGACGAAGATCGCCGCGAGCAGCGCCAGCCCTCCCGTGCCTTCCCCGAGCGACACCCCGAGCGCGACGTTCTCCGGAACACCGTCGAGGGTGACGGCGGCCAGCAGCGCCAGCCCGGCGGCTCCGGAGGTCGATGCCGATGACGGTGCCCTGTCTGTGGCCGCGGCGTCGGGATCGAGCTTTTCACTGCCCTCGGACTCTTCGTGTCTGCCGGCCGCTACCCGATCCAGCCACGCGCTGAGAATCGTGAAAACCACCGCACCGACGATCAAGCCGACAGCCGCACGCCAAATCCCCCCGTGCTCGTAGGCGTCCTCGAACAACTCGAAGGCCAGGGCTGTGATGAGCGCCCCGGCCGCGAACGCGAGCATTCCCGCCAGCACCGCCTTGGGCAGCCGGATCCGGGCACCGACCAACGCGCCGAGAACCAACGCACTCGAGGCGATGACACCGAAGATGAGCGCATCCATGACCGCTCACTACCCGCGCGTAGCACCGAACACTCGCTGCAGGCCCCCAGGCGACAGCCTCGAAGCACTGGGGTTCGGCAGACCCCCAGCGATCCGGCCGACCGACTGTAGGTCTTCCCACAGCCGGCGACCCCCATCACGACGATCGTGGGCACTGCGTCCGCCTTCCAAGCCCTGGTTCGGGCTCAAGCCGTAGGGGGCGGGACCCAGCCCCTATAGGTCACACGCCGTTGGCCGCCGCGATCTCACCGAGTCGCCGCGCGCTGGGCTTCGGCGTCCGGACGAACGTCTCGCGGTCCACGGCGATCAGCCCGAAGGTCGGGCGGTATCCCAGGCTCCACTCGTAGTTGTCCAGCAGCGTCCAGTGCAGATAGCCGCGGACGTCGATGCCGTCGGCGACCGCCCGCTGCAGACCGGCGACCGCACCTTCGAGGTACTCCACCCGCTGGGCGTCGTCCGTGGTGGCGATGCCGTTCTCGGTGACCAGCAGCGGCGTGCCACCGGTCACGTCCCAGGCCTGCCGGAGTGCGATCTCCAGCGCGTCCGGGCGGATCGTCCAGCCGACCAGCGTCGTCGGCTCGCCGGGAGCGGGGCCCTCCGGGCCGTTCGGCCCCACCCGCTTGGTCGTGTAGGACTGGACGCCGAGGAAGTCGTCGTCCTTGCAGACGCCGAGGAACTGGTTCTCCCAGAGGTCCCGGGCGCGGGCGCACTCGGCCTCGTACCCGGGCTCGGGCGTCAGCGCCTGCATGGCGAGCGACCAGCCGACCTTCGCCGACGTCGTCTTCCGCACGATCTCGCGGGCACGCTCGTGGGCGGCGACGAGGATCGCGGCGACCTCGGGCTCGGGCGGCGGCAGCGCACCGGCGACGAGATGCTCGGACGAACCCGACGGGGTGAGTTGCGCCCGCGCGGCCGCCATCGCGGCGGCCGGATCCGGCGCGGCGAGGAACTGCCCCATCCGCAGGATCAGCGTCAGCATGTTGGGCTCGTTCATCGTGACGACGTGGCCGACACCGTCGAGAATCGGCGCCACCGTCTCGACGTAGCGCGCGAACTGGTCGACGGCGTCCGGCTGCCGCCACGCGCCGGCGCGGGTGAACCAGACCGGGTGGACGAAGTGGTGCAGCGTGACGACCGGCTGCACGCCCTGGGAGATCGCGTACTCGATCATTCGCCGGTAGTGGGCCAGCTCAGCGCGGGAGACCTGGCCACGTACCGGCTCGATCCGCGCCCACTCGATGCTGAACCGGTAGGCCGTGTAGCCGAGGTCGCGGCACAGGTCGATGTCCTCGCGCCACCGGTGGTAGCTGTCGCACGCGTCTCCGCTCGGCTCCGCGACGAGCCCGAGTCCGGCGTGCTCCAGAGCCCAGAAGTCGCCGGCGACGTTGTTGCCCTCGATCTGGTGGGCGGCCGTGGACGCGCCCCAGAGGAAATCCGAGGGTAGGGACTGAGACATTTTCCGAACCTCCGCGATCGACGCTGACCAGGCCATTAGCGGCGACCGGGCGGCGTTACGGCAATCGGTTGCCAGTGGTTGCCCGGAGTCCGCCGAGCACCGCGGCGTCGGCGCCGACCACGAGGCCGGCCGCTGCCGCCGCCCGCACGGCCGCGGCCAGTACGTCGCGTTCCGGTCGTCGCTGCCGCCGCGCCAGCGCCGCGAGGTCCTCGAACTCGGGCATCACCTGGACGAGCACACCGTCGGCGTAGCCGACCTTGACCGCCACCGGCTCACCCCACACGTCCACGTCCACGAACGCACGGGCGAGCGCGGTCTTCCGCCGAGGCGACTCGCGGACGCCGAGCGTGCTGGTGTGCCGGAACATCGCCGCCCGCAACGGGTCAGCACGCACCGGGTCGCAGAGCACCGACAGCGTGTGCGCCGGGCGGCCCTTCTTCATCACGATCGGCACCAACCACGCATCCGACGCACCGGCCTCCAACAGCGCGGACAGCACACCCGGCCAGAGCCTCGGGTCCAGGTCGTCCACGTTGGCCTCCAGCAGGACCGCGCCCCCCGGTTCCGCCGCCTCGACCTGGCCCAGCAGGACACGGACGACATTCGCCCGGCCAGGCGTATCCCGCGCCCCGGCACCCACCCCGACCGCGTCCACCCGCATCGACGGCACCTCCTCGCAGCGCTCCGCGAGCGAGCGAACCAGCGCCATTCCGGTCGGCGTCGCGAGTTCGCCCGCTCCCCCACCCCGCACGCGCCAGCGCCGCGCGAGCTGCGCGACGGCCGGAACCGGCACCGGCAGCTCGCCGTGCGCGGTGCGCGTGCGCCCCGATCCGACGGCGACCTCGCCGGCGGACACGGATTCGACGCCGAGGTCGTCCAGGGCCGCGCAGACGCCCACCACGTCGGTGATCGAGTCCAGTGCCCCGACCTCGTGGAAGTGGACGTCCTCGACCGGCGTGCCGTGCACGGCCGCCTCCGCCTCGGCCAGCAGCGCGAACGCCGCGACGGCACGGTCCCGGACCCGCCCGTCCAACGGTGAGAGCAGCGTCCGGATTTGCGTCCAGGTCCGGTGCGGAGGTGCCGGTTCCCGGGGGTCGACGTGCGCTTTCAGCGCCCGCAGGCCTGCCCGGGTGACCGGCGCGACGTCGACGATGACCTCCCCGGGCACGACCGTGTCTACGGCATCGCGGACGACGTCCAGCCGGGCGCCGGCGTCGAGCAGGGCGCCGAGCAGCATGTCCCCCGCCACGCCTGCGGACGCGTCGATCCAGAGGTGGCTCACGCCGGAGCGGCGATCTGCGCAGCCAGGTGGCCCGCGCCGTAGCCGTTGTCGATGTTGACGACCGCCACCCCCGGTGCGCACGCGTTGAGCATCGTCAGCAGCGGCGCCAGACCGCCGAACGCCGCGCCATAACCGACCGACGTCGGCACCGCGACGACCGGTGCCGAGACCAGGCCCGCAACGACGCTCGGCAGTGCGCCGTCCATGCCGGCCACGACGACGATCGCCCGGGCCCGCCGGAGATCGGCCACTCGCGCCAGGATCCGGTGCAGCCCTGCCACCCCGACGTCCACGACCAGCTCGGTCGGCCGCCCGAGGTAGCGCGCGGTGAGTTCCGCTTCCCGGGCCACCCGCAGGTCGGAGGTACCGGCCGCGACCACGGTCACCAGGCCGCCGGTGGCTACCGGCGGCGTCGGTGGCCAGGCCAGTAGCGCGCCGTCGGCGTCGTGACGGGCGTCCGGCAAGGCGGCCAGCACAGCCTCCGCATGCGCGGCCGAGGCCCGCGTGAACAGCGTGACGATGTCCGGACGCCCGCGCACGGCAGCCGCGATGGCACCCACCTGCGACGGCGTCTTGCCCTCGCAGTAAATCGCCTCGGGATAACCGCGCCGTGCAGTGCGCCCGAGGTCGAGCTCCGCGAACGCGGCGAGGTCGCCCACGTCAGTCACAGCCCACCTGCACAAGCGGCAGCGTGAACGCTCCGGACTGCACGCCGGCGAGGTCGACGGCAGCAAACCGAAAGCCGGCGGCGACGATCGCCGCGTGGACCGTCCCCCGCAGGGGCTCGGAAACCGCCCGGATCAGGTCGTCGGGCGACAACTCGATGCGGGCGACGTCCCCGTGGTGCCGCACCCGCAGGTCACCGAAGCCCAGCCGGCGCAGCGCGGCCTCGGCGCACTCGACCTGGCGGAGCTTCTCGGGGATCACCTCGGCGAAGTGCGGGATGCGGGAGGCCAGGCAGGGTGCGGCCGGCTTGTCCGCGCACGGCAGCCGCAGCTCACGCGCGATCGCGCGGACCGCCGCTTTGTCCAGGCCTGCGGCGACCAGTGGCCGGAGTACCCGGTGGGCGGTGGCGGCCCTGCTCCCCGGCCGGTCCGGGCGGCGTGCGTCGTCGGCGTTCTCCCCGTACGCGATCGCGTCGAGCCGGTGCGCAACGTCGACCTCGTCGCCGATCCGGCTGAACAGTTCGTCCTTGCAGTGGAAACACCGATCCGGGCCGTTGGCGCGGTAGGCGGCCCGCTCGCCCTCGTGCGTCGCCACCTCGACGACCGGTACGCCGAGAAAGCGTGCCACCTCGTGCGCGCCGGTCCGCTCGTCGTCGGCCAGACTCGGTGAGACGCCGAGAATCGCTAGCACCCGGTCGCGGCCGAGCGCACGGGCGGCGAGAGCGGTCAGCACGGAGGAGTCGACGCCGCCGGAGAACGCGACCCCGAGCCGGTCGACCCCGGTGAGCAGACTTCCGATGCGCGCCGTCGCGGCAGTCAGGAGCTCCGTCATGTGCCCCATTCATCGCCGCTACGGGCCGTTTGGCAAGCGGTTGCCACATGTTCCGCCGCTGGTTATCGTCGAGCGGCCCCGTTCGGACGCTGCTGCCCGACGGCGTCGCACGAGGAGGCATCATGACCGCACCGGAGCGGGCTCCCACGATCTACGACGTGGCGAAGGCCGCCGGGGTCGCGGCGTCGACCGTCTCCCGCGCGTTCGCCCGCCCGGGGCGCGTCAACTCGGAGACCGCACGCCGGATCCGGGAGGCAGCGGCCGAACTCGGCTACCGGGCCAACCCGATCGCCCGCGCGCTGCCGACCGGGAAGACGTCGATGATCGCGCTGGTCATCTCCGACGTCACGAACCCGTTTCACAACGAGATCATCCGCGGCGCCCAGGCGGCGGCCGCGGAGGCCGGCTACACGATGCTGCTCTCCGACGCGCAGGAGTCCGGTGCCCGGGAGCGCGAGACGCTCGAGCGAGCGATCTCCGCCGTCGACGGGATCGTGCTCGCGACTTCCCGGATGTCCGACTCGTCGATCCGGACGATCGCGAAGCAGCGCCCGGTCGTCCTGCTCAACCGGGCGCTGGCCGACGTGCCCTGCGTCGTCACCGACAACCCGCGCGGCATGCACCACGCCGCAGCTCACCTCGCCGAGCTGGGCCATCAGCGGGTCACGTACCTGGCCGGACCGGAGGCGTCCTGGGCCGACGGCATGCGGTGGCGATCACTGCGCGAGGGCGCCGCCGAGCTGGGCCTGCACGCCCGGCGCATCGGCCCGTTCGCACCGACCGTCGCGGGCGGAAGCGCAGCGGCCGCCGAGTTCGTCCGTCATCCCACCAGCGCCGTCATCGCCTACAACGACCTGATGGCGATCGGACTCATCCGGGCGCTGACCGCGCGAGGAGCCCGCATCCCTCGCGATCTCAGCGTCATCGGCTTCGACAACATCTTCGCCGCCGACCTGGTGACTCCGCCGCTGACCACGGTCGCCGCGCCGCTGCACGCGATGGGCCTCACCGCGGTTCGGAACCTGCTCGCGATCGTCCGAGGCGCGCAGCCTCGCGCGCAGGAGCCGGTGAGCCTGCCCGCTCGCCTGGTCCTCCGGGCGTCGACCGCTCAGCGTAGCCGGAACAGGACCTCGCCGGCCTGGGGCACCACGAGGGTGTCCGGGTCGGCGGCGAAGGCGTCCACGTCGAGGGTGGCCGGGTCCAGGTAGTCGAGGTTCGCCGCTCGGACGACGTCTTCCGGGATGCCGGTGGCGAGCGTGACCGTCACCCGGTTCCGCTCGCCGTGCTCCGGGTCCCAGGTGCCGGCTCCGCGCAGATGCGTCGAGTGGGCGAGCACGCCCCAGTGTTCGTGCGTGAACCGGTCCCACTGCTTTACGAAGTAGTCGCGGCAGTGGTAACCGATCCGTTCGATCTCCGGGTGCATCGCCGAGATCTGCGTGATGTGCGGCGCGTAGACGACGACCTGTCCCCCGTCCGCGACGATCGGCTCGACCTTGTAGAAGCCCTTGGCGCCGGTCCACATGTCGTCGTACTTGGTCGGCAGGACCGACAGCACCCGCCGGACGGGTGCGTCCAGGTACTTCACGTGGGCCTGCGCGGAGACCTCGGCCGCCGCGGCCCAGGCCGTCTCGGGCGGCCCGAACGACGCCGCGTGCAGCGCGCCGCTCCCGGACTCCACGACGAGACAGAGCGCCAGGCGGCGGCCGGGAATCATCGCGGCCGCCTCGTCGATCAACGCTCGCACCGGCGTGATTCCGCGCGTGCCGATGATCTCGGCGCTGGTGATCAGCGCGCCCAGCCAGTGCGAGAAGTCGATGATCTCGTGCCCGGCCACGCCGGGGAAGAAGTACTTGTTGCCGCCGGAGAACCCGACCACCTCGTGCGGAAACACCGGGCCGACGACCAGACAGACGTCGTGTTCGACGACGGCCCGGTTGACGACGACGTCGACCGGCTCCCGCAGGCGGCCCTCGGAGAGTGCAGCGACGCGGTCGGCGCCGATCCGGCCCAGGGGCACCAGCCGCGCCGGATCCCACCATTCGTGATTGCGCACGGTGTAGGACCCACCCAGGTGCGCCGCTAGCTGCTCGTCGGTCATCGGCGCGTGGGTGCCGAGCGCGATCAGCACGGTCACGTTCGTCGCCCGCCCGTCGAGCGCTTCGTGCACGGCGGAGAGCAGCAGCGGCAACGGGCAGCTGCGGGTGGCGTCCGGTACGACGACGCAGACGCTGCGGCCGTCCAGGTCCGTCTCAGCGAGGCGGGCGTGCACGAACCGGCGGATCGTGTCGGGATCGAGCGTGCGGTCCGCGCCGCCGATGACGCCGCCGACCACGTCCTGGGAGAGGGCCATGAAAGGCACCATGCGCGCCGCACCGCGCATTCGGCAAGGTCGGCAAGCAACGACTGGCAACCGCTTGTCGGCCCGCCCGGCACCGGTTGACGCTCCCGGCCATGGCGAATCCGAATCCGCCGGCCGGAGCAGCGCCGCTGACGGTGCACCCCGATCGGTTGTTCCCCTCCGACGCGGGCGTCCGCGCACTCGCGCGTCGTCTGTACGAGGCGGTGCGGGACGCGCCGATCGTGTCGCCGCACGGCCACGTCGACCCGCGGATGCTGGCCGAGGACTCGCCGTTTCCGCACGCCACCGCGCTGTTCGTGCAGCCCGACCACTACGTGACCCGCGTCCTGCACGCCGCCGGGATCGACCTGGCGGAGCTCGGCGTGGGGCACGCTCCACTCCCCGACGAGCAGGCCCGCCGCGCCTGGCGGCTGCTGTGCGCGAACTGGCACCTGTTCCGTGGCACGCCGGTCCGTTACTGGCTGGAGAGCGAGCTCTCCGACGTCTTCGGCGTGGACGAACAGCCGAGCGCCGCGACGGCGGATGCGCTCTACGACCAGATCGGCGACCAGCTGGCGCAGCCCAGCCACCGGCCCCGCGCGCTGCTGGACCGGTTCCGCATCGAGTTCCTCGCGACCACCGACGACCCCGCCGACTCGTTGGAGCACCATGCGGCGCTGGCCGGTCTCGGTACCCGGGTCGTCCCGACCTTCCGCCCGGACCGCTACCTGGAACCCGCCAAGCCCGGCTGGGCCGACGCCGTCGCCCGGCTCGGCGCGGTCGCGGACACCGACGTCGGTTCGTACAAGGGCTACCTCGCGGCGCTGGAACTGCGGCGCCAGCACTTCCTCGACCACCGGGCCGTCTCCGCCGACCACAGCCACGCCGACGCGATCGCCGAACCGCTGGACGTCGCCGAGGCCGAACGCCTCTACACCGACGCGCTCGCCGGCGCGCTGCAGCCAAACGGCGCGACGGCGTTCCGCAGGCACATGCTGTTCGAGATGGCCCGGATGTCGTGCGACGACGGGCTGGTCATGACGCTGCACCCCGGCATCCACCGTAACCACCACCCCGGCACGCTCGCGGCGTTCGGGCCCGACAGCGGCCACGACATCCCGACCACGATCGAGTTCACCCGGGCGCTGCAGCCCCTACTGGACCGGTTCGGCACCCACCCGAACCTGCACCTGGTGCTGTTCACGGTGGATGCGACCGTGTACAGCAGGGAGATCGCGCCGCTGGCCGGGTTCTACCCGGCGGTCTACGCGGGTGTGCCGTGGTGGTTTCTCGACAACCCCAGCGCGATCCGGTCGTTCCAGGAGTCGGTCACCGAGATCGCCGGTTTCTCCCGGCTGTCCGGCTTCATCGACGACACCCGCGCGTTCTGCTCGATCCCGGCGCGCCACGACATGGCCCGCCGTCTCGACGCCGCCCACCTGGCCCGGCTCGTCGCCGCCCACCGGCTCGACGAGGACGAAGGTCTCGACACCCTCACGGCGCTCGTCGTCGACCAGCCGCGAAAGGTCTTCAAGCTGTGACTACGACGCCCGCCCGCCTGCGCCGCACCGCCCCACCGCCACCGGCCCGGATCCTCCACCTCGGCCTCGGCAGCTTCTTCCGTGCGCATCAGGCCTGGTACACCGCCACCGCGCCGGACGCCCACTCCTGGGGAATCACCGCGTTCACCGGCCGGTCAACCGGGCTCGCCGAGTCGCTCACGGCCCAGGACGGGCTCTACACGCTGGTCAAACGGTGGCCCGAGGGAGACACCGCGTCCGTCGTCGCCTCGGTGGTCGCCGCCCACCCGGGCGCCGACACGGACGCCTGGGTGCGCGCCTGGCGTTCCCGCGAGCTCGCGGTCGTCACGCTCACGGTCACCGAGGCCGGGTACCTGCCCAACGCCACCGTGGCTGAACGTCTCGTCTCCGGGCTCGCCGCCCGGCGGACCGCCGGGGGCGGACCGCTCGCGGTCGTGCCCTGCGACAACCTGCCCGCGAACGGCGAGGTGGTCCGGCGGGTCGTCACCGAGCTCGCGGAGTCGGTCGATCCCACGCTCGCGCGCTGGATCACCGACCACGTCTCGTTCGTGACGACGATGGTCGATCGCATCACCCCGGCGACGACCCCGGACGACGTCAACGCCGCCGCGGAACTGACCGGAGTCGCGGACGCCGCCCCGGTCTTCACCGAGCCGTACACCGAGTGGGTGCTCAGCGGCGACTTCCCGGCCGGGCGCCCGCTCTGGGAAGAGTCGGGTGCCCGGTTCGTCGCCGACGTCGAGCCGCACGAGCAGCGCAAACTCTGGCTGCTCAACGGCGGGCACTCGCTGCTCGCCTACGCGGGCAGCGCCGTCGGCCACGAGACGGTCGCCGACGCCGTCACCGACCCGGCCTGCCGACGGTGGCTCGATCAGTGGTGGGACGAGGCGGCGCGTTACCTGCCGCTGCCGCCCACCGAGATCACCGCGTACCGGGGCGCCTTGCTGGACCGCTGGGCCAACCCGCGGATCCAGCACCGGCTGGCCCAGATCGCCACCGACGGCTCGCAGAAGATCCCGGTGCGGGTGCTGCCGGTCGTGCGCGCCGCCCGGGCGGCGCACCGGATGCCCACCGGCGCGATCCGCATCCTCGCGGCCTGGATCCGCCACCTCCACGGCGCCGGCGCGCCGGTACGCGACGCTGGCGCGGCGCCGTTCGCGGCGGCCACCTCGCCCCGGGACGTCCTGGCCTTGTTCGACCCTGCGCTCGCCGCGGACGAGGACCTCGTCGCCGCACTGGAGGACGCGCTCCGCGGGCACTGACGCGGCTCGCGCCCTGTACAGCCAGGACTGGCACTGTGCGGTCAGGACTGCCGGAGCAGCGCGGGACGCCGTTCTGCGAAGCGGCCGGGACCGGTTCGGACCGTGTGACCGTCGGGGAACACGACCGTCGCGGTCGAGCCGGCGGGCACCTCGACGTCGAGGACAAAATCCTCGCCGTCGAGCTGCCACGCGACACTGATTCGGCCCTGCGGCGAGTCGAACGTCCCGCGCGCCCAGCGCAGCGCAGCGTCCGGCACCGGCGCGACGACGAACGACTCCCACGCCACCGAGCCGGGCGCCTGCCGCAACCCGAGCGTGTGGGTGTGCAGGAACGAGACGACCGCGCCCTTGCTGTAGTGGTTGAGCGAGGCGGTCGCGGTTCCGTGCTCGTCGACGCCGTCCCAGTCCTCCCAGATCGTGGTCGCGCCACGGTCGAGCATGCCGAGCCACGAGGGTGACGTGCGCTGCCGCAAGACGGCGTAGGCCACGTCGGCGTGCCCGGTGTCGGCGAGCACCGGCAGCAGATCGGCGGTGGAGAGGAAGCCGGTGCCCAGGTGCATGCCGGCCGCGCGCACGAGGTCGACGAGGTGCTGGGCCACCCGGTCACGCAGCTGATCCGGAACGAGCCCGAACGCCAGTGCCCGGACGTAGCCGGCCTGCGTGTCGCCGGTGGTGCGGCCGTCGGCGTCGAGGAACTCCCGGCGCCAGGCGTCCCGTACCCGCTCGGCGACCGCCCCGTACCGGGCCGAATCCTCCGGACGGTCGAGCAGAGCCGCGACGGCGGCCAGCGTCCGGGTCGAGCGGTAGAGGTAGGCCGTGGCGACCTCACCCTTGTCGGCGCCGAACCAGCCTGCGGGGTCTTCCCACACCGGGGCGGCCAGCGTGCCGTCGGCAGCCCGGGTCCGCGGTTCGAGCCACTCCCCCCAGTGGAATCCCCCGTCCCACAGAAACGCCTCGTGCTCCTGCGGCTCGGCCGAGCGCTGCACTCGCGAGGAGTGGCGGGCAGTGCGGGCGGAGTTCAGAGCGAACTCCACCCACCGCACCATCGCGTCCCAGTTCTCGGCGAGGACCTGCCGGTCGCCGTAGGTCTCGTAGATCACCCAGGGAACGTGGACGATCGCGTCGCCCCAGCCGGCCGATCCGGTCAGCAGGTCCGAGAGCGGCTCGTGGTTCACCTTCAGCTGCTTGGCGTCCGGCGAGATGTTGCAGATCCGGCCGTCGTCGAACTGGTCGTCGCGGACCGACCGCAGCCACTTGCGGCTGAACCCGGCGACGTCGTAGAGGCGCGCGGCCGTCGGGACGAAGACCTGGTAGTCCCCGGTCCACGCGGACCGCTCCCGGGTGGGGCAGTCGGTCGGAACGTCGACGGCGTTGCCGCGGAAGCTCCACTCGGCAGCCTCGTGCAAGCGGTTGAGGTCGTCGTCGCTGCACGTGAACGTCGCGGTTCGGCGCAGGTCGGTGTGGACGATCTGCATCGTGACGTCGGCCGCCCGGAGCGGGACGTCGCGGGTGACCCGGGCGTAGCGGAATCCGTGCACGGTGTGGCGCGGCTCGAACACCCGGTCGGGCGCGCCGTCGGAGACCACGTCGTCGCGCTGGACGAACGCGGTCGGGGGCTCGTCCGGCCCGCGCTGTGCGTCCAGGTGCGCGGTCGTCAGGTCACCGCTCGCGTCCACGTGCTCGCCGTGATCGATCACCGTCCGGGTCCCCGCCGGACCGAGATCGCTCAGGGTGATCCAGCCGGAGGCGTTCTGGCCGAAGTCGACGACGTACGCACCGTTGTCCAGCCGGCGCACCGTCTCGGCGGGGCGCTGCGCGATGCGTCGCACCGGCGGCGCCGGTGACCAGTCGATCGGCGGCGCGGTCACCGCGTCCACCAGGACGGGAACCGCCGACGACGGCACCGCGGTGAAATCGGTCGTCTGCCCGTCCATCAGGTCCGCGCGCACGATCGTGCCGGTGGACGACGTCCAGCCCGGCCCGCTGCGCACCACCTCGGTGCCACCGTCGGTGTACCGCAGGTGCAGCTCGACGCGCGCGGCGGTTCGGACACCCCAGGTCGCGGGCTCCCGGAACGCGCCGGTCAGCCCGCGGAACCATCCGTCGGAGAGCACGACCTCCAGCCGGTTCTCCCCGGCATTCACGGCTCCGGTCACGTCCGCAGCTTGCGCGTACAGCGTGCTCGCGTACGACGTCGACCCCGGCGACAGCTCCGCCGTCCCCGCCCGGATTCCGTTGACGAACGCTTCGTACACACCGAGCGCCGTGGCATACAGGCGGGCGTGCGACACCGGCCCCCGTGCCCGGAAGGTGGTCGCGAGCGTGGAGGCGGGACGCGGCCCGGCCTGCGGGTCCTCCGCCGGGGAGATCCACCGCGACGACCAGTCGGCGTCCAGCAGCCCGACCTCGAACGCGGCCCACTCCGACCACGCAGAGGTGCCACCCAGGCCGGTGACGCGCACCCGCCACCGCACGGCCTGCCCGCTCTCCAGCGGTGCCCACGGCCACTCGACGTAGAGGTGACGGCTCGTCGTGGCAGCGATCCTCGCACCGTCGGACGTCTCGAGCTCGTACGCCTCCTGGGCGACCCAGCCGGCCGGGAGCTTCCAGCTCAGCCGCGGGTTCGCGCCGCTGACCGGGAACTCGTCCCCGCCGGAGTCGATCCGCAGGTCGTACGGTGCGGTCATGGCCGCTTTCCCGTCCATCGCTCGCGCAGGGCGTACGCGGCGGCTTTCGGTTGCCGGTCCCGGGTGAAGACGCCCTTCTTGTTGCCGCCCACGCGGACGATGCCCGACGTCGTCGTGAAGTCGGCGAAGTTCCACACCTGCTCGCCGACGACCGCGTCGATCCGGTCGAAGACCCGGTGGTTCATCTCCAGGTACGCGGTCTGGTACTCCTCCGACCACGGCTCGGCGGTCAGCGAGCGCAGGCCCGGGTAGGTGTCGGCGCCGTACTCGGTGATGATGATCGGCTTGTTCTCCGTCGCCCAGCCACGCAGCTCCTGCTCCCACATGGCCTCGGCGGCCGCGAGGTCGCCGGTCGCGACGTACCAGCCGTAGTACCGGTTGAGCATCAGCACGTCGGCGAACTGGGAGACCCGGCACGTCGGGTAGTACGCCATCATCATATTGACGAACCCGACCGGCCGGGTCGGATCGAGCTCACGGGTCAGCGCGAACAGCGGACGGAAGTAGTCCTCGCCGCCCTCGCTCTCCGACTCCGGCTCGTTGGCGATCGACCAGAGCACCACGCTGGGGTGGTTCTTGTCCCGGGCGATCAGCTCGCGGATGGCCTGCGCGTGCACCTCCCGCGTCTCGTCGTTGACGGTCTCCGCGCTGTAGGTGGGGCGTCCCTGGACGCCGAACATGCCTCCGGTGACGTTCATGTTGAGACCGACCGCGGCGGTCTCGTCGATGACGACGATCCCCCGCCGGTCGGCGTAGTCCAGGACGTCCTGCGAGTACGGGTAGTGCGAGGTGCGGAACGAGTTCGCTCCGATCCACTCCAGCAGCTCGAAGTCGTGCAGCATGAGCGCGTCGTTGTGGCCCTTGCCGAGCACCGCGTGGTCCTCGTGCATGCCGAAACCGGTGAAGTAGAACGGCTCCCCGTTGATCAGGAACCGGTTCCCGTCGACGGCGACCGTGCGGATGCCGACGCTCTGGTGGTACCGGTCGAGCAGCTCGCCTCGCCGGTCGAGCAGCTGGACGTCCAGGTCGTAGAGGTATCCGTCGCCGGGCGCCCACCGATGGACGTCCGGGACGACGAGCGTGCCGCGCGCTCCGTCGCCGCGCGCCACCGCGCGGCCGTCGGCGTCGAGCAGGGTCACCGCGACACGGGCACCGCCGGTGGATTCCACGGCGTAGTCGACGCTGCCGGTGGCACCGTCGAGACCGGTCACCACGGTCACGTCGGTGAGGTGCTCCCGGCCGGTCGTGTGCAGCCACACGGTGCGGTGCAGGCCGGCGTAGTTGAAGAAGTCGTGCCAGTACTTCTGCCGCTTGCCCTGCGGGGTGTCCTCCACGAAGCCCGGCGGGATCGACTGGTAGGTCAGCGTGTTGTCGACCGCGATCGTGATCCGGCTCTGCTGCCCTGCGGTGACGTGGTCGGTCAGGTCGGCCTCGAACGGGGTGTAGCCGCCCTCGTGGGACGCCACCTCGACGTCGTCGACCCAGATCGTCGCGCGGTGAGTGGCCGCTTCGACGTTCAGCACGATCCGTTGTCCGTCCCAGCCGCGCGGCGCGAACGTCGTCAGCTGGTACCAGGCGACGCCGACGTGGTCGCGGACGGCCGGGTCGGTGGAGATGTCGTTGTAGCTGGCCGGCACGGCCATCTGCCGCCCTCCGGGCAGCGGACCGGCGAACCAGCGGTCGGTACGGCCGACGCCGTCCGGGTCGAGCGCGAAGCTCCACAGGCCGTTGAGCGACTTCCGCTCCCGGCTGCCGTTGTCCTGGGGCCGAAGCACCTCGACGTCCTCCTCGAATGTCGTGCGTGTTCCCGCCATTAGCCCGGTCGGGGCGGGTCGAGACAATCGGTTGCCATTCGTTGCCTCAAAAACGTGCTCATCCGCAAGTTTGCTTGTAATGCATATTTGCTGATCCGCATTTTTGCTTTACGGTGCGTCCATTCCGCACTCCGCTGGAGGACCGCACCGTGCCGATGCCTGACGTTTCATCACACTCTGTCGCTCAGCTCGTGTCGCTGACCGGCCGCCGCGCCGTCGTCACCGGCGGCGCCCAGGGCCTGGGCAAGGCAATCGCCGCGCGGCTCGCCGAAGCCGGCGCCGACGTCCTGATCGGCGACCGCAACGCCGACCTCGCCACCACCGCCGCCACGGACCTCGACGAGCGGTACCCGGGCCGCGTGATCGGCGCCTTCCTCGACGTCACGGACACCGGGACGGTCAACGCCGTGGCGGATCGGGCCGTGGATGAACTCGGGGGCCTCGACATCTGGGTCAACAACGCCGGCATCTTCCCGGCCGTCCCCCTCCTCGAACTGACCGACGAGACCTGGGACCAGGTGTTCGCCGTCAACACCCGGGGCACGCTCGTCGGCGCGCGCGAAGCAGCGCGGCGCATGACCGCAGCCGGGCACGGCGGCGTCATCGTCAACATCGTCTCCACCGCAGGCTTCCGCGGAGTCGGCCCAGGTCTCGCCGCCTACGTCGGCTCGAAGCACGCGGTGCGTGGCCTGACCCGCAACCTGGCGCTGGAGCTCGCACCGCACGGCATCCGCGTGCTCGGCGTCGCACCGACGTTCGTGCCCACCGAGGGCAACATGGCGCTCGTCGCGGCCGCGTTCCCGGACGGCGCCGACCCGGCCGACCTGCTCCCCCAGATGACGAACAGCCTGATCGGCCGGGTCGCCGTGCCCGACGACATCGCCCGCGTGGTGCTCTTCTGCGCCAGCGACCTGTCGGCGTTCATGACCGGCAGCACCCTGCTGGCCGACGCCGGTGAGACCCTGTGACGCACGAAGCCGGGTCGGGCGGCCTGGGCCTGCGGGAACGCAAGAAGCAGGCGACGCGCGAGGCGATCGGCAACGCCGCACTGCGCCTGGCCCTCGAGCACGGCCCGCAGAACGTCCGAGTAGACGACATCGTGGCCGCGGCCGGTGTCTCGCCGCGCACGTTCAACAACTACTTTTCCAGCCGGGAAGAAGCGATCTGGGCGCCTCGAGTCGACCAGATCGTCCGTCTCGCCTCCGCGCTCCGGGACCGTCCGACCGACGAGCCGGTCGACGTGGCGCTCCGCGCCGTACTGCTCGAACAGGCCGTCGTGACCGAGCGGGACAAAGACCTGATCCGCCGGATCGCAGCGGTGCCGGCGCTGCGCGCGGAGTACCTCCGCGGAATCACTCAGGTGGAGGAGGCGTTCAGCGAATTCGTCGCCCAACGCACCGGCGCCGCGGCGCACGACCTCGGACCCCGGCTGATTGCCGGGGCGTACGCCGTGGCGCTGCGAGTGGCCAGCGGGTATTGGCTGACGGCCGAGGGTGACCCGGCTCTGCTACCCATCCTCGCGGAGGCGCTCGACCGGGTCGCGCCGGTGGCGCGCGGGCTGGACCGATGCTGATCGGACTGCTGCGCGAGCACCTGCGTCCCTTTAGACGGACGCTCCTGCTGGTGATCGTTCTGCAACTGCTGCAGACGCTGGCCTCGCTGTACCTGCCGACGCTCAACGCCGACATCATCGACCGTGGCGTGGTCCGCGGCGACACCGGCTACATCCTGCGCGTCGGCGGGCTCATGGTCGGCGTCAGCGTCGTCGCGCTGCTCGGCCAGGCGGTAGCCGTGTACTTCGCCGCTCGCGTCGCGATGGGCCTCGGCCGCGATCTGCGCGCCGCGCTGTACCACCGCGTCCAATCGTTCTCCGCCCGCGACGTCGGTGCATTCGGCACACCGTCGCTGATCACGCGGGTGACCAACGACGTCCAGCAGGTACAGATGCTGGTCACCTCGGCGCTGACGCTGTCGGTCATCGCACCGGTCGTGTGTCTCGGCAGCTTCGCGCTCGCCCTGCACCAGGACGTGCCGCTCTCCGGAGTGCTGCTGATCGCGCTACTGCTGCTGATCGTCGTCATCGCCGTGGTGGTCCTGCGCGCCCGGCCGTATTTCCGGCTGATGCAGGAGCGCCTCGACGGGATCAACCACGTGCTCCGGGAGCAGATCACCGGCGTCCGGGTGATCCGGGCGTTCGTTCGCGAGGAGTTCGAACAGGCTCGCTTCGATCGGGCGAACGACGAGCTGTACGGCGTGTCGCTGCGCGCCGGACAGGTGATGGCGGCGCTGTTCCCGGTCGTGCTGCTCGCCGTGAACGTCTCCAGCGTCGCGGTGCTCTGGTTCGGCGGGCACCGGATCGACGGCGGTGATCTGCAGGTCGGCGAACTCACCGCGTTCCTCAGCTACCTGTTGCAGACGCTGATGTCGGTGCTGCTGGCCACGTTCATGTTCATGATGCTGCCCCGGGCGGAGATCAGCGCCGAGCGTGTGCAGGAGGTGCTCCGTACCTCGCCGGAGATCGTGCCGCCCGACGAGCCGGTGAAACTGCCCGCACGGCAGGGGCGCGTGGAGTTCCGCGGCGTCACGTTGTTACTGCCCGGCGCCGAGGAACCCGTGCTCCGAGACGTCGACCTGGTCGGTGAGCCCGGTCGGGTGACCGCGATCGTGGGAAGCACCGGGAGCGGGAAGACCACGCTGCTCCACCTGATCCCCCGGCTGATGGACGTCACGGCGGGCCAGGTGACGATCGACGGAGCAGACGTCCGCGAGCTGGACCGCGCCGCGCTGTCGACGCTGATCGGGCTCGTGCCGCAGAAGCCCTACCTGTTCAGCGGCACGATCGCCTCGAACCTCCGCTACGGCGATCCGGACGCCACCGACGACGAGCTCTGGCGCGCGCTGGAGATCGCGCAGGCCACCGACTTCGTCCGGCGGCTGCCCGACGGTCTCGACGCCCCGATCAGCCAGGGCGGCAGGAACCTGTCCGGCGGACAGCGTCAGCGCCTCGCGATCGCCAGGGCCCTCGTCCACCGGCCACGGATCTACCTGTTCGACGACTCGTTCTCGGCTCTCGACTACGCCACCGACGCCGCTCTACGTGCCGCGCTCCTCCGCCAGACCGCCGACGCGACCGTCCTCGTCGTCGCCCAGCGGATCAGCACGATCCGGAACGCCGACCGCATCGTCGTCCTCGACCAGGGCCGCGTCGTCGGCACCGGAACCCACGACGAGCTCCTCGAGACGAACGCCACCTATCAGGAGATCGTCGCGTCCCAGCGCTCCGGCGAGGAGGCGGCCGCGTGAGCGCGAAGTCACCCGCCGCGGTGCGCGGCCCCGGCGAGCGCGCGGGCGATCCGCGCAGCTCCAGCCTGCGACTGCTGGCCGCGCTGCGCCCCGAGCGCGGCCTGGTCACCGTCTCCGTGATCCTGGCGGTGGTGAGCGTCGTACTGTCGGTCGCCGGGCCGAAACTCCTGGGCGACGCCACCGACCTGATCTTCGCCGGCGTGATCGACCGGGCCCGCGGCATCGACTTCGGCGACGTCGGGCGGCTGCTCCTGTCCGTACTCGTGATCTACCTGGTCGCGGCGTTGCTCGCCTACCTCCAAGGCCGGATGACGACGACGATCGTGCAGCGCGTCGTCCGCCGGCTGCGGGCCGACGTCCAGGCGAAGCTGGCCCGGTTGCCGCTGAGCTACTTCGACCGGCAGTCGCGCGGCGAGATTCTGTCCCGAGTCACCAACGACATGGACAACCTGGCGCAGGCCCTGCAGCAGACGCTCAGCCAGCTGGTGATCTCCGCGCTGACCATCGTCGGTGTTCTGGGCATGATGTTCTGGATTTCTCCGCTGCTGGCGTTGGTCGCCCTGGTGACGATTCCGCTCTCCGGTTTCGTCGCGGGCCGGATCGGACGCCGCGCGCGGCCCCAGTTCGCCGCGCAGTGGGCGTCGACAGGTCGTCTGAACGGGCACGTCGAGGAGGCCTTCACCGGGCACACGCTCGTCACCGCGTTCGGCCGCCAGGACGAGATGGCCGCGGATTTCGACGCGCACAACGACGCGCTCTACCGAGCGGCCCGCCGTGCCCAGTTCCTCAGCAGCCTGACCCAGCCGGCGATGCTGTTCCTGAGCAACCTCAACTACGTGCTGATCGCGGTGGTGGGAGCGCTGCGGGTCGCGTCCGGAGCGCTGACGCTCGGCGAGGTGCAGGCGTTCATCCAGTACTCCCGGCAGTTCAGTCAGCCGATCGCGCAGGTGGCGAGCATGGCCAACGTGCTGCAGTCCGGCGTCGCGTCCGCGGAGCGGGTCTTCGCATTGCTCGACGCCGACGAGCAGGACCCCGACCCGGCCGCTCCGGCTTCGCCGGAGAAGCTCCGTGGGCGGGTGGAGTTCGACCACGTCTCGTTCCGCTACGCCCCCGACAAGCCCCTCATCGGCGATCTCTCGCTGACCGTCGAGCCCGGGCAGACCGTCGCGATCGTCGGCCCCACCGGCGCCGGAAAGACCACGCTGGTCAACCTCCTTCTCCGGTTCTACGAGGTCACCGGCGGGCGCATCACGCTCGACGGCGTCGACATCGCGACGATGTCGCGCGCCGACCTCCGGGCCGCCACCGGCATGGTGCTGCAGGACGCCTGGCTCTTCGGCGGAACCATCGCCGACAACATCGCCTACGGTGCCCGCCGGGACGTCACCCAGGCGGACATCGTCGCGGCGGCGGAAGCCACCCACGTCGACCACTTCGTCCGCACCCTGCCCGACGGCTACGACACCGTCCTGGACGACGAGGGCTCGGGCGTCTCCGCCGGCGAGCGGCAGCTCATCACGATCGCCCGCGCGTTCCTCGCCGAACCGGCGATCCTGATCCTGGACGAGGCCACCAGCTCCGTCGACACTCGCACCGAACTGCTCATCCAGCAGGCGATGAATTCCCTGCGCCAGGGACGAACCAGCTTCGTCATCGCCCACCGCCTCTCCACGATCCGCGACGCCGACCTCATCCTCGTTCTGGAGGACGGCCACATCGTCGAACAGGGCGCGCACACCGAACTACTCGCGGCAGAGGGTGCTTACGCGCGGTTGTACGCCGCCCAGTTCGCCCAGGCCACCATCGAGCTGTAGAGCTGCAGGAGAACCATGCGTCCGATCATTCCCGGCTTCTTTCCCGACCCGAGCGTGTGCCGGGCCGGCGACACCTACTGGCTGGCATGCTCCACATTCGAGTACGCACCCGGTGTTCCGCTCTTCCGCTCGACGGATCTCCGGTCGTGGGACCAGGTCGGCAACGTCCTGGCCCACCCGTCCCAGCTCGACGTCTCCCGGGCCACACCGTCCGGCGGAGTCCTCGCGCCGACGCTGCGCCACCACGACGGTCGCTTCTGGATGATCACCACGAACTTCACCGACGGCGGCGGCCAGGTCCTCACCTGGGCCGACGACCCGGCCGGCGAATGGGCGGACCCGATCCGGCTGCCCGGCGTCATCGGATTCGATCCCGACCTGACCTGGGACGACGACGGCACGTGCTACCTCACCTACTCCGGCTACGGAGCGGGAGGCCACCTCGGAATCGTCCAGCAGCTGTTCGACCTCGAGAAGGGCGTCGTGCTCGGTGAGCAACGACGTCTGTGGAACGGCACCGGCGGCAAGTCCCCCGAAGGCCCGCACCTCTACCGGATCGGCGAGTACTGGTACCTGCTGATCGCCGAGGGCGGCACCGAGCGCGGGCACGCGGCGACGATCGCCCGCGCGACCTCCCCGGCTGGGCCCTTCGAGCCCTGCCCCGATAACCCGATCCTCACCGCACGGGGCACCGACGCGCCCGTCCAGAGCACCGGGCACGCCGACCTCGTGCAGCGCGCGGACGGCACCTGGGCGATCGTGTACCACGGTGTCCGACCCAGGGGCGGCACCCCGCAGTGGCACGTACTCGGACGCGAGACGTTCGCTGCCGAGGTCGAGTGGGTGGACGGCTGGCCGCGGATCGGGGCTCCGATCGAGCCGGACGAGGCCTCCGTAGCAGCGAGCGACGAACTCGCGGGCGACATCCTGCCCGCCTCGTGGGTGGCACCGTTCGGGTTCCCCGAGTCGGTCTTCACCCGGACGCCGGAGGGATGGCGCCTGCGCGCCCAGGGACCCGTGCTGGTCGGTCGGCGTCAGCAGCATCTCTCCGCGACAGCACGGGTGGTCGTCGACCCGACCGGCGGCGTCGGCGGCGCCTCGATCTGGATCGACCCGCGTCACCGACTAGACCTCGAAGTGACCGACGGCCGGGTGCGGGCGATCGCTCATGTCGGCGAGCTCACCACCGTGTTGGGTGAGGCACCGCTCACCGATCCGGGCCGGGCGACGCTCGAGCTACGGGCCGTACCGAATGACGTCGCCACCTACCTCCCGGGTGGAGCCGCGCCCGACCACGTGGCCGCAGGCGTCGTCGACGGCGAGGAGTTCACGGAGCTGGGCCGCCTGGATGGCCGCTACCTGTCCACGGAGGTCGCCGGCGGATTCACCGGTCGGCTGTTCGGCTGCTGGGCCGAGCAGGGCAGCATCCTCGTCCGTTCGTTCACCTACTGCGGCACCGTGGCCCGGCAGTGAGCAACGCGGGTGCCGGGACCGGCTCCCCACGAGACGTCCCGGCACCCGCCTGCCCGACCGCGTGATCGCGGTGGTCAAGGGGGTTTCGCGTCAGCCCATCCCGATGCGGACGTTCTTGATCCGCAGGAACTCGTGCAGGCCTTCGACGCCGCCCGCGCGGCCGGTGCCGCTCTGCTTGTATCCGCCGTACGGGCCCTGGGGCTGGATGTCGCTGAACGTGTTGACCCACACCGAGCCGGACTCCAGGCGGCGGGCCACCCGGTGGGCCCGGGTCAGGTCGTTGGTCTGGATGAACGCGTTCAGCCCGTAGGTGGTGTCGTTGGCGATCCGCACCGCGTCGTCCTCATCCGTGGCGCGCAGCACCGAAACCACGGGTCCGAAGGTCTCGATCGCCGCCAGCGGCGAGGCGTTGTCGACGTCGGCGAACACCGTCGGCTCGATGAAATAGCCGTCGGCCAGGTCGCCGCCGAGCCGGCTGCCGCCGGTCACGAGGCGGCCCATCTTGCGGTCGACCGCCTCGTCGATGACCCCGAGGATGCGGTCGGCCGCGCCCTGCGTGACGACCGGCCCGAACATGACCTGGGGGTCGAACGGGTCGCCGATCGGCGCGCTCTGCACGACCGCGACGAACTTCTCCAGGAAGGCGTCGTAGACCTCATGGTGGACGATGATCCGGCTGGCGCAGGCGCAACTCTGACCGGCCTGTCCGAGCGGACCCTGGAACGCGGCGAGCATCGCCGCACCGTCGAGGTTCGCGTCGTCGAACACGAGCAGCGCGTTCTTGCCGCCGAGCTCGGTGACCACCGGGGTGAGATTGTCGGTCGCCGCCCGGAGAATCGTCCGCGCGGTGCCGCCCCCGCCGGTGAAGTGGATCTTCCCGATCCCGGGGTGCCGCACCAGCGCGTCGCCGCCCTCGGCCCCGGCCGTCACGACGTTCACCAGCCCGGCCGGCAGGCCGACCTCCAGGCAGAGCTCGCCGAACCGCAGGGCGGCCAGCGGCGCGAGCTCCGACGGCTTGAGCACGACCGCGTTGCCGGCCGCCAGCGCGGGAGCGACCGCGAGGCCGACCGGAACCAGCGCACCGTTCCACGGTGCGATCACTCCGATCACGCCGTAGGGCTCACGCTCGACGAGGTTGACGTCGAACCCGCCACTGACCGGAGTGCTCAACCCGTGCGCCTTGTCGGCGTAACCGGCGTAGTACCGCAGGAACCGCTCGGTGAGCACGCTGTTGCCCGCCATCGAGATCGGCACCGCGTAGTCGTGGGTGTTCAGCTCGGAGAGCTCGGCCTGATGGTCGCGGACGGCGTCGGCCAGGTCGAGCAACACGTCACGGCGGCGGTCGACCGGGAACGAGACCCACTCGCGTTGCGCCTCGGCCGCGGACCGCACGGCGGCGTCCATCTCCGCCGCGCCGGCGATCGTGATCGTGGCGTTGGGACGGCCGGTGCCGGCGAACAGGTGCTCGTAGGTTCCGCCGGACGACGTGGTGACCTTGTCGCCGCCGATCAACAGGGCGCCGTTCATGCCGCTTCCCTCTCCGCTCGGACGCGGGCCTGCTGGGCGGCGATCACGCCGTTGAGATGCGACGCTTTCGGCCAGCCGCTGTAGACGGCGAAGTGCAGCGCCAGCTCGTCCATCTCGTCGAACGACACATCGCCGCTCTTGAGCGCCGCGTAGACGTGCGAGTCGATCGGGATCGGCGCGTCCTGGAACGCCACGCAGGCCACCGTGATCAGCCGTCGCGCCTTCATGTCCAGACCCGGCCGCACCCACATCTCACCGAAGACGAAGTTCAGAATCCCCGCGCCCTGATACGGGTTGTCCCGCGCCGGGGCGAACGGCAGGCAGTTGATCTCGGCGAAGTGGCGTTCCCCGCCCTGCAGACGCTCCTCCGGGTCGCTGGCCGTGGTCAGCGGCAACAGCGGTTCGGGCGGCGGGGCCTCGGTTCCCCGCTCCGCGTGGATGCGCGCCCACTGGGCGTCCACCACGCCGTTGAGGCGTGACGCTTTGGGCCAGCCCGCGTAGACGGCGAAGTGCAGCACGGCCTCCCGCATCTCGACGATGCTCACGTCACCGCTGTTGAGCGCCGCGTAGACGTGATCGTCCAGGGGCTGTGGCGCGTCGGCGTCGGCCACGCACGCGAGCGTCACGAACCGGCGGTCGCGTCGGCTGAGCCCCGGCCGTGACCAGACCTCGGCGAAGACGAAGTCCAGCAGACCGGTCGTCGCCGGGCTCGTGTCGTCCGGTGGGTCGAACGTCATGATGTCGGAGAATCCGCGCCGACCTTGCTCTCTGCGCGCGGTATCGACGGTGTCCACGACCATGGTTATGTCTCTTTCCTGAAATGTATTCGGCGCAGGCCGAACCACGGCGGCGCCATTCGCGATTCGCACCACCGGGTCTCGAAAAGAATTCAGACCTTGTTGACGAAGCCGGCGTCGACCGGAAGCGTCACGCCGGTGATGTGCTTCGCGTCGTCGGAGGCGAGGAACGCGATCGCCGCGCTGATCTCCTCGGGCTCGAGCATGTCGACCGGCATCGGGTTCTGCAGGTGCGCACCGGCCTGCGGGTTCGCCTGCAGGAACGCGGTCATCTCCGGATTGACCGCCATCATCGTGCGCACCGCGGTCGGGTGCACCGTGTTGACCCGGATGTTGTACTCGGCCAGGCTGTTGGCCAGGCTACGCATCAACCCGACGACGCCATGCTTCGCGGCGCCGTAACCGAGCCCACCGCCCTGCAGGCCGCCGAAGCCCACCAGGCCGGCCGAGGAGCTGGTGAGGATGATCGCCCCACCACGTCCACCCTGGATGAGGTGCGGCAACGCGGCCCGAACCGTGTGGAACGTCCCGGTCAGGTTGACGTCGACCACCGCGGTCCACTGCGCGAGTTCTTCCTCGATCGGAATCATGCCGAACGAGGTCGGAGCGATTCCGGCGTTCGCGCTCACGATGTCCAGGTGCCCGAACTCGGCGACACCGGCATCGAGGGCCGCGCTCACCTGTGCGTAGTCCCGGACGTCCGCGACCGAAGCGATGATCCGGCGATCCTGCGCCTCGACCAGCTTCACCGTCTCGTCGAGCTCGTCCCTGGTGGCCATCGGGTACCCGTTGGCGGGGATGTCCTCGCAGATGTCGATCCCGATGATGTCGGCGCCTTCGCTCGCCAACCGCACGGCATGGCTTCGGCCCTGCCCCCGCGCGACTCCGGTGATAAACGCAACCTTGCCATCGAGACGGCCCATTATTCCTCCATTGATGTCACCATCGACTTAGCCACGGTAACGCGGTTACCAGGGCTTGTGAAGAGTTTTAGAAACATCAAAGTAAGGTGGTTCCGTGAGTAGTTCGCCGAGCGCTCCGGCCGACGACCCCGTGCTGGGCGTCGTCGTCGATCTGTTGATGTCCGACGGTTACGAGGCCGTGCAGCTCCGGGAGGTCGCGCGCCGGGGCCAGACGTCGTTGCGCACGATCTACCGGCGATTTCCCACGCGGGACGCGTTGATCGTCGCCGCACTCGAATGGTGGATGAAGGCACACCGCTACGCCGGGCTGAACGCAGAGGCGCTGCGGCCGGAGCCCGGCGACTCACTCCACGCCAGCCTCATGCGCCTGTACCGAGCGCTCTTCGAACCGTGGGAGCGCCACCCCCGCATGCTCGAGGCTTACCACCGTGCTCGCATCGGGCCCGGGGGCGACCGCTTGATCGCCCAGGGGATGGCTGCGGTGGTGCCGGTCGCCGAACCGCTCACCGCCCACACCGATCCGGACTTCCGGCGCGACCTGGGCAACCTGCTCGACAACCTCGTGTACGCGCTCATGGGGCGGTTCGCCGACGGCGAGATCGAAATCACCGAGTTCCTGCCGACGATCGACCGTGCGCTGTACTGGATGACGACCGGCTACGAGGCGTCGCTGAGCCGGGACGCCTCAGCCGACCAGGCTCGGTGACGGCACCGGCGGCTCCATCCCGGCAGCACGATAGATCGCGTCGCCCGGCGGTGGTGCGTGCCCGGAGCGCTCACCGGGCCGACCGGATCGGCAGCGCGAGGAGAGCGCCGAGTACGGCGAACAGACCCGCGGCGAGGTAGAGCGCGTCGTAGTTCTTATCGGCTCCGGAGCCGATCGCCAGGAAGACCGGTGCGATCAGCGGCGCCCCGGCGTGCGCGAGTTGCAGGGCGACCTGGGTCATGCCGACGTACCGCCCGGCGCCCTCGCGGTCGGGCAGAACGTCGAGCATCAGGGCCGTGTCGGCCGAACCAAACACCCCGATGCCGAGGTTCATCAGCGCCATGCCCGCGTAGAACAGTGGTAGGCCGTCCGCGAGCACAACGAGGATCATCCCGGCGAGGAAGAAGGCCGCTGCGGCGAGCAGGACGGGCTTGCGCCGGCCTACCCGGTCGCTCAGCCAGCCACCGCCCAGCGCGCCGACGATCATCGCCAGCACCCCGACGCCACCCGAGATCGCGAGCGTGCTGCCCGCGTCGGCGACCGGAACCCCGAGAAGTTGCGCGACGTAGAACGAGGTGAACGTGGTGGCGAGGTAGATCCCCGCGGTGAAGAAGAACCGTACGAACCAGTTGATCGAGAAGTCGCGTTCGCGTGTGAAGCTGAAGCGGTAGCTGGACACGAGCGCCCGCAGCGACAGGGGCGTATCCGTGACCTGGTTGCGGCTGTCGGTGTCGTTGAAGAAGAGAACGAACGGAATGGTCAGGACCAGCCCGAGCAGACCGGGGATGAGGAACAGCAGCAGGTCGTTGCGGCTCACCGCGCCCGCCAGCACCGACCCGACGATCGGGCCCAGCGCCGCGAGGAAGCCGGCGATGCCGGACACCTTGCCGCGCTGGCTCTCCCCCAGCCAATCCGCGTGGCTCATCCCGATCAGCACACCGACCTGGCCCCAGGTCGCCATCGCCAGGACCCAGCCGACGCCCAGCACGAGGACGTTCGGCGCGAACGCCATGACCAGCAAGGCCGGCATGCCGGCGAGCGCCGCGCCGAGGATCCAGGGACGGCGGCGGCCGAAGCGGCTCCGGGTGCGGTCGCTGAGCTGTCCGTACACCGGGCCGGCCAGGAGAGCCACCACCGCGCCGATGCCGGTCAGGTAGCCCAGGTTCTGCTCCCGTCCGGGCGTCAGGTCCTCGACGCGGATCGCCAGTGAGAGCACCACCGGGGTGACGTAGGCGAGCTGCGCTCCGAACGAGGCGATCAGGCTCAACCAGAGGAACTGCCGCGACGCTCGGCGTTCGGGCGCCGGGCCAGCTGCTGCTCCCGGAGGCAGCGCTCCGTTCGGCGGCTCGGCTACGAGGGCCCCGGCGGTGTCCGGAACGGCCATGCGAACTCCTTCGTCCGTGCACCAGGAGATCGGCGGTCGCGCACGATTTCTTGGGTGTTTCGGCTATTAACGCGAGGCGAATCGGAGGCGAGCAATCAGTTGCCACCGGTTGCCGTTGCCGCAGCGCGCTGCCGTTCTGCGCGCCGCGCCGCCTGCTGTTCCGGGTCGGCGACCGGCGCCGCGAGCAGTAGTCGCTGCGTGTAGGGGTGCTCCGGACGTGCGGTGACCGTGTCGGCGTCGCCGGTCTCCACCAGGTCGCCGCGGTAGACCACCGCGACCCGGTGGCTGACGTGCCGCACGACCGCCAGATCGTGAGAGACGAACAGGTAGGCGACCCCGGTGCGGCGCTGGACGTCGATGAGCAGGTCCAACACCCGCGCCTGGGTCGAGAGGTCCAGGGCGGAGACCGGCTCGTCGCAGACGATCAGCGTCGGCTCCGGTGCGAGCGCCCGCGCGATCGCGACCCGCTGCCGCTGGCCGCCGCTGAATTCCCGCGGTAGCCGCTCGGAGGCGTTGGCGGGTAGCCCTACCTGGTCGAGCAGCGTGGCGACCCGCGCCCGCGCCTGTCTCGCCTCCATGCCCTGCGCGATCAGCGGCTCGCTCAGGATGTCCCCGATCAGCATCGACGGGTTGAGCGAGGTGTACGGGTCCTGGAACACCACTTGGAGATGCCGGGCGAGGCGCCGCCGCTGCGGCGCGGACGCACGCGTGATGTCCTCGCCATCGAAGGTGATGCGCCCCCCGCTCGGGCGCACGAGCCCGAGTACGGCCCGGCCGATCGTCGTCTTACCCGACCCCGACTCGCCGACCACCCCCAGGCACTCGCCCGGGGCGATCGTCAGCGAGACACCGTGGAGCACCTCGCGCGGCCGGGCGCGGAAGCCCCGTCCGGGGTACGTCACGCGCAGGGCGTCGATCTCCAGCAGCGGCGCGCTCATTCGGGGTCCGTTCCGACGACGACGGCGGGAGTATCCGTCCGCACGGTGTCCTGGTCGAGGATCGCGCCGAGCAGTTGCCGGGTGTACGGGTGCTGCGGCGCGCGGAATGTGTCCACGGTCGTCCCCGATTCGACGATCGCTCCGTTCCGCATGACGGCGAGGCGTCCGCAGGCGTCGGCGACGACGCCGAAGTTGTGCGTGACGAGCAGGACCGCCATCCCCAACTCCTGCTGGAGGTCCCGGAGCAGGTCGAGGATCTCCGCCTGCACGGTGACGTCGAGGGCGGTGGTCGGTTCGTCGGCGATCAGGAGTTGCGGCCTGCTCGCCACGGCGCCGGCGATCAGGACCCGCTGCGCCATGCCGCCGGAGATCTGGTGCGGGTAGGAGGCGAAGGTGTGTTTCGGGTCCGGGATCCCGACCCGGCCCAGCAGCGCGAGCGCGCGGTCCCGCGCCTCTCGGCGGGATACCCCCGACGCAGCGCGGATGCCCTCGACGAGCTGGGCCCCGACGGTGAACGACGGGTCGAGGTTCGACATGGGCTCCTGCGGGACATACGCGATCGATCGGCCGCGCAGCCGGCGGAGTTCCCGCTCGCTCAGCCTGAGCAACTCGCGTCCCGCGAACCGGATCGAGCCACGCAGCACGACCGCTTCGGCCGGCAGCAGACCGAGTACCGCGAAGGCGGTCTGGGACTTGCCGGATCCGGACTCGCCGACGAGGCCGAGCGTCTCGCCCGCGTCCAGCCGCAGCGAAACGCCGGTCAGTACTTCGGTCAGTTCGCCGGACGGTGTCGGGTACGCGAGCGTCAGGTCGTCGACGACCAGCAGCGAGTCGTCTTCGGCTGCCGTTGTCGCGACCGCGGGACGGCGTTCGGGCACGGTGAGCTTCGCCGGCGTGAGCTTGACGCCTTCCAGGGTGTCGCGCAGGGCGTTGCCCAGCAGGACCAGCGATGCGGTCATCAACCCCAGCAGAAGGCTGGGCCAGAGGAACTGCAACGGCTCCGTGTAGAGATTGGTGAACCCCTCGGAGATCATCGCGCCGAAGCTGGGGACGGTCGTCGAGCCGACACCCAAGAACGCGAGCCCCGATTGGAGGGCGATCGACGTACCGGCCATGAACGCGGCGGCGATGACGATCGGACCTCGGACGACGACCAGCACGTGCCGGCCGAGGATGCGCAGGTTGGAGAGACCGGAGACGCGGGCGGCGTCGACGTACAACTCGTTCTTCACGCCGACGACCAGGTTGCGGACCAAGCGGTAGATGCCTGGCGAGAGCAGGACACCGAAGATCAGCATCGTGGCCCGGAAGTCGCCGTGGGTCACCGGCAGCAGAACGATGAGCAGCAACAGACCGGGGAAGGTCATCAGAAGGCTGAAGATCCACTCGGTGAGACCACCGATCCGGCGGCCGAAGTAGCCGCCGATCAGCCCGAAGGTCACCCCGATGGTGAGGGCCACGCTGGCGCCGATCAACGCCGACACCACGCTCGTGTTGATCGAGTGCAGGAGCCGGGACAGGATGTCGCGTCCGCTCTGGTCACCACCGAGCGGATAGCCCGGCGTGCCGGGCCCGGCGTTGATCGCATCCAGCGAGGCTTCGTTCGGGCCGTGTTCGGCAAGTACTGACGCCAGCGCGCCCAGCACGACGACGACCAGCAGCAACGAGGCCGTGATCACTGCCTGGGGGTCCTTCACCAGCTTGCGGAGTACGGAAGTGCGGGCCGGCACGGTGAGCCCTGGGTCCTCCGCCAGAATCTCGACGCTCACGCGACCCTCGCCTTCGGGTTGAGCCAACCGTTCGCCAGGTCGACGAGCAGGTTGACGGTCACCACGAGCAGCACGCTGAACAACGTGATGCCCATGACCACGGGGATGTCGCCCTGCAACGACGCATCGAACGCGTACGAGCCGAACCCGGGCAACGCGAACACCTTCTCGATGATCAGCGCGCCACCCAGCATCGTGATGAACTCCAGCGAGAGCACGGTCAGCGCCGGACCGGCCGCATTGCGCAACGCGTGGCGCAGAACGATCGAGCGGGTCGGGATCCCCCGCGCGCGCAGCGTCCGCACGTAGTCCTTGCGCAGCTCGCCGATCATCGTGCCGCGCACCTGGGCGGAGAGACTGGCGATGCCACCGATCATCAAGGCGACGACGGGAATCGTGATCGTCTTCGCCCACTGCACCGGATCCTCGGACAGGCGGGTGAAGCCGGTGGCCGGCAGCAGCTTGAGCTTGATCGCGAACACGTAGACCAGCACGATCGCGATCAGCAGGCCCGGAACCAGGTAGCCGACGAGCGAGGCACCTTGAGCCAGCCGGTCGATCGCGCCCCCGCGCGCGGCCGCGAGAACGCCGAGCAGCACGCTCAGTACCGTGGTGATCACGAGCGCGACGACCACGACCGACAAGGTGACGCTCAACCGGGCCGCCACTGCCGGAGCGACCGGTTCGCTGGTGAAGTAGGACGTGCCGAAGTCGCCGCGGGCCGCGTGCGACAGCCAGTCCAGGTACTGCACGAGCACTGGGCGGTCCAGGCCCATCGCCGCCTTGCGGTCCGCGACGGCATCGGGTGTCGCCGCGCTGCCGAGCAGGTTGCGCACCACCCCGTCGAACGACGTGCTGAGCAGTAGAAACGTGATCAGGGTGACCAGCACCGCGAGCACGAGGCCGGTAGCGAACCGGCGCAGCATGTACAAGATCATGAGGTCTCTCGGGTTCTGCCAGAGGAGCGCGGGTTCCGGGCGACCGATCGGCCGCCCGGGACGCGCGGGTTATGCGGTGGGGGCGAACGTCCGGATGGTCGTCATCGTGTTCGCGCCGGTGCCGAGGTACTCGATGCCCTTGGCCGTCGCCCAGTTCGTTCCGATGTAGAACAGCGGGGCGTTCAGCGCCTTCTCGACCGTCAGCCGGTTGATCTGCTGGTACAGCGCTGCGGACTTGGCCGGGTCCAGTTCGGTGCCGGCCTTGGTCATCAACGCGTCGAGCTCGGCGTCCGTGGTTCCGAACGGGTTGAGGAAGCCCTGGGGGCCGTAGTTGTCGAGCAGCTCGCGGTCGCTGGTGCTCAGCCCGACGATGAAGAAAATCATCGGATACTTCTTCGAGGCGACCGACGATGCGGTGTTCTGCGGCGGGACCGGGTCCCACTTCACCGTGATGCCGATGTCGGCGAGGCCCTGGTTGACCAGCGGTTCGAACGCCTTCGACACCGCGGTGCTCGGCATCGTGACCGCGAACCCGTTCGGGTAGCCCGCCTCGGCTAGCAGCTTCTTCGCCGCGGCCGGGTCGTACTTGTACGTGCTGTCCAGGGCCGCGTCGTATGCGACGCCCTTGGGATTGAACAGCTGCACGGACGCCTGACCGCTCCCCTGCAGGAACGTCTTGACGATCTTCTCCCGGTCGAACGCCATGTTGATCGCGCGCCGCACTCGCTCGTCCGCCAAGGGCTTGAGCAGCGTGCCGTTGCGGTCGGCGAGCACCAGCTCGGCGACCGCGGTCGCCTTGACCGTGCGCACGTCGAAACCGGCAGCCTTGGCCTGGGCGACCTGCGGATTCTCGACGTTGGCGACGTCGAGCTCGCCGGCCCGCAGAGCGTTGAAGCCCGCGGTCCGGTCCTGGATCACCCGGACGGTGAACCGCTCGAAGGGATACGCCTTGGCGTTCCAGTAGTCGTCGCGCTTCTTGAGCACGTACGTCGTTCCATTGACCGTGGCATCGTCGAGGACGTAAGGCCCGGAGCCAACCGGGTCCAGCGCCGTGCGCTTGTCGTTCAGCGTCTTCGGGTCACCGATGACACCGGTGGCGTACGCGAGGTTGGTCAGCAGCGACGGATCCGGGGCGCTCAACGTGATCACGACCGTGCGGTCGTCCGGCGCGTCGATCGACGCGACCCTGGTGAGCTTGCCCTGCTGCTGTCCGGGTGTGGCCTTCGTCCGTTCCAGGGTGGCCTTGACCGCGGCGGCGTTGACCGGATCACCGGAGCTGAACTTCATGCCGTCGCGCAACGTGATCGTCAGCGTCCGAGCATCCTCGGAGTACTTCCAGCTCTCGGCGGCGTTGGGGTTCAGCGTGCCGTCGTTGTCGATGGAGAAGAGCGTGTCGTAGATCGAGCTCCACAGGTATGCCTGCTGACCCTCCGCGAGCTGGGACGGGTCCAGCGAGAGCGGAGCGGTGAGCGTCGACAGGGTGAGGGAGGTCTTTCCGCCCGTGCCGCCGCCGTCGGAGTCGGAGCTACCGGAGCAGGCGGTCGTGGCGAGGATGACGGCCGCGGCGAGGCCGGCGACGAGGCGCCGCCCTCTCCGTCGGGTTGCCGCCGGTCGAGTGAGCACGGATCACTCCTTTGTGATGCCGCCACGCCGAGGTGAGGCGCGGGCGGGTGAAGGCGTGGGCGAGGCCCTGCAGCGGGAGAGCCTCGCCGAGTCCGTGTAGGCAAGCAGCAGCGTGGAGACCTTGGCGATCGGTTGCCGCGAGTTGCCGCCGATGTTGTGCCGGTCACACCCGGGGTCGAATCGGCGCTATCCGCGCCCGAGCAGATCCTTCGGGGGCACCGGGTCGCCCGGCAGCGGCGTACCCGGAACGACACGCATGCCGTCGAGCATCAGGATCAGCGCCCGTTCTACGAGGCGCTCGGAGGCGTCCTCGGCGTCGAACGGACGGTGCCGGAAGAACAACGACACGAGGAGCCCGATGTCCCCGACGCCGACGTCAGGCCGGAGCACGCCGTCCGACTGCGCCGTCCGCATCAGGTCGTCGACCAGCGCCAGCAACTCCTCGGCCGTCCGTCGGATCGCCGGGTCGTTCCGCGCGACCGTCCAGGCCTCCGGCGAATTCAGCAGCAGCCGGATGCTCACCCGCAGATCCGCCGACCGGAGCAGCAGCCGAACCAGCGCGTCCCAGGCAGTCCCTTCCTCCGCCACCGCAGCACGCGCATCCCGGTATGCCGCGGCGTAGGTCTCCTGCTGGACGACGTGGATCAGCGTCTCCCGATCGGGAAATCGCCGGTAGAGCGTTCCGACGCCGACGCCCGCCCGCCGTGCGATCTCCTCCATCGGCACCTCGGGGCCGTCGTCGACGAACAGCGCCTTTGCCGCGGCGATGATCTGGTCGCGATTGCGCTGGGCGTCGGCGCGCAACCGGGCAGGGGCGGACGTCGTCATGCCCGAATTCTTCCAGCGAACCACTCGACGGGGACGAGGACGCCCGTTACGGTGCCCCGCAAGCGGAAGAAATCCTTCCGCTTACCTCCCTTGACTGCGATAGGACCCCTGATGGCCCGCATTGAGAACAAAGTCGTGCTCATCACCGGAGCCGCACGCGGCATGGGCCGCAGCCATGCGCTCCGTCTCGCCGAGGAAGGCGCCGACCTGATTCTCGTCGACGTCTGCGCCCCCATCGACGGCATCGACTACCCGCTGAGCACAGAGGCGGATCTCGAGGACACCACCAAGGCAGTCGCCGCCCTCGGTCGGCGGGTCGTCGCCCGCATCGCCGACGTCCGCGACGTCGACACCCTGACCGCACTCGTCGCCGACGCCGTCGGCGAGCTGGGCGGTCTGGACGCCGCGGTCGCCAACGCGGGTGTCATCACCGCAGGGACCTGGGACCAGACCACGGCCGAGGACTGGCGCACCGTCGTCGACGTCAACCTGATCGGCATCTGGAACACCTGCGCCGCGGCGATTCCCCACCTGATCGCGCGTGGCGGCGGGAGCCTGGTGAACGTCAGCTCGGCCGCCGGCCTCAAGGGCAGCCCGCTCCACACGCCCTACACCGCAGCCAAGCACGGCGTCGTCGGCCTGAGCCTGGCACTGGCCAACGAGCTGGCCGTCCATCAGATCCGGGTCAACACCGTCCACCCGACGGGAGTGGCGACCGGCATGGTGCCCCCCGGTCTCTTCGAGCTTCTCGTGGAGCAACGCGCCGACCTGGGGCCGATTTTTCAGAACGCGCTGCCGGTGCAGGTGGTCGAGGCCGTCGACATCAGCAACGCGGTGCTCTACCTCGTCTCCGACGAGTCGAGGTACGTCACCGGAACTCAGCTGAAGGTGGACGCCGGCGTCACGATCCGCTGACATCCGGCCGCTGATCCGAACCGGTCGTGACCGGAGCGGCATCGCGGCCGTGCCGCGATGCCGCTCCGGTCCCCGATTCAGGCGACGCTGATGGGAAGGGTTTCCCAGCCGCGCATCGTCGACGTCGAGGACAGCGCCGCGTTGTCCCAGTCGACCTCCCACTCGGTGAATCGCTTGAGGATCTCCTCGAGCGCGATGTTGCCTTCGATCCTCGCGAGTGCGTTGCCGAGGCAGTGGTGCGGGCCGCGGCCGAACGTGACGTGCCGGTCGATCTTGCGACGAATGTCGTAACGCTCGCCGTCCTCCCACCGATCCTCGTCGCGGTTGGCCGACGCGACGAGCAGCATCATCGCGCTGCCCGCCGGGATCGTGCGGCCGTACAGCTCCACCTCGGTCGTGACGTACCGGGCGATGGCGTGGCCGGTGGGCTCGAAACGCAGCGTCTCCTCGATGGTGTTCGGAATCAGGTCGCGGTTCTCGACCAGGTCCGCGCGCTGGTCCGGATACCGGTCGAGTAACGCGACGAGCCACCCGATCAGGCGGGCGGTCGTCTCGTTGCCCGCACCGGCAAGGACGGTCACGTAGGTCAGGATCTCCTCGCGGGTGAGCGTGCGCCGAACGCCTGTCTCGTCTTCGAACTCGGCGTTGAGCAGCTCGGTCATCAGATCGTCGGACGGGTGGTCCGCACGCCAGTCGATGTATTCGGCGAACAGTTCCGTGTCGGTGAGCGCCTTCTCGGTCACCTTCATCGGCTGCCCCGGGTCCGTGCGGAGTTTGGCGTCGGCGCGATCGCGAACCGTCCGTTGATCGGACTCGGGGATTCCGAGCAGCATGCCGATGACCCGCATCGGGAGCTCGTTGGCGAACTCCGCCATGAGGTCGAAGCGGTCGAGTCCGACGAGCGGCTCGAGGCAACGGACGGCGTAGTCCCGAATCTCCGGCTCGAGAGCCGCCACCCGGCGCGGCGTGAAGACGCGCGAAAGCAGCTTGCGGTGGATGCCGTGGATCGGCGGATCCTCCATGAGCAGCGTGCCCGGTGGGATCTCGATGCCGGACTGGATGATCTCGAGGATCGGACCACGCGAAGACGAGTAGGTCTCCCAGTCGAGCAGCCCAGTCTCGATGTCCTGCGACCGAGCCAGCGCGTAGAAGTCGTGCCGATCGTTGTAGTACAGCGGCTCCTCGGCCCGCATCCGCCGGTAGATCGGGTACGGGTCACGCGCGATCGCGCGGTCGAACGGGTCCCAGTAGACCGGGCTCGCGTTGCTCACTCGGGCGCCTCCAAGCAGGGTCACGTGCCGAAAGTTTGAACACTTAGTAAAACTTTGCGGCAATGCCTCGTCAAGGGAGCCCGGAAGACTTGGCAGAATGGAGCCGAACCGAGGAAAGAGGTGCATTGGCGCAACCCCGTCGCCGTCGCGCGGCGACCGAAGAAAAGGTGACACGCGTCCTCGAGACCGCTGCGGAGATCATGCTGCGCGAGGGCTACGCTGCCGTGACCTCGCGGAGCATTGCGGCTCGCCTCGGCATCCAGCCGCCCCTCGTGCACTACTACTTCCCCACGGTGGACGACCTCTTCGTCGCGCTTCTCCGGCGGGTGTCCGAGCTCAACGTCGAGCGGCTGACCGCCGTGATGGCGTCCGACCAGCCGCTCCGTGCCTGGTGGGACCTCGCGTCAGATCCCCGGGGAACGGGCCTGCTGGTCGAGTTCCTCGCCGCGGCCAATCACCGGCCGGCGTTGAAGCAGGAGATGGGTGAGGTCGCACGGCAAGTGCGGCAGATGCAGATGGCGGCTCTGGAGAAACTCCTGCCGGAGTACGGCCTCGACCCCGACCAGTTTCCACCGGCGCTCATCGCCGCCACGGTGCAGGGCCTCGGGCTCGGCATCGTCGCCGACGAGACCGCGGGGTACAAGACCGAGCACGAGCAGGCCCGCGCCGCGGTCAGCCGACTGATCGATCGCCTCGAACAGCAGCGCGCAAGCCGGCATCCCGACTGACGCACACGACCAGGGTGGACAGTCTTCACGGTCCGCTGAGCACGTCGGCGAGTTCCCGGCGAGCGGCTGCGGACAGGGCGGAGTAGTCGTTGAGCACCGTCGACAACGGCAGCGCGGCACCACGCTCGACGAAGGTGTCCGGGCACACTTCCGGCAGGTGCCTGCGGAGGATCGTGGTGATCGCGGCCCAGACGACGGCGTCGGCGGCCAGCACGTCGACCGGGCTGTCGAGGGTGAGTTCGACGGGTCGGGTATGCACCGGGTAAGTCCAGCGGTGGGTCCCCGGGCCGACCTGAGACACCTCGTCCGTCGGGTGCAGCGGCAGCTCGACGGTCGCTTCCGTCCCCGCCGGCACGACCACGACCAGTTCCATTCCGTCGTCGGTCACACGCCACTCGACCTCCAAACGCCCGCGTCTCGTCTCGTGGGCGGTCCTCGCGAACGTGAGGCCCCCACCGGGACGGGGTGCGATCCGCACGGTGCGGTAGCCCGGCTCGGTCGGTCGGAGGCCACCCACAACGGTGTGCAGCCAGTTCGCGATCGCACCGAGCGCGTAGTGGTTGAGTGACGTCATCCCGGACGGATTGACGGTCCCGTCCGGGAGGATCGCGTCCCACCGTTCCCAGATCGTCGTCGCGCCCCGCGTCACGGCGTAGAGGAATGAGGGCGCCTCCTCCCGGAGCAGCAGGAGGTAGGCCTCGTCGGTGTGCCCGGTCTTGGTCAGCGCATGGGCGACGTGCGGCGTACCGGCGAACCCGGTCGCGATCCGGCCACCGTCCCGGCGGACGATCTCCGCGAGGCGCCGTCCCGCGGTGGCCAGCTGAACGTCGTCCACCAGATCGAAGTGAATCGCGAGCGCGTACGCGGTCGCGCTCTCGTTCGTGATCCGGCCGTTGGCGGTCACGTACTCGGCGCGGAACGCTTCGCGGACGCGACCGGCGAGCGCAGCGAAGCGCCGCGCGTCATCCACACGCCCGAGCGCATCGGCCGCGGCCGCCATCTCCCGGGCCACCTTGGCGAAGTAGGCCGTGGCGACGAGGTGCGCATCGGTCTTGCCCTCGCGCGGACGGGTCAGCGGCGCATCCGGGTCGAGCCAATCGCCGAACTGAAACCCTTCGCGCCAGAGACCACTGGGGTCGAGCAGCGCCTCGACGCTCCGGGTGAACGCCGCCATCGAGTCGTAGCTGCGCCGCAGGATGTCGAGGTCGCCGTACTCCCAGTAGAGCGCCCACGGAAGGCTGACCGCGGTGTCGCTCCACAGCGCGGTCGGCGACTTGTACGTGTGCTGGACATCGGGCACGACGTACGGGACGTACCCCAGGGCCTGCTGCTCGGTGGCCAGGTCCGCGAGCCACGATCGCAGCGCCCCGGAGACGTCGTAGAGAAAGGTGGCGGTCGGCGCGAACGCGTTGATGTCGCCGGTGTAGCCGAGACGTTCGTCGCGCTGTGGACAGTCGGTCGGGAGCCCGACGAAGTTGCCGCGCATCGACCAGACGACGTTCTCGTGCAGCCGGTTGACCAGAGGGTTCGAGCACTCGAACCAGCCGGTCCGCTCCATGTCGCTGTGGACGACGACCGCACGCACGTCGTCGGGAGGCACCGCGCCGAGGGGCCCGGTGATCTCGGCGTAGCGGAAGCCGTGGAACGTGAAGCGGGGCTCGAACTCCTCGGCGCCGGTACCCGCCAGGACGTAGGTGTCGGTGGCCCGCGCCGGGCGCAGCGTCGTGTAATCCGGCAGGCCGTCGACGAGGACCTCGGCGTGCCGCACCGTGACCTCGTGCCCCCGCGGGCCGGTGAGCCGCAGCCGGACCCAGCCCGCGATGTTCTGACCGAAGTCGACGATCGTCGTACCGCGCGCCGACGGACGAATCTCGATGGGTGCGAGTTCCTCGATCCGCCGGATCGGTGGCGCGACCGGGTCGACCAGCGTGGCGAGATCCCACTCGACGGGTTCCACGGCGCCCCACCGCTCGTCGTCGAACCCGGGGCGGTTCCACCCGCCCGCCTCGCGGCGCGCGTCGGTCGTGACGCCGTCGTAGATGCTGGTGGCGCGGATCGATCCCGCGCCGGCCCGGAACTGCCGGTCGGTGACGACGACCTCGGTGCCGCCCGGGTAGCGCAGCTCGATCACCGCGAACAGCGCCACCCGGTCGGCGAAGTGGTGCCGCCGGGCGATGCCCTCGTAGCCGAGCCGGCCGGTCGCCCAGCCCTCGCCGACGATCGCGCCGAACGCGTTCGCTCCCGGGTGCAGCAGCGCGGTGACGTCGTGACTGCGGACGAGCAGCCGGTGGCGGTACGACGTCCAGCCGGGTTCGAGTACTTCGTCGCCGACCCGGACACCGTTGAGATACGGCTCGACGATGCCGAGCGCGGTCACCCACAGCGTCGCCGACGCGAGGTCCGGCGTCACCTCGAACTCGCGGCGGAAGTACACCGCCGGGTCGCCTTCCCGGCTGAGCGGGAACGCGCACGCACCGATCATCACCGCGCCACTGCCCCGGTAACTCACCGCAGGGTCTTCCGAGCGGCGACGCCGCCCAGCCACGTCGCCGAGGGCCGCGGACGACGCTCGAACGTGGTCCGGTCGACCTCGACCAGACCGAACGTCACGTCGAACCCGGAGAACCATTCGAACTCGTCCAGCAGCGTCCAGTGCAGGTACCCCCGCACGTCGAGGCCGTCGGCCACCGCGCCGGCGAGATGGCCTAGTGCCTGGCCGGTGTGGCGGATGCGCTGCTCGTCGTCGCGCGTGCAGACGCCGTGCTCGGTGATCACGACCGGACGGCCCGAGACCGCCGCCGCGTTGCGGGCCGCGTTCGCCAGCGACTCGGGGTAGTACTCCCAGTTCAGGTCGTCGACGGCCACGCCCGGCCCCGGCTTCTGCACGCCGTGCTCGCCGACCAGACGCCGGGTGTAGTTCTGCACGCCGACGAAGTCGTCGTCACGGCTGACCTCGAGCCAGCTCGTGAGCGCCTGGTTCCGCACCTCGGCGGCACGGTCCTCGAAGCCGGGGACGGCCTGGTAGTCGACGCAGGCCAGCGACCAGCCCACGGGAACGTCGACGTGGGACTTGATCACCTCGGTGGCACGCCGGTGGGCTTCGGTGTATCGGCCCAGTTGGTCGCCCTCCCACAGCATCATCGGCGTGAACGTGCCCTGACCGCTGGGGTGGCGGCGGCTCGCGTGCTCCAGCGCGCGGGCGAGGTCGCCCACGGCCGAGCCGCCCACACCTCCGCCGCCGACCGCCGCGACCGTGGCGACGTTGGGCTCGTTGAGCGTGATCGCCCAGTCGATCTCACCCTTCAGGTGGGCGGCGACGACGTCGACGTAGCGCGCGAACCGGTCGACGGCAGCGGGGTTGGTCCAGCCACCCTCGGCGGCGAACCAGACCGGCGTCGTCCAGTGGTTGAACGTCACGAACGTGCGCAGGCCGAGTTCTCGGCAGGTCGCGGCGAGCCGCCGGTAGTGGCCCAGCGCTGCGCGGGAGAACTCGCCGGGCTCCGGTTCGACTCGCGACCACTCGACGCTGAACCGCAACGCCTGCAGCCCCAGATCCGCGGTGAGCGCGACGTCCTCGCGCCAGCGGTGGTAGAAGTCCACCGCGTCCTCGCTGGGGTGCCGGAACACCGTGTCGGGCACGTGTTCCAGTGCCCAGCAGTCGCTCGCGACGTTGCCGCCCTCGATCTGGTGGCCGGCCGTGGCCGCACCGATGAGGAAGTCCGGCGGGAAAGCAGTGCTCATGGAATCTCTTTCTCGGTGAGCTGAGCCGTGGTCCGGTTCAGCCCTTGATCGCGCCTGCCGACAGTCCGGGCACCACGCGACGCTGGACGGCCAGGTACACCAGAACGAGCGGAATGCTCGTCAGGACGACATGGGCGAAGATGACGTTCCAGCGCAGCACCGGCTGATCCGCCGACGCTGACGCGAATTGATACAACGCGAGGGGCAGCGTGGCCCGGTCTTGGCCCTGAAGCAGGAAACCCGCGAAGAAGAACTCATTCCAGGTCGAGATGATCAGGATGACCGAGCCGACCAGCAAAACCGGCACGGTGAGCGGGAAGATGATGCGGATGAAGATCTGCAGTTTGCTGGCGCCGTCGATGGACGCCGCCTCTTCCAGGTCCCGCGGCACCGACTTGATGAACCCGGTCGCGAGGAAGACGACGTTGCCCATCCGGGTCGCCGCCATCACCAGGAAGTAGCCGAACCGGGTTCCGTCGATTCCGAGGACCTGCAACTCGTAGATCGTCGGAAGGATGGCCGCCGGAAGCACGATCGAGAGCACCGTGATGTTGTAGGCGACCTTCGCCGTCATCGACGGCGACCGCGCGTACGCCCAGGCGGCCATCGCACCGAACAGCACGATGACGACGATCGTGGGAACGACGACGACCAGGCTGTTCGTCAGAGCCTGGAAGTACCCTCCCTCGTTGACGACGAACGAGTAGTTCTCCCAGAGCGCCCACTCGTGCGGCAGCCCGAGATCCAGCAGCGCGGCCTCGCTCAGCGGCTTTGCCGAGTTGACCAGCAGCATCCACATCGGCAGGACGACCCAGAACAGCGCGATGACGCTGAGCGCGGTGATCCGCAACGCGTTCTTGGTCTTCACGCCTCCACCTCCCGGCGCCGGAGGTACGCGATCAGCGGGAGCCCCAGCGCGACCACCAGGATCGTGACGACCAGGCTCAGCGAGCTCGCCATTCCGAAGAAGCCACTTCCGTACTGGTTGAACAGGGCGATGTTGAGCACGGTGGTCGCGTTGCCCGGCCCGCCGCGCGTCGTCGCGGCGACGAGGTCGAACGCGTTGATCGCGCCGAGCATCGTCACCACGACCGTGAACGTGAACGCGGGTGCCAGGAGCCGGAACCGGATACGCCAGAACCGTTGCCAGGCGTTCGCACCGTCGATCGTCGCGGCCTCGAGCAGCTCACCGGGGATGTTGTTGAGCCCGGCGATGTAGACCAGCGTGATCAGCCCGCTCCACTTCCACGCGTCGACGAACGCCAGGCTGAGCAACGCGCTCGTGTCTCCGCCGAGCCAGGCGTAGTCGAATCCGGGGCGCACGATCGAGATCGCCTGGTTCAGCGGTCCGCTGGGCGCGAGGATCGCGCCCCAGATGTAACCGGCGGCCACCGGAGCGACCAGCACCGGCAGGAAGAAGAACGACCGGAAGAACCCGTTGACCCGGTTCGAGCGCTGCAGAACCAGCGCCATCGACAGGCTGAACACGTTCTGGATGAGCATCGCCGCCACCGCGTACAGCAGCGTGACTCGGACGGCCGGCCAGAGGATGTTCTGGTCGATCAGACCGCGGTAGTTCTCCAGGCCGTTGAACGAGATGACGTCGGAGTACCCGCTCCAGTTCGTGAACGCGAACCGCAGGTTGAGCAGGAACGGGACCGTGAAGAACCCGGTCACCAGAACGAAGGCCGGAAGGATGAACGGCCACCATCCGCCGAACTGCCGTTTTCTGCGGCGGCGCCCGCGCGCGGCGGGGGCGTCGACCCCGCCGCGCGCCGGAGCGCTGGTCGTGGAACTCATCGCGCTCGTTACCAGCCGGCCAGCTGCGCCGACTTCGCCCCTTGTTCCAGGGCCTTCTGAGCGAGCTCACCGACCTCGGCCGGAGTGTTCTGGCCACTGAGGAGACCGGTCATCAGCGTCGGGAACTGGGCGCCGAAGCCGACCAGGCTCGCGTTGACGGCCAGCGCCTTGTCGCCGTCGTACGCGGTGGCGAAGTCCTTCTCGATGCCCACCGGCTCCGCGGCCTTCGCGCCGGACAGTGCCGGGAACCGTTTGGTCTCGGTCAGGTACTCCTGGTAGCCGTCGGTGGTGATCCACTGGATGAACGCCAGGGCCGTGCTCTGGCGATCGGCGTCACCGGTCTTCGGGACGTACCAGGTGCCGTTGAAGGACGGCGACCACGCGGACGTCGTCGTGGTCGCCGACGGCGACGCCCAGCCGATCGCGTCGCTCGCCTTGGCGGTGTCCCCGCCGTACACCTCGGTCAGCGACGGGAGCGAGCTGGTGTTCTGCGGCAGGATCGCCGCCTTGCCGTCCGCCAGGATCTGGAACGACGGTTCCGACTTCGCGGTCGTGGCGTCCCTGTTGAAGCAGCCCATCCCCTGGAGCTTCTTGTACTCGGTGAGCGCCGCGACGAACGGGCCCTCGGGGTCGTCGAGGGTCGCTTTCTTGGCAAGGAGATCCTGAGAGTAGTTTTCGCCCTTCTCGGTGCCGGCGAGGTACATCAGGATCTGGATCTGCGTCGGCCACTGCGAGCCGCCGGCCTCGTAGATCGGCGTCACGCCCGGGGCCTTCCGCTTCACGGTGGTGCAGATCTTCTCGAGGTCCGCGAAGGTCTTGGGAGCGGTCAGCCCGGCGTCGGCCAAGACTGTTCTGTTGTAGTACATGCCGAACATGCCGGGTCCGACGGTGAGCGCGGCATAGATCTTGCCGTTCAGCGAGCCGGCGCTCTCGTAGATCTCGCCCGAGCGCTCGACATAGGGCATGTCCGACATCTCGACGAGGTTCTTCGCCGGGTTGAGTGCCCAGAACAGCGAGGTGGCGTGGTATTCGAGCAGGTCCGGACGGTCGCCGCTGGCCCATTTGGTCTGGACCTGGTTTTCCAGGCCGTCCGCGGGGATCTCGACGAGGCTCAGCTTGACGCCGAACTTCTTCTCGAACCTCTTGTACGCGTTGCGCACGTACGGTTGATCGGCCGTGCTCGTCCAGACGGTGAGCTCTTTGGCCTTGACCGTGGCCGTGCCGTCGGCAGCCACCCCGCTGTCGTTCGCGGAGTCGTTGTTCGCCGAGCAGGCCGCAAGGGCAAGGCCGACGGCGGTCGCCACAGCGACCGCGCGTGCGAACCGTTTCATCGTCTCTCCTTGGGTCTTCACTGACCCCGCGCATGGATTGGGGGGCTCCGCAAACAGCGCGCAAGCGTTTGCGTGGCCGGGAACGTAACAACCGCGAGCCAGAGCACCCGCAGTGGTTGCCACTAGTTGCCGCCTGCCGACTCCGACCATTCGAACGCCCGGATTCCTGTGGCAAGCTGCGCGTAATCGGTTGCGTCCGGCGACCGCGAGACGGGAGCTGACGATGACCTCGGGCGAGCCGGCCACCATGGAAGACCTCGCCCGGATGGCCGGGGTTTCGGTGGCGACGGTCTCCCGCGCGCTCAGCGGAAAGCCCGGGGTATCCGCCTCGACTCGGTCGGCCATCGCGCGGCTCGCGCGGGAACACCGCTTCACCAGCAACCAGTCCGCCCGCGCCCTGTCGACCGGTCAGACCGGCCGGGTCACGGTGACGCTGCCGCGCATCGAAGCCGAGTACTTCGCCCGCATCCTGGCCGGCGCAGCACAGGTCATTCACGATGCCGGTTTGAGCCTGGTCTTGGAGACGACACAACACGAACGCGACCGGCAGAGTGACGCCATACAGGGGTTCGTCACCTCGGGCGTCGACGGCGCGCTCATTCTGCTCCCGGCCGAGTCGAACCAGGAGATCTCCGCCCTCTACGACAGCGGCTTCAAATTCGTCATCATCGACCCCATCGACCAGGTGACAGCACCCATGCCCTGGGTCACCTCGACGCACGCGATGGGCGCGCGCCACGCCGTCGAACATCTCCTGGGCCTAGGGCACCGCCGCATCGCGATGATCACCGGCGAGCCGCACTTCTTCAGCACCAAGGAGCGCCTGCACGGCGCACGCGAGGCACTGGAACGCGCCGGAGTGGGTCTCGACCCCGACCTCGTGCGGGTGAGCGGTTACACCGAATCAGCCGCGGCCTACGACGTCGCCGTGGACCTGTTGCGCCATCCGGACCCACCCACCGCGATCTTCGCGTTCAACGACCGACTCGCGTTCACCACGCTTCAGGCGGCGCACGCCCTGAAAATCCCAGTTCCCGACGCGCTGTCGATCGTCGGTTTCGACGACATGGAAGCCGCCAAGCTGATCTCGCCGGGGCTCACTACCGTTCGTCAGCCGCTCGCCGCGATGGGGTCGACCGCGGCGACGATGCTCATCCAACTCCTCAACGGGCAGACTCCCCTCGGCATGCACATCCAACTGGCGACCGAGCTGGTCGTGCGCCGATCAACTGGCACGCCTGGCTGAGTCAGGCGTCGTTCGGTCCGTGGGGTCCGCGGGGTCGCGCCGTTCTCAGGACATGGCGATGACGACCTTGCCGGACTTCGCGCGGCCGTCCTCGGCATAGTCCAGGGCGTCCAGGGTCTGGTCGAAGGGGAACACGCGGTCGACGACCGGACGAATCTTTCCGGCGTCGACGAGGGCGGTGATCTCGCGGAGCTGTGCGCCGCTCGCCTTCATGAAGAGGAAGGAGTACGTCGCGCCGCGGCGTTTGGCGTGGCGGCGTGTGGTCAGGCTCATCGCGTTCATGATCTGGCGGAGGACGAGGCCCGCGCCGAGGTCGCGGGCGAAGTCGGCGTCGGGCGGGCCGACGATGCTGATGGCCTTACCGTCCGGCTTGAGGACGTGGAGGGACTTCTCCAGGTTGTCGCCGCCGAGGGTGTCCAGGACGACGTCGTAGCCGGTGAGTTCCTGTTCGAAATCCTGGGTTCGGTAGTCGATGACGACGTCGGCGCCGAGCTCCTTGACGAGGGTGGCATTGGTGGCGCTCGCGGTGGTGGCGACGTAGGCGCCCAGATGCTTGGCGAGCTGGACGGCGATGCTGCCGACGCCGCCGGAGCCGGAGTGGACCAGGACCTTCTGGCCGGGCTCGACCCGGGCCTTCTCGACCAGGGCCTGCCAGGCGGTGAGGGCGACCAGGGGGAGGGAGGCTGCCTCGACCATGGAGAGGGAGGCGGGCTTGGGTGCCAGGTCATCCTGGTGGACGGCGATCTGTTCGGCGAAGGTGCCGATGCGATCTTTGTCGGGGCGGGAGTAGACCTCGTCACCGACGGCGAAGCGCGTAACCGAGGCCCCGGTGGCGATCACGGTGCCGGCAAAATCGTTGCCCAAGGTGAGGGGAAGACGGTACGGGAGGATCCTTTTGAAGGCGCCGTCGCGGATCTTGAAGTCGAGCGGGTTGACGCTCGCGGCGTGGATGTGGACTACGACGTCGGCGGGGCCCGGCTGCGGGGTGGGGGTCTCTGCGGCGTGCACCACGGACCGGTCACCGTACCGCTCGATCAGGTAGCTCTTCATGGTCCTTCTGCTCCTACGGGCAAGGGGCCTGGGGCGTCTCAGGCCATGCTCGGCGCGGTGGACAGGGCCTGCTTGGCCTGGTGGGTCAGCGCGTCGGCAAGGATCTCGGGCAGGCCGGACTCGATGCCGGACAGGGCTTGGGCGGCGACCTCGGCAGGATCGGACTTCATCTCGGCCGGAACGGCTTCGGCCATGTCGGTGTCCATGTAGCCGACGTACAGGCCGGAGACGGTGATCCCGTGCGGAGCGAGTTCCTCGCGGGTGGCGTCGGTCAGGGCCCAGGCGGCGGCCTTGGAGGCTGAGTAAGAGCCGGCGGCGGCCGGGTGGGCCCAGGACAGGACGGAGAGGATGTTGAGGACGGCACCGCCGCCGTTGTTGGCGATCACGGGGGCGAAAGCCCTGGTCGTGGCCAGCGGGCCGTAGAAGTTGGTTTCCATCTCACGGCGGATGGCGTCGGTTGCGCCCGCGACCAGTGTGGCGCCGGTGAAGATGCCCGCGTTGTTGATCAGGAGCGTCGCGTCGGAGGCGATGCGGGCGGCGGCGTGTATCGAGTTCTCGTCGGTGACGTCGAGAAGGAGGGGGACGACCCCCGGAAGATCGATCGTCTCGAGTCGGCGGGCAGCCGCGTAGACCTTGGCGCCGCGCTCGGTGAGTTGAGCGGCGAGGTGGCGGCCGAGGCCCCGGTTGCCTCCGGTGATCACTGCGGTGGCGTGGCTGAGGTCCATGTTCTGCTCCCTTGCGAGATTAGATGTCGTTCGAAATCTAACTGAAGCCTAGGATAGATTTGATCTGACATCCATAGGGAGGTGGCCGATGGGTCGCGTGTCACAGGCTCAGGCGCAGGAGAACCGCCGCCGGGTGGTGGAGACGGCCTCCCGGCTCTTCCGGGAGCAGGGGACGCACGTCAGCGTGGCCGACCTCATGAAGGCGGCCGGGCTGACCCACGGCGGCTTCTACAAGCAGTTCGCTTCGAAGGACGCGCTGGTCGACGAGGCCACCGCGCTCGCGTTGAAAGAGCTCGCCCGGCACCACGGTGAGGAACTGCGGCGGCACGATGGGGAGCGGGCCGCGGCGCAGCGGGAACTGATCAACACGTATCTCTCGCCTGCCCACCGGGACGGCCGGGCGGACGGATGCCCGGTCGCGGCGCTGGTCACCGACATCGCGCGGGAGCCGGAGGGGCGCGAGGTCCGCCGGGTCTACGCACAGGGGGTCCGGGACTTCGCCGGACACCTCGCCACCAGCGACGGGGAGGACGGCCTCACTCGGCTGTGCACCATGGTGGGCGCGCTCGTTCTGGCGCGCGCGACCAGCGGTGACCCGCTCTCCCAGGAAATCCTCGACGCGGCCCGTGCGGCGCTGGGGGTCACCGCTGAACCGGGCCGTGCGGAAACGGAGGCCGGCTCAGGGGGCGCCGAGGTCCGGGACACGGGCCTACCCTGACCCGCGCCGGCGCCCTCCGTCGTCCTCGGTGCGGGTGACCCGCCTGGCGCGCTCGGGTGCCCGAGCGCGCCAGCCGACCGTCGATCGGCGTCAGCCGCCGAGCTTCGCCACCTCACTGTCGACGTTGATCTTGCCGCTGCCGATGTCCTTGATGAACGTCTCCAGGGCGGTGTTCTGCGCCGGGGTGCCGCCACAGAGCTTCACGGTCGGGACGGGGTCCTTGCCGAGGTGCCACTCACGGGCGACGCCCATCTTCAACTGGCCGTCGGCGAAGTCCTGCAGGGCCGCTGCGAAGTACTCACCCGGGTCGAAGATCGAGGAGACCTGGAACTTCGGGCTGGTCGAGGCGCACCGGTCGGTGCCCGGCGTCGAGAGGATGAGGTTCTTGGTGTTGCCGAACTTCGCCACCTCGTCGGTCGCACCACCCAGGTACGGGTAGAGCGCCTTGACGCCCTGGTTCACCTGGGCCTGCGCGGCTTCCTTCGCCTTACCGGAGTCGTTGAAGTCACCGGTGTAGGTGGTGACCAGCGTCGCGGTCGGGATGACCGTGCGAATACCTGCCTTGAACGCCTTGGCGGCCTGGACGGAGAAGTCGGCCTCCGGGCCGGTCACATACCCGGCCTTGGTGTAGCCCTTCTCCTTCATCAGCAGACCGTTGGCGTATCCGGTGGCGAAGATGACCTCGTTGATGAAGTCCCGGGAGATCGTGATCTTCGGTGTCTGCTCGAGATCTTGCTGCGCGGGGACGTACCAGGCCGTCTTTCCGCAGACCGACTCCTCGGACGCCCCCAGCGCGTCCTTCAGCTCGCTGGCCCCGAGCGCGACCATGTCGACCTTCTGGCGGCACAGGTTGCGGGCCTGGTTCAGCGCGTCGGCCTGGTTGACCGAGCCGACCTTGATGAGCTGCCAGCCCTCCTTGTCGGTGAACGCCTGCGCCTTGGCGACGAAGCTCTCGTAGTAGCCGTTGTCGTTGAGGTCACCGGGGCTGAGTACACCGATGATGACCTCGCCGTCCCCGTTGATGTCCGGGCCTGCGGCGCCGGCTCCGACCGACGACGTGGCGGCGGTCTCGGCGGTGTCGCTGGGATTGGTGCAGGCCGCGAGCGGCACGACGAGGCAGGCCGCAACGGTAGCCGTCCGGAGAAAAAAGCGTCTCAAGTACTGCTCCTAGGGATGAGAGGGGAGCGAGGACGTCTCATGGCGCGTCGAGGGTCTGCAACACACTCGAGAGAAGCGGGAGCGTCCGCGGCAGTCGGGGTCGACGGAGCTGGTGTTCGCGCCGCCGTCCGGGCTGATCGACCCGAGGCGGCGCTCCGCTGCGAGTGCCAGCGTCAACTCGGCATATTCCAGTCGCGTTACTCTCACGTCAAGAGACGATGTCGCGCAATGCGGAACACGGAACGGGCATTACTTCTTATAACGCAGGCGAACGTCACGCATTGCAGGACGGCGTCCCGAATCTGTTGACACGCTGTCGGTTCGGTGCCTACTGTCGCCGCCACGGGAGTAGGCAACAGACTCCCCATCCGCGGCGTCCACGGCGTCAACTGTGGCGGCGCAATCCCCGTTGCATGCCGGTTCGGCGTGCAGCCGCCCGGCGCAAAACCGAGCGAGCGGAGCGGATGATGCGGGCGGTTCGTCACCACGTCCATGGCGGTCCCGAAACCCTTGTTGTCGACGACATTCCGGTGCCCGAGCCGGGTCCTGGCGAGGCATTGATTCGCGTCGGGGCCTGCTCGCTGAATCACCTCGACGTGTTGCAGCGGCGTGGGCCGGCCCTGATCCCGGGCTTTGCACTTCCGCATACGGCGGGCATGGACGTCGCAGGCGTCGTCGAGGCGTTGGGCGAACCCACCGGAGCACACACGATCACGCCCGGCACGCGCGTCGTCGTGAATCCGGCCGTGCCCTGCGACAGCTGCGAGACCTGCCGTTCGGGCCACGACGGTCACTGCCCGGCCGCCGCCGTCATCGGCGGAACCATTCCCGGTGGGTACGCCGAGTACGTCGTCGCGCCGGTCGCGAACCTGCATCCGGTGCCGAACGGCCGCGATCTCGTGGAAGCGGCCGTGTTGCCGACGATCTGGATGACCGCGCACCACGCGTTACACGTGACGGGCCGCGCCGCTGCGGGAGAGACAGTCCTCATCCACGCCGGGGCCAGCGGGGTCAGTACCGCGGCGATCCAGCTCGCGTGCGCCGTCGGCCTCCGCGTCATCTCCACAGTGGGACGACCGGAGAAGGCGGACTACGTCCGCAAGCTCGGTGCCGACGTCGTCATCGATACGTCCACCGAGGATGTCGTGGCAGCGGTGCGGGAGGCGACCGGCGGGCGTGGCGTCGAGCTCGTGCTCGACCACGTCGGTCCGGCGACCTGGGCCGCCGGCGTCTTCAGCCTCGCGCCGCGCGGTCGGCTCGTGTTCTTCGGCAACACGACGGGTCACATCGTGGAGACCGACATCGTGTACGCGTACCACTTCGGTCTGCAGCTGCTGGGCTCCGACCCGTACGACCGCGCAGAGTTCGCGCCCGTGCTCGACCTGTACTGGAACAGCAATTTTTCGACGCCGATCGACAGCGAGTTCGCGCTGACCGACGCCAGGGCCGCGCAGGAGCATCTGGAATCGCGCCGCGCCACCGGCAAGGTCGTGCTGCGCCCATGACCGCGCGCTCACGCGAGGTCCGGCCAGCGGAGCCGGGACCCGCACCGGTGTGGGATGTGATCAACGGCTTCGCGGCCTACTGGGCCCTCTCCGCCGCGATCGACCTCGACATCTTCGAACAGCTCGCGGACGGACCGGCGACCAGCGCCGAACTGGCGGATGCCACCGGCGTTTCTGACGCGGCCGACCTCACGCTGCTCGCCCAGCTGCTCACGGCGAAAGGATTGCTCGACACCGACGGCGAGCGGTGGAGTAACTCCGCGGCGTCGGCGCGCTTTCTCGTGCCGTCGTCGGCGGCGTCGATGGTCGAGCTGGTTCGACACTCGCCCGGGCCGAAGCAGGGCTGGCCCGCTCTGGCCTCCACGCTCCGGGATGGCCGCCCGGCGGCGCCGATCACCGATGCCCTCGACGCGCTCTACCCGGCGCTCGTCGCGGCGACCGCCGCCACCCAGGCCGCGGTCGCCCGCGGGGTGGCGCTGGAGTTGCGCAGCCGCGGCCTCTGGGACGGCACGGGCCTGATCGTCGACCTCGGTTGCGGTTCGGGCGCCTGGCTCCAGTCCTTACTCGCCGCAGGCGCCGGCGCTGACCCGGCCACGGGCGCCGGCGCTGACCCGGCCACGGGCGCCGACGCGAGGGTCGGCGCGGCCGCGGATGCGGGCGCCGTCGCGAGCGCGATCGGCGTCGACCTGCCGCTCGTGCTACCTGCCGCGCAGGAACGGCTGGCCGGTCACGACGTCACGCTGGTCGCGGGCGACTACCTCGAGGCCGACCTCCCGTCACGCCGCGCGGCAATCGTGGTCCTGGCCCACGTGTTGCGCGCCGAATCCGCCCCACGGGCCGAGGCGCTCCTCGGCCGCGCCCTGGACCTCCTCGCCGAGGACGGCGTGCTGCTGGTCGCCGACTACTTCCGCCCGCCGGACGGCGCGTCGACGGACACGTACGCGGCCGCCGTACACGACCTCACGCTCGCACTGACCATGCGCGCCTCGACGGTCGGCCGCGGCATCACCGAGCCGACCCTCGCCGCCTGGTGCGCCACCCGCGGGGCCCACACCGTCGCCGTCGTGGAGCCCGTGCCGCGCCAGCGCGTGCACCTCATCACGTCTTCCGGAGGTACCCATGGAACTCTGTGACACGCTCATCGTCGGCACGACCGTCGTCAGCATGAACGACGAGCGGCAGGTGATCACCGACGCCGCGGTAGCGATCAAAGACGGCCTGATCGCGGCCGTCGGCAAGACGGCCGAGGTGCAGGCCGCGTGGCGAACTGAAAACGCTGCCGACGTCATCGACGGACGCCGCTTCGTCGTGACGCCAGGCCTGATCAACACCCACGTGCACGCCACCGGCGAGCCGCTGACCCGGGGATTCGTCCCCGACGACACCCCGTTCATCGAGAACGTCTTCGAGTGGCTCACGCCGATCCACACCTACTACACCGAGGAGGACGAGCACATCTCGGCGCAGCTCGCCGCGCTCGAGATGCTCAAGTCGGGCACGACGACGTTCCTCGAAGCGGGCACCGTGCGCTTCATCGACCCGGTCGTGGAAGCCCTCGGCGAGATCGGGATCCGGGCTCGTGTCGGCCCGTGGGCCTGGGACCTCGTCCAGGACTACGACGTCCTGACGATGGACACCGACACGGCGATCGCCACGCTCGAAGACTCGATGAACCGCCATGCATCGAGTTACGACGGACGCGTTCAGGCCTGGCCGATCATCATCGGGCACACCTGCTGCAGCGACGAGCTGTGGAAAGCCGCGAAGGCACTCTCGGTGCAGCACGGCACCGGGCTGAGCTTCCACATGTCGCCCGCGGCCATGGACCCCGAAGGCTTCCTGGCGAAGTTCGGCCAGCGACCGATGGTGCACCTGAACGAGCTCGGCGTTCTCGGCGAGAACGTCATCCTGACCCACGCCGTGCACGTCGACGACGAGGAGATCGCGCTGCTGGCCAGTACCGGCACGAGCGTCTCGCACTGTCCGACGACCGCGCTGAAGGTCTCGTACGGCGTGACGCAGATCGGCAAGTTTCCGGAGATGGCGGCCGCAGGCGTCAACGTCGCGATCGGCACCGATGGCAACAACGCCTCGAACTACCACGACCTGATGCGCGCCACGTACCTGGTTGCGGGCCTGTTCAAAGACGCACGACGCGACGCCACGATGTTTCCCGCCGAGACGGCCTTCGCGATGGCGACGCGCAACGGCGCACGCGGCCTGCAGGAAGCGGACCGGCTCGGCTCGATCGAGGTCGGCAAGCAGGCCGACCTCGTGCTGCACGACACCGACCGCCCCGAGTGGCGGCCGCTGCACAACGTCGCGAACCAGCTGGTGTGGTCCGCCGACGGCCGCGGTGTGCACACGGTCTTCGTCGGCGGGCGCCGCGTCGTCGAGAACTACCGCTGCACGACGCTCGACGAGTTCGACCTGCTGGAGCGCGCGCAGCGCGCAGGCGACGGGATCCGTCGCCGTTCCGGACTCCCCGACCGGGCCAAGTGGCCCACCGTCTGAAAGGAACCACCATCATGGCTGAACTGACCGAACCGCGCTGGACCCACGTCGCCCTGCCCGTCACCGACCTGGAGCGCTCGATCGAGTTCTACACCACGGTGACGCCGCTGGTGCTCGTCACGCGCAACGTCGACGACAACGGGCAGGGCGCCTGGCTGTCCAACAAGAACCAGGTCGACTCGCCGTTCGTGCTCGTCCTGGCGGAGTTCAAGCCGGAGATCGGCAAGAACTTCGGCATCGAGCCCGGCCGGAAGGCGACGACGCTCGCCCCGTTCGCGCACCTCGGCATCGAGCTGCCCAACCGGGAGGACGTGGACGCAGTCGCGGAGAAGGCGCGCGCGGTCGGCGCACTGGAGTGGGAGCCGAGGGACATGGCAGCGCACATCGGGTACATCTGCGCGGTCAAGGATCCGGACGGCAACACGGTGGAGTTCTCGCACAACCAGAAGGTGTTCTCGACGATCACCGAGCTCTGGGGCTGACCGATCCCTCGTGCCCGGCGCCCTGCCCTGGGGCGCCGGGCGCGGCGAGCTGGAGACCCCGACCGTACGCCCAGCACCCGGCCTCCACCGCCCCGCCCAACAGCGAGTTGACCCGCGCGACCTCGACAGCGAGCGCCCCCCGCGGCCTCGGTCCTGACGACCGCCGCGCTGCCGGCCCGCCGATAGAGCCCCTACGTGGTGGCGGGTGAGGCGTTGAACTGGAAGCGGGACACGGCCGGGCGCCCCCCGCAGCTCGCGACCGGGCCCAGCAGGGAAGACAGCACAATCGCCGTGCGCATCCAGCGACGGGCAGTCGTGGTGGCGATTAGAGCCGGCCGGGCGCGGCGCAGCGGACGGCTCGCGCCGTAGGTCAGCGCACCGATGAGGAGGCCGACCCCGACGGTCAAGGTCAGCGTGGCGGCGTCCCGCCACGGATGGACGAAGGCGCCGATCGCCCAGCTGGAGCTGTCTTTTAGTGCCAGTACCATTCCTGCGCCTCGTAGCCGTAGTCGGTGGGAGTACGGCAGGTCTCCACAATCGCGGACGAGGTGTAGTAGTACGTCAGACACTGACGCGACAGCTCATTCACGAGCTGATTCGCATCCCGGGCTCGAATCGGTGTCCACTTCTGCTTATCCGGCAGAGGGCTGACGCACAGTTCCGCGAATACGAAGCTGTCGACGCCGTTCGGAGCGGAGAGGCACCACAGGCCGCTGTCGTCCCAGCGATTGTTGACGACCCGGTAGGTGTTTCCTCCGACCCCCTCGAATCGCCATCGCGCATTGCTGTAGGTGCACGGCGGCGCGACCATCACCTGCGTCGTTGCCTGGTTCCCGTTGAAGTACTGCTCGAGACAAGCCCTACTGGCCTGGTACGAATGAATGGCCAGGGCCGGCGCCGCGGTCGCCGGCGACGCCACCGCCAGCACGCAGGCTGTCGAGGCCAGAATGGCGGCCACGATCGCCGCCCCTACTCTGTACGCCACGTTTCTGCTGGTGCGCATTGCACTCCCTACTAAAGGGTGGGGGCGAATCGGATCAGGCAGCATGGAATCCGACCGCACTGCTCTTCCGACCGAGAGTCTCGGGCGAGCGCGCGACCTTGTCGTTAGCACGGCGCGCACAGTCCTACGCGCGCAGCGCAGGTTGACAGATCCGCCACTCTGGAATCACGTCGGGGGAAGCGGGGAGCGATGCTCACTGTGTTCGACAGCGCCACGATCGACGCACCAGACCGCCTGGAAGCCTTCACGGACATCGTCGCCGCCTCGTTGATACCAACGACGGTCGACAGCCCGGCCCCCGAGGCCTTCTCGGCCCGCCTCGGCGCCCTCCCGCTAGGACCGCTCGGAGACGCGCAGGTCACGGCCCTGGCCTACACCTCGCTGTCGGCACGGCGATCGCCCAGGGAAATCCGCACGCTCGACCCGGAGTGCCAGAACGCTTCCCCTACCTGTTCACCAGGTAGCCGACCTCTGCGCCATCGCACTGCCCGGAAGCCACGGCGTCGGCCGCCTCCTCGCCGGATTTCTCGCCTCCCTGGCCGACGCCCACACCCACCTCACCCAACGCGACGCAGTCCGCCTCCAGAACATCGCCGTGGACCTGACCACCGCCCTGCTCGCCCACCACCTGGAGCGAGAGAACCCGCCGCTACGCTCCCCCACGCACACCCTCTACCTGGCCATCACTGCCTTCATCGAGGAGAACCTGCACCTCCCGGGTCTCGATCCCGCCACGATCGCCGCCGCCCACGGAATCTCTCTGCGCTACCTGCACCGCATCTTCCAGCAGCACCACCACGTCAGCGTCGGCACCCACATCCGCACCCGCCGCCTGGACCGGGCCCGCCGCGAGCTTGCCGACCGCCGCCTCGACCACCTCACCATCGCCACCATCGCCCGCCGCTGGGGCTTCCCCCGCCCCGCCGACTTCAGCCGCGCCTTCCAGCAGCACATCGGCATCCCACCCCGCGACTACCGCAACAAGACCTGACCCGATCAGTCGTTCCGGGGATCTGGCCGGAGTGCGGTGCGCACTCCCAGCCAGATTCGGCACTGTGGTCTGTGCCGGGACACGCCGAGGACGTGAACGTTCAGCGGTCAGTGAGCGGCGGTCGGGTGATCCAACAGGATGCACTGGAAGACGCGGAGGCCGTCGACGCCCGGGAGATGACGGCACTGGCGCCGACGAGCGCGTCCCGGCGATCCGACCTCGCGGCGATCGCGACCTGCTCAAGCACGCCGGTGAGCTCCGTGATGCCCCAGGCGTTCGCGTTGTCCGTCCACTGTGGTATCTGGTGGCGTGGTAGTGGGCGTTGTCGGGGTGCTCTTCCCGCACTTGAGCGGGGTTCTGGTAGAGCGGATCGAGGCGGCCGGAGCGGGAGTGCGCATCGAGAGCGGTCAGGAGGACGAGCGGCCCGCGCTCGTGTCACCGGGCTCTCCCGATGATTCCCGCACGACGAGCTCGGGCCGGCACACCACATGCCGGTGCTTGTGGCCGGGCTTGAGTTCCTCGAGGAGCATGCGCGCTGCGAGCTGCCCCATCTCGTATGTGGGTTCGCGAACAGAGGTCAGCGGCACTCCGAGCGACGCGCTGAACTCGATGTCATCGTGACCGATGATCGCGACGTCCGCAGGTACGCGGAGTCCGAGACGTTGGGTAGCCCGGAATGCTCCCAGGGCGACCAGATCGTTGACGCACACGACGGCGCTGGGGGCATGTCGATGGAGGGCACCGCTACCTCGACGAAGTCGTCTTCGCTGACACCGCCGGCGAGCAGATTCCGCCGGCGCTGGTGGGATTTCGCTCGCCCCTCGGCGTACAACATCAGCGATCTATTCCAGTGTCACCACACCCCACCCATCGAGCATTTGCGCTCGGACGCGTTGAACCGTTCGGTGCGGCGGAAATCGCTCTCGCTCACCGCCTGCAGCACCTCGGCGATGGGCTGCCTGAGGGAGCCCGCGATCTAGGTCTGACGGCCCGCCAGCTCGCGGACAGTGAACGCACATGTCGGCCGCATCTTCACCCTGCTCGGCATCCACGACAGGGTGTCGGCGGTGCTCGGAGCTGAGCGGGCCGGGATGCTGAACCCATGACATCTGGCATTCCTGAAGCGGAACGTTCCTCCACCGCGCGCCTCAGGGCCGGCCGTTAGGTACTTTTGCCACTTCAACGGCAACGGACTCTCATTTGCTCACACCAGTCCGGGCCCTCGACCTGGGGCACCGACCCCAACGACGTCGAAGGCATCCGCGCCAGGAGACAGGAGCTCCCGGCCCAGGGGCGGTCGCGGCGGCAGTGCATCGAGGAGCGATTTGCCCTCCGGACGGAACAGGCTCGCCAGGCCCCCTCACCCGGGCCGGGCGGACGTCAGGCGGTGACCGGGGGCTCTTTCCGTCGGGACGCTCATCGGCCATGCTCGCACCGTGCTCAACGCCGACCTGTCCGACTCCCCGTCCTGGTCCCACCACTTCGAGGGACCCGCAGGAGCACCACCGGACCCCTCGGTGTGGACCCACGAGGTCGGCGCCGGTGGCTGGGGATGCGCACAACATCAGGAGTACACGGCCACCACCGACAACGCCTGCCTCAGCGGCGGCGACGGAGGACTCCGCGTCACCGCCCGCGCCCACGACACCTCGCAGCCGGGGAGCCGCGTCACCTCTGCGCGGCTGGTCACCCGGCATCGCTTCACCGTCCGCCACGGACGCATCGCAGCCCGGCTGCGGATGCCGACCGGTGCCGGATTGTGGTCGGCGTTCTGGATGCTCGGCGAGAACATCGACACGGTCGGCTGGCCCGCCTGCGGCGAGATCGACGTCGTGGAGCACGTCAGCAGCGATCCGACCGCAGCCCACGGCACACTGCACGGACCGGGCTACAGCGGGCTGAGCGGCGGCATCGGACACCGCCATGACCACGGCACCGACTTGGCCGAAGACTTCCACACTTACAGCGTGGACTGGACGCCGGGCTCCGTCACGTGGATGCTCGACGGCACCGCTTACAACACGCTGTCGGCGGCCGACGTTCCGGGGCCGTGGCCGTTCGAGCAGCCGTTCTACCTGCTGCTCAATCTGGCGGTGGGCGGAGCATGGCCCGGCCTGGAGACCGACGCACCCACCCTGCCCGCCGTTCTGCAGGCCCGATGGATCCGCGTCTGGAACCTCTCGGACCACTGATCACGGCGAGCGCCTCCGCGTGCCACCCGCACCGGTACGACGCGCGCAGCAGGAAGCCGGGCGACCGGGTGAGCCGTGCCCCGTTTGAGGACGTCGACGTCCCCGCGTCGACCCCCGCGAACCCAGATACCCCCGGCACGAAACCGCCTGTATCGGGCGATCTACTGGCGATATGTAACAGGTGCTTGACACATGTGACGGCGAATGGTCAGGTTCCTTGTGTCGCACACTTGATACAACTGGAGCCTTCGTGGATGGGTCGCTGGGGGTGGCGTTCCTGTACGGCTTAGCGATCTTCGGCGGCCTGGGCGCGCTCGTGAGTTGGCGATCGTCGCGGCGTCCCGTGGCCGTCGTGGACGACCTCCCCTGGTCGATCGTCTGGCCTACGGCCTTGCACCGATGGACGGGTATCACCATCGGCGCAGTCGTCGGCATCGTGATCGCACGATCAGGGGAACTCGCCACTGGACTTTTGATGGCCGCACCGCTGTTCGGCCTCTGCACAGTCGTCGGCGTGATCACCGGAGAACTGACGATCCGGCCACCCCGGGGACCGGCGCGCACGGCCACCCTTGAAGTCCGGCGTATCCGCGACTACCTGCCACGCTCCCTCAGTCGCGCGGTTGCCGTCACCGGAATCCTGCTCCTGGCCCTGTTCGCCTTCACCACGGCGGCAGGCCGCCCCGACGGCCTGGGACACGCGGGGCGGGCACTCAGCCGGCAGTGCGGCTCCGACGGGCCCGAGTTCCGTGTCCCTTGGCCGGGGCTGTTCTACACCGGGCGGCTCGCGGTCGCCGTGGCGGTCGGACTGTTGCTGGCCTACGTTGCCCTGTGCACCATCGTCCGACGTCCCCGTCCCGATCGGAGCACCGACGCGTCGGTCGACGACGCTCTACGTGAGCGCGCGGCCCGCACCGTCACCGGCGCGGTCGGAATCCTCCTCGCCGTCCCGCTTGCCGGCGTCAGCCTCACTGCGGCAAATTCCCTGCTCCTCTTTTCCTGCGGGCCGAAATGGTGGGACGACCTGGGCTTCGGGTTGCTCATGCTGGTACCGGTATCTCTCACCTTCGCGGGCTGGTGCGCGGCACCGGTGCTCGCGCCGCTGACCCGAGCGAACCCGCGGGGACGGGCGCAGTGACCGATCGACCCGCGTTGACGGTGATGACCGACGACCCCACGCCGCCCTACGAGCAGCTGCGCCGCCAGCTGGCCGAGCTCATCCGGTACGGCGTACTCGCTCCCGGCGATCGCCTCCCGCCCCTACGCCAACTGGCGGCCGACCTCGGACTGGCCGTCGGCACGGTCGCTCGTGCGTACCGCGAGCTCGAGACGGTTGGAATGGTGGTCTCGCGACGAGGCGGCGGAACTCGCGTGGCCGCGACGGCGCATCGCGAGGCGGACGCCACCAAGGCGCTGCGTGACCGCGCCGGAGCGTTCGTGCGGGACGCGCGCCTGCTCGGCGCGGACGACGATCAGATCCAATCCGTGATCGCCAGAGCCCTGGGCCGGTGAGTCGGTCACCGTGGTTTCTGTCTGGCATCCGCTCTGATGGGTGGGTCCGTGGCCCACGCGGCACCCGAGCCGGACTCGGATGCCCCGGCGACGACAGTCAGCTGGTGGGGCAGTTCAGCCCTTCCTCCGCCCCGGGCGGCAGCTTTCCGGCGACCACCTGGTCGGTCACCATCCAGAAGAGCGCCGGATAGTCACCCTCGTCCGCCATGTCCAGCAGGAACTTCCAGTCGTGGCTGCCGCGCAACGCGTCAGCGGCGCGCGTCACCGCAGCGTGATCGCCGGCCTCCTTCGCACGTTTCCACTCGGCGATCCATCCGCAGCCGACCATCCTCGCCACTGCCGCGCCGAAGTGATAAGGCTGGTTGGTGCCAACGTTCTGGAGCTCGGCGCGGTCGAAGCCCGGCGGGAGCGGCACGCCGGCGAGTACCTCGGTAGCGCGTTCGTCGATCTTGTCCGGCGTCACCATCTCCGGCGGGAGCGCCGCCAGCCACGTCTCGACGTCGACGCTCTTCACGAGCGAGAGCACCCTCGTGACCTCGGCGCGCGTCATGCCGTCCACGCGCATGTCGACGAACGAGGCACCGCGTGGCCGGAACATGACCCCCCAGCTTTTATCGCCGAAAGAGAACAGCTCACCGGTCCGGCCGTCCATCGTCACCTTCTCCGGCTTCTGCTGGCGCATCCAGGTGTCGTCGAAGCGACGTGCGTGGTAATCCCGCGCCGCGCGCCAGTTGATCTCCAGGTGGCGCTGGCCATTGGCCCACCGGATCGAGCCGCTCTCGTCGGCGAACCCGGTGAGGTAATCCACTTTCCATCCTGGCTCGTCGATCAACAGCCGCGGATTCTGCTCGGCTGCCTTCAGCGCCAGCGCGGTGTAGGTGACGGCAGTGGTCTGGCTGGCCACCGGGTGGCCTCGGGAGGGATCGGGGTCTGACGCCGAGAGGGCGAAGACACCCACCAGGGCCGCCGCCGCGACGCTTGCACCCGCCAGCGGCCAGGCCAGGCGACGACCGCGACGCGGCGCCGGCTCAACGGTCTCACTGAGAATGCGGGCGCGGAGCCGGGTCCGGACCTCCGGGGTGAAGGCACGCTCGGGCGGCAGGTAGGTGGGCTGCTGCGTCATGTCCTGTCCTTTCCGGCACGTGCGGGCACCGTTTCGATCTGGGGACCGAGCATTCGGGCGAGGCGGCTGGTGGCGCGGCTCACCCGTGATCGGACGCTGGGCTCGGCGATGCCCAGGACCGCCGCCGCGTCGGCGTAGGAGACGCCCGACCAGACGCAGAGCACGAGGGCCTCCCGCTCGGAGGGGGGAAGCTGCCTCGTCGCGTCGAGCACCACCGCCATCCGACGCTCGTCGTCGAGCTTCTCCGCGACGGCATCGGCGTGATCGGGACTGTCGAGAGGTGGGCCGGCGCGGGCGATCAGCGCCCTTCGACGACGTAACGAGCGGTGTTCGTCGTGGACGCGGTGAGTCGCCACCGTCAGCAGCCACGGCAACGCGGAGTCCCGGACCAGCGTGAGATCGGCGCGACGGCGCCAGGCCGCCAGGAAGACCGCCGAAGTCGCGTCCTCGGCCTGCGACCAATTCCCGGTCAGCCGGAAGCAGTGGTTGTAGACGGCCTGGCCATGCCGGTCGAAAAGCTCACCGAAGGCGTCTCGATCGCCAGCGGCCGCGTCGGACCAGAGCTGGCGGTCGCTAAGCGGATCGGAACTCGTCATGGTTACCTGTCGCCAGCACCGACCATCGCGTTGCGTCCGGCCAGCATCTCAGTGCGACAACGAAAAGTCGGCGAGAGAGCCCTCGCCTGGTCCACGGACGCCCGGCGACGGCCCGATCCCCGCATGCATCGGCGGGCCTCACAAGAGCTGCGCGCACTGCCTGGCTTCGGCCTCGCCTGGCGCCGTCACGTCGTGGCCGGAACCAACTCACGCTCTGGGAGGCAGCACGACCACGCCCGCCGTCGCGCCCGAGGGCGCACGCCGCGCGTCCACGATCTCCGCCACGCGCATGCATCCTGGCTGCTAGCCGGCGGAGCGGATCTGCAGGTGGTCAAGGAACGACTCGGTCACGGGAGCATTGCGACCACGGAGAAATACCTCCACACGCTGCCTGGCGCCCACGATGCTGCGCTCGAAGCCTTAACGGCGATACGCGGGACCCGCGATGCGGAGAATCCGGTAGTCGCCAAGAACGAGACCACGGAGGGGAACGAGTCGGTCGAGGTGACTGAGCTCCGGAAGCTCGTAGCCACCCTGTCTGCGGGTCTGGCGGAGCTGTTGGGCGAGCAAGGCGTAGTTGGCGACCGCCATCGCCGTATAGGCCAGCGCACCCAGTGCCGCGACGCCGTAGCCGAATGAGGGGCCCACGCCCAGTCCTGCGTAGGTGTACAGGCCGCCAGCGTCCGGTGCGAGGCGGCCCGCCGCCGACCAGACCGCCACCGACAGCAGTACCACCGCGCCGCGCAGCACGTACAACAATGGGAGCCCGACCAGGCCGTGATGCCAATGGTGATGGCCGCTCCGCCGGAGAACAGGCCGATCGGGGCCGGCGCGGAGATCACGAGGACCACTAGTGCGCCAAAGATGAGTATCGGGCGCCGAGACGTAGGGGACGGGAAGGTCGTTTGCGACACTGCAGCGAACTCCTCGGATCGTGACGTCGAAGATCCGGTCATCTCGGCGGGCACAACCGTGACGGCTGCCACGCGTCGAAACAGGCGTGGGTCAGGCTCTGCCCGGCCGACATCGCGCGGCCGGGCATTGTGCACAGCTGATGGCGCGGCCGCGGGTGGGTCAGCCGGCCAGGATGGTCTGCCGAGCCGGTGGCGCGGGTATGGTGTCGACTCCCAAGCGGGGCATGACCTCGCTGGTGAACAGCCGGAACGAGCGGCGGAAGACGTCGGGATCGTCGAGCGCACCGAAGATGAACCGTGCGTGGACGTGCGGGAGCCCGGCGGCCCGGTAGGTGGCTAGTTCCGCGGCAACGGTCTCAGGGCTGCCGACGATCGCCGTGCGGTGGAGGTAGGCGCTCTGGCTTTCGGGTACTCCCATCGCGGGCGCGAACGGGCCGGGGTCGGAGCGGTAGATCTTGCGGAGCGGCCAGCCGTCCTGGGCGGGGTCAGGGCGGATCCACGGGGCCATGACCATCGGGCCGGTGAAGAGTCGCTCGGCGACGTCCCACGCATCGTCATCGGTCTCGCCGACGAGGATCAGTTTGGTGTGGATGAACCAGCGCAGATTCTCGTCGATCAGCTCGGCCGGATGGCCACCTTCCTCCATGCTCGCGCGGTAGAGCGCGGCGAGGCGTCCCGCGCCCTCGGGGTCGAACGGCCCGAGGTGGACCTTCCGTCCTCGACGTCCCGCCTCGGCGATCTTCGCGGGGGTGTTGGTGCCGATCGCGTAGAGCGGGTGCGGGTCCCGGTACGAGGTCGGCATCATGCGCCCCTCCATGACGCCGTGCTCGTCGTCGGTGGCGAACTCCAACGGTGCGTCTCCGGCTCGGTGTGCCCACGCCCGCAGCATCACGTCGAGCTTCTGGTCGAACAGCCGGGAGCGCTGCGCAGGGGTGAGGTCGTGCTTGTGCCACGTTTTGCCTTCGCGGGGCCGCCCGCCGGACATTCCGAGGATGAAGCGACCTTGGGTCAGCTGGTCGAGGAGGTTCGCACGTTCTACCAGGAACAGCGGGTGGTGCAGGATCAGTGGCACCACGCTGGTGCCCAGGTAGGCGTGCTCGAGGCGGCCGGCCAGGAAGGCGGCCATGGTCAGGCCGTCGGCGTAGGGCTCGTAGTTGTTGAAGTGTTGCTCGCCGACGTAGACCGCCGTGAATCCGGCCGCGTCGGCCTCCAGCGCCTGCTCGATGCCCAGCTCGATGGCGAGCCGGTCTTCGTGCGGACCGCGTACTCCGGGGCCGAGGAAGAGAGAGAAATGCATGGACGCTCCTAGTGCGGTTATCGGCTGGGTAACGGCGTGTGGGTGCCGAAGGCCCGCGAGTGGTAAGTGAGTGGGCGGCCCGGACGTGTCTCGGCGTCGAGCACCGTGCCCAGCGCAACGAAGTGGTCGCCTCCGGGAACGAGCTGTTCCAGGTCGCAGGCCAACCAGCCCGGAGCACCTCCGAGACGAGGCAAACCGTGGGCCAGGGTCCACGGGACGCCGTCGAACTTGTCGGCGCCTTTCCGGGCGAAGGCCGACGCGAGGCCATGCTGTTCGCGGCCAAGGATGTTCACACCGAACCGTCGGGTGGTCCGCACCACGGCGAGCAGGTTCGAGCCACGGTCCAGGGATACGAGGACCATCGGTGGTGCCATCGACAGCGAAGCGAAGGCGCTGACGGTGGTGCCGTGCGGACGTACGCCGTCCATCGCGGTGATCACCGATACCGGCGTGCACACTTCCGCCATCACGTCGCGGAACGCGGTCGACAGGTGGTCGTTCATCGGAGCGGCTCTCCTCAGTGGAACAGGTGCGCCAGCGTCGCGGTCTTTGCCGCCTCGCCCAGGTGCTCCGGCCGGACCCGTTCCGGTGCTGGCGCCGGAAGCTGCTCGGCATTGACCAGCGGCAGCACCTTCTCCGCGAACAGCCTGAACCCGCGCCACGCTTCGGCGGCGTCGAAGTCCCCGTAGACGAAGCGGGCGTTGATGCCTTCGATGCCGGCGTCGGCGTACTCGAGCATCTGGCGGGCGACGGTCTCCGGGCTGCCGACGAACGCGGATGCCTGGATCCACTCGGGTGCGGTGAAGGAGTCGTTCGCGATGTCGACGGGGCCTTCGACGGTGGCGTCCCAGAGCTCCTTCATCGAGCGGGTGTCCTTTAGCCGCCGTCGGGTGGCGACCGCATACGTGAAGTTCATGAAGCCCCGAAGCTGGCGTTCCGCGAGCTCCCACGCCCGCTCGTCGGTCTCGGCGACCACGATCGCCTTGGTCACGCTGGAAAGCGCGAGGCATTCCCGGCGCACATCCTCGGAATGGCCTACAGCGTCCAGCGCCTCGCGGTAGATCGCCATTTTGCGGGCGGACTCGATGAGGTTGTAGCGGCCCAGCGCCACCGGCCAACCCCGGGCGCCAGCGTGGGCGATGGTTGCGTCGGTGTTGGTGGCGAAGCCGATGACCGGATGGTTCCGGCGATAGCCGACCGGCATAATCCGCAGGCCGAGGACGCCCTCCTCCAGGTCGGTTCGCCAGGCCAGGGGCGGGTCGCCGGGTTCCTTCGCCCACGCCTGGAGGGCGACGTCGATCCGCTGAAGCGCGACCTCCTTGCCGTATGAGGCCGGCACCCCCCATTGGGAGGCTATGAATGGCAGGTGACCGGTGGAGAGGCCGATGAAGCACTTACCGTGGGTCAGCAGATCGATGAGGTTGGCGTGCTCGGCCAGCGAGATCGGGTTGTGGTAGGCGAGGTTTACTACCGTCGTGCCGAACCAGGCGCGCTCCAGATGGCGCGCCAGCATCGCGCCCATCATGAACGGCGAGCTGTAGGGCTCGTAGTTGGTGAAATGCTGCTCGCCGACGTTGACCAGCGCGAACCCCGCCCGGTCAGCGGCGATCGCCATGTCGTAGCAGAAGTCGATCAGCGGCAGGTCGTCTGCCGGGCCACGGCCCGTGGGACCGAGGAAGCAGCCTACGTACATCAGGACACCTTCTTTCCGACGAGATCCGCGCCGCGAGCCAGTACCGCGTCCACTTCGTCCGGCGCGAGGAGCTCACGCATCGCGGTGACGACCCGGGTCGCGCTGCCCCACGGGGTGTCCGATCCGAAGACCAGCCGATCGACGGCGTCGGCCTGCCGGGCAGCGAGGGTCAGCACCGGGTCGATCGACGAGGTGTCGAACCACAGGCTGTCGAGAGCCGCGAGCACCGCGGGGGCGTCGAACTGACTGCCGTGGGCGGCTCCGCGCTCGAGGCTCTCGGCGAGCTTCGCCCGGGCGACCAGGAGATTTCCTCCCATGCCGCACACCAGTACGCGGATTCGCGGGAATCGTGTCAGAGCGCCGGTGAGCGCGAGCCGGGTGACTGCGATCGCCTGCTCAGCGGGCGATCCGAAGACGGGCCCGAGCAACATCGGGTACTCCAACACGCCCACACCCAGGCTGTTCGCCACACCGGGATGGAGATAGACGACGGCCGACCGGGCGTCCATCTCGGCCCAGAAGGGGTCGAACCGTGGGTCGTCGAGCGGAACGCCGTCGGCCGAGCAACCCAGACCGATTCCGGCGAAGCCCAGATCGTCCAGGCAGCGGATCGCCTCCTCGACCGCAGCGTCCGGATGCGGGAGCGGTACCGCGCCGAAGGCCCGGAAACGATCCGCGTGCGCGGCGACCGTTCGGGCGTACAGGTCGTTGGCGAACCGCGCGCCATCGATGGCGGCCCGGGCATCGGACCAGTAGGGCTGGACCGCTCCCAGACCGAGGATCTGCTGGTCGACGCCGGCCCGATCGAGGTCGGCGAGACGTCGCGACTGGTCCTCGGAATGCCGGAGCGGATACGGCCGTCCGGACAACGCCGTGAAACGTTCACCCAGCACCGCCGGTAAGTGATGGGCGTGCACATCGAGAGCTACCACGTCGGCCTCCTCGCCGTCTGAACGGAACAAGACTGGACTGGTCTGGTTTGAAAAACAAGACTGGACGGGTTTGGTTTTTGTCTGCCACGATGCGCTGACCACCGACCCACCCGCCCGTTCCCGAGGAGTCCCGCCATGGCCGACACGCTCCGGGAGCCGCAGCAGGACCGAAGCCGCGACAAGCTGGAACGCATCTACGACGCGAGCGTCGAGTTGCTTCTCGAAGGTGGCTGGGGCGCCGTCACGGTCGGCGACGTGGAGCGTCGGTCCGGCGTCAGCCGCGGAGCGTTCTACCTGCGCTTTCCGAGCCGGGAGGCGCTACTGGACTACGCCCACGACCGCCTGCTCGAAACGGTCAAAATCCACCAGGAGCAGGCGTTCGAACGCGCCCGGGCGGCGAAGTCGCCGACCGTCGACGCTGCGGTGTTTGCCGCTGTGAGCGCCGTGGCCGAGGTCTTCCAGCAGCACGGTCGCGCTCTGATGCGGCTGGATCGCGGCGAGGAAGGCGGCGCCGGCGAGGACGCACTCAACCAGCTCAGCCGGCAGTTCCGCTCGGTGCTCGAACCGGTAACCGGAGCTGCTCCCGAGCACCAGACGCATCTGGAGTTCGCGATGCAACTGGTCTTCTCGGCACTCGTCCTGAAAATCCAGCCCCGAGTCACCTTCAGCCAGCACACCGCAATCGACTGGGACTCGTTCGTCCGCGAGCTCTCCGAGGCGGTCACCGCTTATCTCGAGGCGCGTCTCCCCCTCGCCGACTGACGGCCGACGGAGCACCGGCGCTCGCCTTTCACGGTCAGGAGTCAACGATGACCACAGATCAACCTCTTCTCAGAGACGTCCCGCAGGCTCCACCCACCGCAGAGCCTTCCCGCGGATTCGTCGCCCTCTTCGCCTTGGCAAGCCTCGGGCTCTGGATCGCCACTCTCACGCCGGTGATCGTCTCGGTGCCCCTGAAGGTCGCGCAGATCGACCCGAACGAGAACACGCAGGGAACGACCCTGTCCGTCGTCCTCGGCATCGGCGCCGTGTTCGGAATCCTCGCGAACCCCGTCTTCGGACGCATCTCCGACCGCACCACCTGGCCCCTGGGTCGACGACGCCCATGGCTGGTCATCGGCGCCTTGCTGTCGGTCCTCGGCGCCGTCGTACTCGGGCTCTCCTCCAACGTCGCCGTGGCCACCGTCGGATGGTCGATCAACCAGATCGGCGTCAACGCCACCATGGCGGTCCTGCTCGCCCTGCTGCCCGATCAGGTTCCCCCCGAGCGGCGGGGCCGCATCTCCGGTCTCCTCGGGCTGACCCAGGCCGTCGCCGCCGTACTCGGCGTGGCTCTCGTCGGCGGCCTGTCACAGGTCTCCTTGACCCTCGCGATCATCGTTCCCACCGCCATCGCGCTGGTCTGCGTCTCGATCGCGGCCGTCCTGCTGTCCGACCGGCCCGCGACCCGCACCGAACGGCCATCGTTCAACCTGCGTGAGTTCGCCGGAAGCTTCTGGGTGAACCCGCGCCGGTTCCCGGACTTCGGCTGGGCCTGGATCAGCCGATTCGCGATGTTCATGGGAATCTCGTTCGCCCTCAACTACCAGATCTTTTACCTCACCTCGCACCTCGGACTGACCGAGAAACAGGCGACCGGCCTCGTGCCGGCGGCGATCGGAATTCAAACCCTCATGGTCGTCCTGGTCAGCCTCACGCTCGGGCCGCTCTCCGACCGGCTGCGTCGCCGCAAGGTGTTCGTCCTCGTCTCCGCCGTTATCGCCGGCGTAGGCCTGGGCGTCGTCGCCCTGGCCCCCGCAGACCGCACGTCGGTCCCACTGTTCCTACTGGGCATGGCCCTCGTCGGCCTCGGCCAGGGCACCTATTTCGCCGTCGACCTCGCGCTGGTCGCCGACGTACTGCCCAACAAAGACGAAGACGCCGCCAAGGACCTCGGTGTCCTGGGCATGGCCAACCTCATCCCACAGTCCATCGCGCCCGCGGTGGCGCCCCTCTTCCTCGCCGTCCCGCTGTTCACCGACAACGGAGGCTCCGGACAGAACTATGTCGCGCTCTACCTGGCCGGCGCGCTGTTCGCCGTCGCCGCAGGCGTCACAATTCTCCGGGTCGAAGGCGTGCGTTGATCGTCGCCCCCGGGGTCGAGACCTCTGTCGTCCGCGACGCCCTGTCCGTCGCAGGACTGGGCTGGCTCAGCCCCGACGGCGAGTCCGTCCGCGCACACATTGAACACGTCCGCTAGACAGGTCCCCACGGGTCGACGGTCGCCTCTCCGGTCTCGCGCCGATACCCGCCGCCCGGGGGCGTGCACTGAGGCATAACCGCAGCTCATCGCAGCGCCGAGGGCGAGAAGCACACCGCCGCCACGCGCAGTCCCGTCACAGGGCTGTTCGGACGGATGAGCGTCGTCCTTCAGGCCGACCGCTTGACCTGGTGGCGCCTACTTATCTGTGACGAACGGGGCGCTGCCGATATAGGTGGTGTCGCCGGCTTGGTCGAGGAAGAACGCGGCCGCGTTGGCCCGTGAAAGGCGAACCCCGCCCTTGCCGCCCACCATGCGCACGTTGACCGACGCGGTCTTCGGACCGTTGGTGAGCAGCGGCAGCCGGACGATGGTCCATTTCAGCCCGGAGTCCCGGACGATCTGACCGATCCGCACGAGCGCCTCATAAGCCACCGGCTGGAACTTCCGGATGCCCCGAACCATGAGCCCGACCAGGAACTCCTTGCCGTCCGCGGGGTCAGAGATACTCGGGGTACCCATCGCGACGAGGCGCTCGACGCCTTCCTCGCGCATCGCCGCGACGATGTTCTGGTACCCGAGGATCAACGGAGGGATGTCCGCGGCATCGGTCCCCGGCCCCAGCAAACTCAGGACGGCGTCGCTACCGCGCACCGCGCTCGCTATCGCCCGCTCGTCATCGAGTTGTCCCTGGACCACGGTCAGCCGATCCCTGGCGGTCAGCTTCTCGGGCGAGCGGGCAAAGGCGACGACCTCGTGACCTTCTTTGATGGCCTGGTCGATCAAGAGCAGCCCCGCCGGTCCGGTGCCCCCGAAAACGGTGATACGCATGAAGCTCTCCATCAAATTTCGCTACGCCGTCAGAAGGAGTACGGGCCGAATCGGCCCCAGGCGACGAAGACCGCGAGCGCGAACAACACCGCGTTGAACACGATCCCGCTGGGCTCCTTGCGCCGGGCGTGGGTCACTGCGGCCAGAACCATCGTGATCGCCAGACCGGTGGCCGCCAGCGGAGTCAGCACGGTCGCGAAGCCGGTCGCGGCCGGCAGGATCAGGCCGAGCGCGGCGAGCAGCTCGACCACGCCGATGAAGCGCACCACCGGGAGCGAAAAGTCCTCAACCCACGGCAGGTTGGGCGCCAGCTTCTCCTTCGGCTGTGTGGACTTCAGAACGCCGGCGGCACCGAAAACCAGCGCCAGCAGGATCTGCACGACCCAGAGCACCACGTTCATCTCATCGACTCACTCTTCGATAGCGCGGCCACTCGTCGTGCCGTCCGCAAGTGAAGGATACCCTCCATTTACCGGCAGCCTGACGACCGTGCGTCCCTGCAGGGCTGGGGCTCAGAACGAGCTCGTCGAATCCTTGAGCCAGCAGGCGCAGGAAGAGGTCCGGCTCGTCATCGGGCTGCCGACGAGCCGGATCTGCAGAAAGCTGATTAGGGGGCCGGGGCTGTCCAGTCCGACCAGGCCAGCCAGCCAGTCCCGGCCGAATACCGCGACGGTCGCAGTGACGGTCAGCAGGATGCCCAGCGATGCCTTCGGAGACACGAGGATGGACCGGAAGACGACGTCCTGCCCGACGACATGATCGCCGCCCGGCAGGCCGTCGAGCCCGGGGACCCCACGGTCTTCGCCCGCTCGAACCAAGCTCAAGCTCCTGACCGACGACATGCGGTGGCGAGCCGCTGCGTTGCGTGCCACCCGCCAGCAGGACGCCTGAAAGGCTCATCAGCTACGGCATTCGATAGCGGGAAACAAGCTGGTGAGAGCCGGTCAGGCGCGCGTTCCGGTCAGCGGGGAGGCCGGAAAGAGGCCGGCCTTGACCTTGCCGATCATCGTGTCGCCGGCGACGGACACGGCGAACGCTTGTTTCATCGTGAACGGCGCGCGGACCGATACTTTCCAGCTCAGTTCGTTTCCCTCGATGGTGCCGTCGTCGATCGGGTTGGTCGCACCGTTCTGGGTCGCCGTGCCGGTCACCGTGGAACCGTCGACGGTCAGATCGAGGACGACCTGCTGCTCGCCCATCGGCGTGTCGATGACTGCGTGCCAAATTCCGTCCAGGGAGATCGGCCCGTCGCTGATCACTACCGGTGCCGTCTGGACGGCCGGGTCGGCACGGTGCTCGGATCGGATCTCCTCCGGAGACAACGCCGGGAACCGCTCGCTGTCCAGTTGCGGGAGCACTTCGTCGACGAAGAGCCCGAACGAGGCGTTGATCTGCTCGGGGTTGTACGCACCGACGGTGAACCGTGTGAGCACCTGGGGCACGCCGGCCTCGTCGTACTCACGCAGCTGGCGGGTGACGCTGTCCGGGTCGCCCGCGATGATCCACGACTGCACCCAGGCGGCGTTTCGGTCCGCCGGATCAGCGCTGGACAGTTGACGCAAGGATCGGGTGTCGGTCGACCGGTCCATCATCGGGTTGGCGCCCACCATCGCCTCCGCGCGCTCCCATGCTTCGTCCTCGGTCTTGCCGACGATGACGTGACGTGTGACCAAACAACGTGAGGACAGCGTGGCCACCGATTGCGCGTCGCGGCCGCCGGCAACAAGCGCGTCACGGTAGAGCTGGAACTTCCTGGCCGCATCCGGCCTGGGGCACGGCCCGAGAAACACCGAGAGGCCCTGTTCGGCGGAGCTGACGATCTTGGCGTCGGTGTTCGTACCGACGGCGAGCAGCGGCCCACCCGCGCGGTACGAGACCGGCATGAGACGCCCGTTCAGTGCGCCCTTGTCCCACTCGGTGTCCATGACGATCGGCGCGTCGCCGGGCTGGTGGGCAAAGGCACGGCGCAACAGGTCGAGCTTGCTGTCGAAGACGTCCTGCCGGCGAGCCGGGTCGACGCCGAAGTTCTCGAAGTCGGGTGAGAAGCCGACGCGTCCGGCGGACATGCCGAGCTGGAAGCGGCCGCGCAGCAGCAGGTCGACGACGCTGGCGTCCTCGGCCAACCGGAACGGGTGGTGGAAGACCAGCGGCACGATCGTGGTCCCGAACCAGGTGTCACCGAGGTAGGGCGCGAGCCGGGCCGCCATGAGGAACGGATTGCAGTAAGGCTCGTAGTTGTTGTAGTGCTGTTCGCCGAACGTGACCATGGCGAACCCGGCTTCGGCGGCGGCAGTCGCCTGGGCGAGGCACAGGTCGATGTTGGGGAGGTCCTGCTTCGGGCCGAACGAGAATGGCCCGAGGAATACGGAGATGTGCACGACGGTCAGTCCTTACCGGTCGCGCCGGTGAGCGCCGGCAGGTTGAGCAGGGCCTGGGCGTTGCGGTCGAGGACGGCGGTCTTCTCGCCCGCGGTCAGGTACGGCGAGTTCTCGACGTAGGCCACCACTTCGGTGAGCGAGGCGAAGATCGCGTCGCTGCCGAGCAGGAGCCGATCCACGCCGAAGGTCTCCTTGACCAGCTGCATCGTGATCGGCGTCTCTTGAGTGCTGGAGTCGTACCAGAAGCGTTTGAACGCGCTCATCGGGTCGTCCGGGTCGAGCGGCAGCTTCTGAACCCACGAGAAGTAGTTCCCGCCGACGGCGTTCTCCGCGCTGCGCTCCAGCCCGCGACGGAGGTTGCGCTCCAGCCGGGGCCACAGGTACGGGAGGATTCCACCGCAGACCGCGAAGACGAACTTGATCGTCGGGTACCGGAACGTGAGGCCGGAGAAGACCATTCGGGTCGCGGCGGTGGCCAGCTGCACCGGGCTGCCGTAAGCGGTGTGAAGGCCCCAGTCGGCCAGGCCGGGATGGCAGGCGGAGTTGGAGCCGACCGGATGGAGATACACCACCGCGTTCTTGGTGGCCAGGTTCTCCCAGAACGGTTCGAACGACGGGTCGTCGAGCGGCTTGCCGTCGACTGAGCACGGTAGCGCGATGCCTTCGAAGCCCAGCTCGTCGAGGGCACGGTCGGATTCGGCGATCGCCTGGTCGACGAAGGGCAACGGCACGCTGCCGAACGCCCGGAACCGGCCCCGGTAGCGCTCCACGACGTCGGCGTAGATGTCGTTGATCCCCGCCGCCGCACGGCGGGAACCCTGCGGATCCGGAACCTCGGTGTTGAGCCCGATGGCGCTCAGGATCTGCACGTCGACACCGACGCTGTCCATCTCCGCCACGCGTTCGTCCAGGTCATCGGCCTGGCGGCCGGCGAACGCGAGATCGTTGCGGCCGAGCTCCACCAGGAGGTCGATGTACGGGGCGGCCCAGTAATGGGCGTGGACGTCAATTCTCACGCTGTCCTCCTCGTGGCTATGAAGCCCGGCGCACATTACGGACTGACGCGTCAGTCGGTCAATATCTTTACAACCGACTGACGAGTCAGTATGTTTCGACGCCGTGGCCGCGCTGTATCGCGCGTCACATCTCGCGGCGGTCCTGAGAACCGGCGCGACCTGTCCGCTTCGCCCCTCGCCTCGGACCGAGGACGTTCATGGATCAGCTGCTGTTATTCGTCCTGCTCGGCCTCGGGCCGGGTGCTCTCATCGCCGGGCTCGCGCTAGCGCTGGTACTCACCCACCGCGGATCGGGCACGATCAACCTCGCCGTCGGCGCGTTCGCGGTACTCGGCGCCTACGTCTTCTACGGCCTGCGCACGGACGGATATCTCTTCCTCATTCCGTTGCCCCTGCTGCCGGATCAGATCGACTTCGGCGGTCCCTGGGCCACCGCCCCGGCCCTGCTCGCAGCGCTCGGTATCTGTGCACTCGCGGGTGCGATCGTCGACCTCGCGGTGCTCCGCCCTCTGCGCACCGCGTCACCACTGGCGAAGCTGCTGGCCACGCTGGGTGTTCTGGTCGTGATCCAGTCGGCCGTCACGCTGCGGTTCGGCAGTGACGGGCAGGTCGCGCCCGATGTGTTTCCGGCCGGGCCGGAGGACGTGGTGCGCATGGCCGGCGCGACCGTGCCGCAGAACCGCTTCGCGCTGGCCGTGGTCGTCCTGCTCGCCACGGTCGCGCTCGCGCTCGTCTACCGGTTCACGCGGTTCGGCCTGGCCAGCCGGGCGGCAGCGGAGAACGAAACGCTGGCTGTCGTCAGTGGGCTCGCCCCCACCGCCCTTTCGCTGGTCAACACCGTGACGGCCGCCGTTGTCGCGGGCGGGCTCGGCGTGCTGGCCGCCTCGCAGACCCAGCTCGATCCCCGCACGATTCCGCTCGCGGTCATCCCGGCACTCGGGGCGGCGTTGCTGGCCCGCTTCTCGTCCTTCCTGATCGCTACCGGGGCGGGCTTGACCCTGGGAATAGTCCAGTCGGTCCTGGTCTATCTCCAGAGCCGGCCGTGGTTCCCTACCGCCGACGGCCAGCCGGTGCCCGGTATCGCGGACCTGCTGTTCTTCCTGGTCATCGTCGGCGCGATGCTCTGGCAGGGCGCCGCTCTCCCCCAGCGCGGCGTCGCGGTCGAGCAGCGGCTTCCTTCCGCGGTGGCTCCCAGCCGCCTGGCGCGCCCGACCGTGATCGGCGCGATCGTGCTCACCGCCGCGTTCTTGATCCTGCCGTTCGGCTTCCGGCAGGCGTTGATCAACTCGCTGATCGCCACGGTCGTCTGCCTGTCCCTCGTCGTCATCACCGGATACGTGGGTCAGGTCTCGCTCATCCAGGTCGCGCTCGCCGGCGTCGCCGGGTTCACCGTCTCGCGGTTGGCCGAGTCGACCGGGCTCGGGTTCCCGTTCGCCCCGCTGCTCGGAATCGCCGCCGCCGTAGCGCTCGGCACGCTGACTGCGTTCTCCGCGTTGCGGGTCCGCGGCGTCAACCTCGCGATCGTCACGATCGCCGGCGCGGTGGCCCTGCAGTCCTTCGGGTTCCAGAATCCGGTCTGGGGCGCCGGCGTCGACGTGTTGAAGGTGCCGCCACCGACGCTCGCCGGTATCGAGCTCGGGCCGGACGCGCCGTTCCCGATCAACTTCGCGGCCCCCCCGAGCCCGGTCTTCGGCCTGTGCTGCGCGGCGGTGCTGCTGTGCGTAGCGCTCTTCGTCGGCAGCCTGCGCCGCAGCACGCTGGGCAAGCAACTGCTCGCGGTGCGCTCCAACGAACGAGCAGCGGCCGCGGCCGGCATCAGCGTCCGCAACGTCAAGCTGCTGGCCTTCGCGCTGTCCTCCGCGATCGCCGGAATCGGCGGTGCGCTCTACGCCTACAACTACGGCGCCGTCAGCTCCGATCGGTTCGACCTCATGCTGGCCCTGACCTTCGTGGCGTTCGCCTACGTCGGAGGCATCGCCAGCGTGCCCGGGGCGCTCATCGCGGGCCTGGGCGTCACCGCGGGTCTGATGGGCTACCTCCTCGATGGCTGGATCGGCATCCCGAGCACGTGGCAACTCCTCCTCGGCGGCTTCGCGCTCGTACTCACGATCGCGCACCAACCCGACGGCATCGCCGGGCAACTCCGGCGAAGCACCCACCGTCGCACCCCTGCCGGAGCCGTTCGATGACCGCCGTCCTGCGCACCACCGGCCTGGCCGTCCGCTACGGCGGCGTCAGCGCACTCAGCGACGCCGACCTCACCGTCGAAGCCGGGGAACTCGTCGGACTGATCGGACCGAACGGCGCCGGCAAGACCACCTTCATCGACGCGGTCACTGGCTTCGCCCGCTCGACCGGGCGTGTGGAGCTCACCGGCCGCGAGCTCACCGGACTCCCGCCCCACGTCCGAGCCCGACACGGCCTGGCCCGCACCTGGCAGGCGGCGGAGCTGTTCGACGACCTCTCGGTCCGCGACAACGTCATCGTCGCCGCCGGCGGCCCCGGGTTCCGCCGCACGGCCAGGGAGCTACTGCGCGGACGAGGTGAGGGAGCCGCGGCGGCGGACGCCGTCCTCGATCGGCTCGGACTCACCGAACTCGCCGACACCGAGCCGACGCAGCTCAGCCAGGGACAGCGCAAGCTGGTCGGCGTCGCAAGGGCACTGGCCGCCCGACCGGCGCTGCTCTGCCTCGACGAGCCCGCCGCGGGCCTCGACAGCACCGAGAGCGCCGGGCTCGGCAAGCATCTGCGATCTGTCGTCGACGGGGGCACGCCGATGCTGCTCGTCGACCACGACATGGGACTCGTGCTGTCGGTCTGCGACCGCGTGGTCGTGCTGGACTTCGGGCGGGTCATCGCCGATGGGCCGCCCGAGGAGATCCGGACTGACCAGCGCGTTCTCACCGCCTATCTGGGCAGCAGCGCATCGCCGGAGGCGACACGATGACCCACCGGCTGCAACTCCACGGCCTGACCACCGGATACGGCAACAGCACCGTCGTCCGCGCACTCGACCTGCACGTCGGGCGCGGGGAGGTCATCGCCCTGCTCGGCGCCAACGGCGCCGGCAAGTCCACCACCCTGCGCGCCATCTCCGGGCTGCTCCCGGCCGGCAGCGGCCGGATCGACGTCGACGGACGAGACGTCACGAACCTCGCGTCCCACCGGCGAGCCCGCGGCGGGCTCTCCCACGTCCTCGAGGGACGGGGAGTCTTCGCCGGCCTCACCGTCGGCGAACACTTCCGCCTCGGGCACCGCGGCGAGCACCTCGACGGCTCACTCGCCCGCGACTACTTCCCCGCCCTGGCCGATCTGTGGCAGCGCCCCGCCGGGCTCCTCTCCGGCGGGGAGCAGCAGATGCTCGCCCTCGCCCGCGCACTGGCCCGGAAACCGGTGCTGCTGCTCGTCGACGAGCTCAGCCTCGGTCTCGCCCCGGTCATCGTCGAGCGCCTGCTGCCGACGGTCCGGCGGTACGCCGACGACGAAGGCGCCGGCGTACTCCTCGTCGAGCAGCACGTCCCTCTCGCTCTCGAGGTCGCGGACCGGGGCTACGTGCTCTCCCACGGCGAACTGGTCCTCGAACGGCCCGCCGCAGACCTTCGCGACGACCACGACCTGCTCGCCGCGAGCTATCTCGGTGAAGCCGCCACCTGACCAGCCTCTTCCAACGACGAAGGAGACCCGCATGCCCACTCGCCGGACCTCCATCGCCGCGGCACTAGCCGCGGCGATGGTCGCCATCGCACTCACCGCCTGCGACAAAGCCCCGGACACCACCGCCGAGCCCAGCGGAAGCGCCACCTCAGAAGACCTCTCCGCGGAATCGGTGCGCACGATGCTCGCCTACACCGGCGGCAAGGAAGGCACCGCCGACAAGACACCGATCACGATCGGCTACGTCAACAGCGAAGGAGGCCCGAACGCCTTCCCGGACTACACCACCCAGATCGAGTCGGCCGTCGCGCTGGTCAACTCGAAGCTCGGTGGGATCGACGGCCACCCGATCCAGCTGAAGAAGTGCCTCGTGCCCGGCGTCGAGGAGCAGGGCCAGAAGTGCGCGCAGGAGTTCCTGAGCGACCCGAAGGTCGTCGCTGTCCTCGAGGGCGCGCTCGACACCGGCGCCCAGTCGTTCCACTCCACGCTCGGCGGGAAGCTGCCCGTGCTCGGCATGATGGCGACCTCCCTGGCCGGCGCCCACGATCGCAACGCCTACTACCTGTCGGGCGGGCAATTCGGCGCGGCGAGCCTCGTCACCTACGCCAAGGAGCACCTGAAGGCCAAGTCGGTCGCGATGATCTCCGCCGCCGGCCTACCCGTCGCCGTACAGGCCGCCACCGCGCTCAAGAACGGCTTCCGCGCCGCAGGCATCGACGTCACCCAGGCCACCTACGCGCCCACCAGCACCGACTACGTTCCCTCGATCACCGCGAGCGGCGCGCAGAAAGCCGACATGGTGCTGCCGCTGGTCGTGGTCCCCGGCCAGTGCCTCGCGCTGGCCAAGGCACTGCAGCAAGTGCCGGTCACCGCGCCCGTCGTGACGTTCAACAGCTGCCTCGGCAGCGCGGTCGAGAAAGGGCTCGGCGACTACCCGAAGTGGACATACATGTCCCCGACCGTGAACGGCGACAGCACTGACGCCAACCCTGAGACAGCCGCGCAGATCAAGGCCTACCAGGAGTGGTTCACCCCGCTACGGCCGACGGTCACGACCGCCGCGAGCGGCGTCCAGAGCCTGCAGCTGACGCTCACCCTCGCCAAGCTGCTCCAGGGCTCCGGAGACACCGTCACCGCGCAGACCTCGGCCGCCTCCTTCAAGTCGTTCACCGAACCGGTCTTCCTCGGTTCGCCGCGGATCGCGTTCGGCGCGAATCCCGCCTTCCCCGCGGTCGGCTCGCTGGCCAACCGCTTCTACACCTACGAGGGCAAGGACACCTGGAAGGACGCCACCGGCGGCCAGTGGGTCGTCCCGGCCATCCCCCGCAGCTGACCTGACGGATCCACCGGTCGCCCGTCGGAGAAACGGAGTACTGCCATGACAGCCCGATCCCTCGCCCCCGTTCTGCCGGTCGACGACTTACTGGCAGCGGTCGCGGTCTACACGCGGCTACTCGGCGTCCTCCCGACCTTCGTCGACGGCGACCGGTGGGCCCAGTTCGACCTCGCCGGCCACCGGCTCGCGCTCGCCGGGCGGGACCGTGCCGCGGACCATCCCGGGGTGCTCCTCAAGGTCGACGACCTTCGTTCCGCCCGGGCGGAAGCAGTCGCCGCCGGTCTACCCGTCGAGGAAATCCAGACCGGCCCGCACGAGCATCGATGTGTCGTCACCGGGCCCGGCGGATGGCCGGTGGTCCTCTACAGCCCGGCGCCAAAGGAGCAGCAATGACTGATGCGCCGACGCTGACCGACCCGGCCCGGTTCCGGCAAGTCCTCGCCCACTTCTGCAGCGGAATCGTCGTCGTCACCGCACTCGACGGCGACCAGCCGATCGGACTGACCTGCCAGTCGTTCTCCGCCCTGTCACTGGACCCGCCGCTCGTGCAGTTCAGCCCCGCCAGATCCTCGACCACCTGGCCCCGTATCCGCGCCACGGGCCGATTCGCGATCAACATCCTCGCCGCTCACCAGCGGGCCGTGAGCCAAACGTTCGCGGTAAGCGGCGGTGACAAATTCGCCGGGCTCCGCTGGCACGCCGGCCCGCACGGACAACCGCTCCTGGACGGCGCGCTCGCCCACATCGAATGCCGCCTGACCGACAGCTACCCCGGCGGCGACCACGAGATCGTGGTCGGCCACGTGCTGGATCTGGTCACCTCCGAGGAATCGACCGACCCGCTTCTCTACTTCCGCAGCCAGTACCGGCGACTCCAGCCATGGGAGTCCTGAGAACCGCCCTGCACCCGGTCGGCGACGCGCGTCGCATGCGGTCGGCAACCTTGCGGTGGCCGGACCATGAGCGACTCCTGCGCTCAAACCCACGTTAGGATTTCGCGGTGCAACCACAGACCGACGAGTCAGTAGCACCGGACGGCACGGAGAGGCCGCGCCGCCGCCGACGCCGCACCTCGCAGAAGCAACTCGACGAACGCGCGCAGATAAAAGCCTCGATCGTGGCGGCCGCCCTCCCAGTCTTCGCCGAGCGCGGCTACACCCAGACGACCCTGGACAGCGTCGCCAAGCTCGTCGGCCTCACTCGCTCGGGAATTCTGCACCATTTCGCCTCGAAAGAGGCGCTGTTCCTCGCCGTGCTGGAGCGGCAACGGGCCTGGGCGCAGCAGCAGGTTGACTCCGCGGACCGCTCCACCACCCGCGGACTGTCGGCATTCCTCGGCCACGCCGGCCACGCTCGCGTGCCGCTCCAGCTCGTCCACGTCCTCGCGGCTGAAGCGATCGCCGGAAACGAGGCGGCCGCCGGCTACGTCGCCGAGCGAGCGGACTTCGTCCGCAGCGAGATCCGCCGCCGCCTGCAGGAAAGCCGCGAGCGCGGCGAGGTCGACCCCGCGATCGATCTCGACGAGGCCACAACACTTGTCGCCGCCACACTGAACGGGCTGCAGGCGGCCTGGCTGCTCGACGCCGACGTCCCGACCGAGCCGGCGTTCGACCTCCTGCTACGGCTACTCGGACCAAGGCCGACAGCGTGATAGACCCCGCCCAACCCCCGCAAAGTAAAGAAGTCCGTGCCTGCAGCGGGAGACCACTCGCACCCGTCGGCACGATCAGAGGACGGTGTGGCTCGGCGCAATCGGAGTCCTGACCGCCATCGGCCGCACCCGCCGGGCGCCCTCTGCCGCGGCAAGGGTCCGGCGACCGCTTGCACGCTGGACGCCTCCACGATCAGCCGGTTCGTCGGCGCCCTGGTCGACCGGGGCCTGGTCGAGCGTCGACCGGACCCGGGCTGGCTAGGTGACCGTCGGCGCATTCGTCCATGCACCGTAGTACGGGGGCGGGACGTCGGCGCTCTCCCGGACGCACCGGTTGCGCTGGCGTCCGAGGCCGGTGATCTCGCTCTCGATCAGGTCGCCGTCGGTGAGGAATTGTCCGTGCTGGCGCCCGTTTCCTGGCGGGGAACCGGCCAGCAGCAGATCGCCTGCCTGCAACCGGACCCGTTCGGAGGCGTAGGCGATCAGGTGCGGGAAGTCGAACACCATGTCGTCGGCCGGCCAGTCCTGCATGGTGCGGCCGTTGAGCCGGAGCGTGATCCGGGTCGTCGACAGGTCGACGAACGGCGCCGGGACGATGAAGGGCCCGGCCGGTTTGAACCCGGGCTGGTGCTTGGCGATCCAGTCGTAGCCCCAGGGGATGTCGGTGCGCCGGAACAGGTCGACGGTGCCGAGGTCGTTGACCATGACGTAGCCGGCGATCAGCTCGGCCGCGCGCGTCGGCGAGGCATTGCGCGCGGTGCCCCCGAGCACCGCAGCGACCTCGAGTTCCCAGTCGTGCTGGGCGCCGACGGCCGAGAGCACGACGTCGTCGTCCGCGCCGGCCAGCGAGGAATGGAGCCCGGCCCAGAGGAAAGGCGTGCCCTCCTCCGCGCGCTTCTCCATCATCGCGTAGTTGCGCGCGAAGAACTGCGCGTCGGTCTCGCCCGGCCGACGATTGTGCTGGTTGAAGTCGTTCTTGGTAAGCATCTCGGCGACGTGCTGCTTGTTGTTGGCTCCGGCGCAGAGCAGGTTGGGGTGGGCCAGCGGCGGCAGCGCCCGGACGCGCTCGAATCGGTGGGTGGCCGGTGTCCGCGCCAGCTGACGGAGCGTCTCGAAGCTGCCGGGCCAGGCGTCGAGAATCGCGTGCGTGTCCCTGAAGTGCTCGGACACGTCGACGACGTCACCGTCGGGGCGGACGAGCGCGGCGAAGCGACGGCCACCCTCGTCGAGGGTAGAGATGCCGAACGTGTCTGGCAGGAGCCCTGTCATGGTCATGGTGTCCCCTCAGTAGGGCGCGGAGAGCGCGCCGAGGGCGCGGCCGCGGACGGCTCCGATCGCGCGCTGGTCGGCATTCGACTTCTGCATCTCCAGCAGTTCGACGCTGACCTCGACCACCGTCCGGACGCGGTCGATGCGGCGGGCCATGAACGCGTCGAGGGCCTTTTCCGGAGTCGGCGTGGCGGCGAGTTCCTGGGCGAGTACGACGGCGTCCTCCAGGGCCATACCCCCGCCCGAGGACAGCAGCGCGGTGGTCGCATGCGCGGCATCGCCGATCACGGTGACGCGGCCGCGGTGCCACGGCTCAGGGACCAGCAGCCACTCGAACGGCCGGGCCAGGACGGTCTGGTCCTCGGTGATCGCGGTACGCAGCGCCTGTAGGTACGGTGCGGGGTAGGGCGCCAGCACGTCCCGCAGGAGCTGCCGGGCGGTGGCCGGATCGACCCTCTCGTTCGGCATGTCCAGGCCGGTGGCGAGGTACGTGACGTTGCTGGGAAGGGGCGCGATCGCGACCATCCCGCCGGTGCGCGTGTAGAAGCCGGGCTCGCCTTCCGGCCCGTCGTGCAGGATCCAGCGCAGGCTCATGTGTCCGGTGTAGATCGGTTGGATCAGGTCACCGTAAATCAGCCGGCGCACGGTCGAACGGATTCCGTCCGCGCCGACAACGAGGTCGTACCACCCGGTCGTGCCGTCGGTGAACGTCACGTCGACGCCGTCGGCGTCCTGCCGCAAAGTCTCGACGGTGGGGCCGACGCGACGCGACGCGCCGGCGTCGTCCGCGGCCGCGCGCAGGATCCGGGCGAGTTCCGGACGGTAGATCGTGATGGCGCTCGGCAATCCGCTCGGTGGCGCGGGCGGACGCGGCGGCCCCGGCGGGCCGGGGATCGGTAGCCGAGTGCCATGCTCGTCGCGCAGCTCGTCGAACACACTGCGCCCAGGGCCGAGCACCCGCCCCGCCGCCGCACACGCGTCCAGCACCCCGATTTCGGCCAGGACGTCGACCGCGCGCCCGGTCAGCCCGATCGACGCACCTTCGGTGTCCTCGGTGACGTCGACAAGGTCGGCGTCCGCTCCGATCCGGCGGAGGGCGATCCCGAGGCTCAACCCCGCGATGCCCGCCCCCACGATCAGGACTCTCATGTCGTCCTCTTTCTCTGCGTCGAGTTCGGAACGTCGGGTCAGGTGACGAGGTCGCTGGTCTGCAGGCCCTCGAGCTGCGCGAGGTAGCGCCCGACGAACGGCAGGCTGAAGCCGCCCTCCAGGCGGAGCGCGAAGTTGTAGAGAAGGAACGGATGCGCTCCCGCGAGGAATAGCGTGCGGATGTCGACCGCGATCAGGGCCTCACGGAGCGACGGGGACAGCGCTCGGCCGGCCAGGTACGCCGGTGGCGTTGCCCTGAACCGCTCAAGCGCCTCTCCGCCGCGGCAGACCTCCCACAGGACGCGGTTGAGGGCATACCGCTCGCCGCTCACCGGAGCACCCACTCGGCGAACCCGCAGGCCGGTCCGAACTCGCTGGCCACCATCGAGGACCAGTCGGGACTTCGGCCGCCGACCAGGCCCAGCGCGAACACGTAGTCGAGAAAGCCCGGGGTGCCGGTGCCCGCCTCGATCATCCGCTCATAGGTGCAGTCCTCGAGGAGTTCCTCGGCCTTGCCCTCGGTGAACAGCCGCCAGGTGCGCCGGTCCCACTCGGTCTCCGGCTCGACGCGGAAGCGTGCCATCGCCGGTCCGCCGATCGCGTTGGACAGATGCCCGCTGGCGATCACCGCGACCCGGATGTCCTCCGGGTAGGCGTCGATCAGCTCCGCGACGATGCGACCGAGGTCGAAGAAGCGGCCTGCGGTGGCCAGTGGCGGGGCCATGACGTTGGTGAACAGCGGGACGACCGGCAGGTCCTGCTCGGGACGGAGAAAGCCGAGCGGAACGGTGAAGCCGTGGTCGACGGTGAAGTCGTCGGAGTATCCGAAGTCCACCGACCGGGTGAGCCCTTGCCGCAGCAGGTAGCGGGCCAGCTCACCGTCTGCGGCGGTGTCGTACGCGTCCACGCCGAACAGCTCGCGTTCGTGCGGGAACGGCCCGGCCACTCGCGGGGCCTTCCCGATCAGAAACGTCGGCATGTTGTCCAGGAACCACTGGCTGAGGTGATCCCCCGCGACGACCAGTAACACGTCGGGCCGGGCCGCGGCCAGCCGTGCGCGCAACTCCGTGAAGTGGCCGATCACCTGCCGCAACGGCGGCGGTGCCGCCTCGCCCGCGCGGGCCGACCCGGGCAGGGTCGGATCGTGCGGAACGCAGAGGACCTCGACGACGCGCGCCACGCGGTCCCTCCTCTCGAACTGGGAACACGCCAACTCTCGGATGCGCACGGCTATTCGGGAAGTCGATTCTCCGGATGCCGCTTATCCGTCCGACGAATATTTCCGATGGCGGACGGTCATCCCCCAGAGCAGGCCACCCAGCGCCGTCGCGATCAGGTAGGCGAACGGGAACCAGGTGGGGAGCGTTCGGCTGTACGGCGACAGGGCGCCCGGTAGTCGAGAACTCGCGAAGAGGAGTACGCAGGTCATGGCCACGGCGGTCACACCGGCCGCGGTGACGTGACCTTCCCAGCCGAAAAACCCGGTCTCCTCGTCGTCGCGGCGGAGGAACCAGTTCGTCGTTGCCAGCGATGTGGTGGCCAGAACCGCCAGCATGCACACACCCGCCGTCACTGCGAGAACGAGGGTGATTCCGCGGTCATCGCGCGCCACCACGGCCAGGGCTATGACGCCACCCACGAGCGGGCCCACCAGACGCGCCACGGTCGGTACGCCGTTCCGGCCGGCGAACCGGTGCGGTAGGTGACCGTTGTCGGCGATTGCCGACAGGAGACGCGACGCCCCGCCGTTCAGCGCACTGACGCTGGCGAGTGTCCCCAGGACGAGGACGACCAGCAGCGACCGCATCGCTCCCTCCAGCTGGTTGGCGTCGACCAACCCGCCGATGACCGGCACGGCGAGCGGTACGGCCTCGGTGATCCGGGGGTCGGCAAAGCTCCTCGCCAGGTAGACGATCGATTCCGGACCGGCTGCCACACTCAACGCCCAGGCACTCACGACCAGCACGCCGGTCGTGACGACGTAGCCGAGCGAGGTCGCCAGCGGAATCGTCCGCTCCGGACGATCCACTTCTCCGGCGTAGAAGGCTCCCGTTTCCGAACCCACGAAGGCCGTGAGCGCCATGCAGAGAGCGAGCCCGAAGGACCCGGTCAACAACCAGGACGGGTTCAGACCAGCTCCGGACAGCGCACCGTCGGCGGGTCGGCTGAGCGCGGTAAAGGTGAGCCAGAGAAGTGCGACCACCTGGAGTGCCGCCAGCCCGAGGAGGAACCGCATCATCGTGCCGAACCGCAGCAGTCCCAGGCCCAGGGCGCAACAAACCACGATCGCGACACCTATCGCACCCGGCGCCTGGACCTCGAAGGTCATGTCGACCAGCGCGCTGAGCGCGGTCGCGAAGTAGACCTGCAGGACGGCGAGTTGCAGGAGATATGCCGCCATGGCGACGGTCGCGACGACCAGCGCCGCCGGCCCACCCAGACCACGTCGGACGAAGGCGTAGAACCCGCCCTGATAGCGGACCCGGCGGGCGATGCCCCCGTAGCCGATCGAGAACACGAACAACAGTGCCCCGGCGAGGAGGAGGACCAACGGCGTGGCCACCACCCCGCCGATCTGGTAGATGCTCGAGACCGCGGCCCAGATCAGGAGAAGCGGCGAATGCGTCATCACCAACAGCAGTGTCAATTGCACCGCGCCCGGGCGGCGAGCGGGTCGGATAGCGTGGCCGGCCACGGGCTCACCCGGCCTGCAGCACGGCTTCGATCTCGATCTGAATCTGGACTTTCTCCCCGATCATCACGACGCCTCCGTCCAGCATCTTGTTGCCAGAGACGCCGAATTCGTACCGATTGATCTCGCCGGTCGCGCTGAATCCGGCCCGGGTACCTGCATGCGCGTCCGGACCGAATCCGTTCACCTCCAGGCTGAGGGAAACGGGAAGGGTCACACCCTTGAGGGTGAGTTCGCCATCGAGCACGTAGCCCGTTCCGTCGAATCGCAAGCCCGTCGAGCGGTACGTCATCGTCGGGTGCCTATCGATCTCCAGGAATTCCGCCGAGCGGATGTGGTGGTCGCGAAATTCGTGGCCGGTGTCGAACGAGGCGAGGTCCACCTCGGCGGTCACCGCGCAGTCCCGGATGTCTTCGGCGGTGGTGAGAGTAGCCGAGAAGCTACCGAATTGGCCGCGTAGCTTACTGACCATCAAATGCCGGACGATGAACCCGACACTCGAATGGACCGGGTCTATAGCCCATGCACCCGAAACGTATCCGGGCGGCGTGGGAAGCGATTCAACGGGCACGGTCGGAATACCTCCGAGCTGGCGATCGGCGTGAGTTTCGACTCGGGAGCCTAGAGGTGGGTCGACGCACCGAAACCGTTTGGTTCATCGCCATCGCGGATGCAGGTCAGTTCCGCGGCAAATAGGCCCAGGCCCGGCCGGGTTATCGACCGGGCGAATAACGGACAGACGGATCGGCAATTTCCACTCCACCCCCGTGACCTGCACATTTAGTGCCGCCGACGTGCAGCGGGTTCACATCATCGCCGGTGCGATTCGCCACCGATCCACTACAGGAGTCGCAATGAAACGTGGCATCTCCTTGGCCCTCGTCGCCGCGGGATGATTCCTATTAGTGCTCGCCATTTCGGTCCGGTTCTGGATCTCGGCGCAGTTGTCCGTGATTCCGATCAACCTCTACCTCAGATCGCCGTCCGCCGAACTCGGCACTCAGCTGCGGGTGATCGGCATCATGCGGCTCTGGGGGCCGCTGGCGGCGTCCCTCGTGGCCGTCGTACTCCTCGTGAGTGGCCTGGCTCGCTTCCGACAGCGGAATGCGAAACCCGCAGCTCACGCACCGAAGCAGGCCGCCTCGGTCATAAAGTGACGGAACCATCGATGGCCGGGATCCGCAGTATGGATCGGGTGCCACCACAGCGCGAGCTTGAGCGGCGCGGCCGGAAACGGGCATGGAAGGACCCGTACGCGGCCCGACGAGGTCAACGCGGCGGTGAGTCGACGCTGCACCAAAGCGACCCGTGACGTTCCGGCGATCAGGTCCGGCAAGCTGGCGTAGCTCTCAGTGACCATGCGGACCTCGGGCTCGACGCCGTGCATCCGCAGCTCGCGGGCCGCGGTCGTGAACGCCGTACGTTCATGGAAGGTCAGCACCCAGGGCAGCCGACCTAGCTGTTCAAGGCTCAGCGTCGACGGGTTACCCGGATGGTCGGCCGATATCAGACACACCCACTCATCCTCGACGAGGTCGAGGAACGGTAGGTCGGTCAGGAATCCGTGCGGGAGGACCACGCCGTCGATGTCCCGCAACGCTTCGGGCGCCGCATCGACCAGCGCTGTGGAGACGTGCCGCAGATCCAGCCGAATATGCGGTCCTTCCGCGTCGAGCAGACGGGAGAGCGACGAGCCCAGGATGCTCGTCGCATAGTCGGAGAGCACCAACGTGAACCTACGGTCGGCCGAGCGCGGGTCGAATTCCGGCTGCAACGAGAACACCCGGTCCGTCGCGGCGATCGCCGTAGCGGTCCGTTGCAGGAGCTCCGTGGCCAGGGGCGTGAGACGGTACGCGTTGCCCACCCTGGTCAGGAGCTCGTCGTTGAAGTGGCGCCGCAGCCGACCCAGTGCGGCGCTGGTGGCGGGCTGGCTCAACCGGAGGCGCTGAGCGGCCCGCGTCACGCTGCGCTCCTGCAATAGCGCCTGGAGCGTGCGCAGCAGATTCAAGTCGACGCTCGGATGCATCGCGCCACCTTATCCACGCAGCGGATACCGCGGCTCACACTATTCGTCAGGCGGAATCCGATATTCGGTCTGCCGGATGGGCTGCCCGAACCGCCGGCACGATCTCGGTGGCGTACCGGGTGATCGACTCCTCCACCAGCTCGCCCGGTAGGCCTCCCCAATCGACTTGCCCGTAGAAGCGGTCGAGTCCGAGCGCCTCCACGGCGTCCAGGATCTTCTCGATCAGCTGCTCGACGGTCCCGATCATGAGAGCGTTGCCGCGCCGGGTGCCCTCGGTGAATCGTGGCCGATCGACGTGGAAGCCGCGCCCGCCCGGTGTCTTGGGCCGCAGGTACTCGCGGTAGTACGGGAACACACCTGCGGCAGCCTCCTCGCTCGCGGCGGCGAAGAAGTGCGTGGAGATGCCGACGCTTAGCTTCTCCGGATGTCCGGCCCGTTCGCCTGCGGCGCGGTAGATCTCGACGGCCTGCTGGGGATGCGACAGCGGCCCGCCGATGTATCCGAGCACCATCGGCAGCCCGAGCAGACCCGCGCGGGCGGCGCTCTGCGGCGAGCCACCGACGCCTGCCCACACCGGCAGCGGACGCTGCTGCGCCCGGGGTGCGATCGCCGCGTCGTCCAGCGGCGGGCGGAAGTGACCGGACCAGGTCACCCGGTCCTGCTCGCGCAGCTGGAGCAGCAGCGTCAGTTTCTCGGCATAGATCGCGTCGTAGGCGTCCAGGTCGACCCCGAACAGCCCGAACGGCTCGGTGAATGCGCTGCGCCCGGCGATGATCTCCGCGCGGCCGTGGCTGAGCAGGTCCAGCGTGGCGAAGTCCTCGTAGACTCGGACCGGATCCAGGACGCTGAGCACGGTCACCGCGCTGGTCAGCCGGATGTTCTGGGTCCTCGCGGCGATCGCGGCCAGGACGACGGCCGGTGAGGAGACGGCGAAGTCCAGACCGTGGTGCTCCCCCAGCGCGAACAGGTCGAGGCCGAGGCGGTCGGCGAGCTCCGCGTAGCCGACGATCTCATCCAGCCGAGGGCCTGTCGGCACGGGCCGGCCGGTGGCCTGGTCGGCCTGGATGTCGCTCAGCGACAGGATTCCGAATTCCATCTCACGTCTTTCTCCTCCGGCCCGGCCGCAGGGCCGGGCCGGAGCGGCGGTCAGGCCGTGTAGAGGTGCTCGGCTTCCTGCCGTGCGGTGTAGAGGTCCCAGTACGTCTGCGCGATCGTGGCGGCGTCGGTACTGGGTGCGCCCGAGCCGATCCACGCGTTGATCGGCACGTGCGCGGCGTAGATCCCTTTGTCGGCGAGCGCGCCGTGCAGGTTGAGCACCCAGTTCCGCAGGGCGGCCGCCGCGGCGTTGACGTTGCCCATCATCGCGAGCGGCGTCACCGAGCCGGCGCCGGTGGTGAACAGCAGCGTCCCGGCGCCCGCAGCGAGCATCGCCGGCAGCACCGCGTTGGCCGCGGTCACCGCCCCGTACAGGTAGTAGTCCAGCTGCGGTTGCAGGTTCTCCGGCGTCACGTCCAGCACGTCGGCCATGGCCAGCGTCGGCGACGCGGTGTGCGGCGCAGGCGAGTACTCCAGGACGTCGATCGAACCGAACCGCTCCGTCGCGGCAGCGAGCGCGGCGGTCAGGGACGGCCGGTCCAGGACGTCGGCGGCAAAACCGGCGGCTTCGATCCCGGCTTCACCCAGCTGGGCGACCAGACCGTCGAGCTTCTCCTGACTGCGTGAGAGCAGCGCGACTCCGAAGCCCTGACGGCCGAAGACCTGGGCGATGGCCAGGCCGAGGCCCGGTCCGGCACCCACGATGGCGATCGTGGGCATCAGGCGACGTCGATCGCGAGCTTGCCGAGCGCGCCGGCGCCGAAGTCGGCGAACGCGGTCGCCGCGTCGTCGAAGGCGTACCGGCGGGTGACCGGCACGCGCAGACGGCCTGCGGCGGCGTCGGCCGCCAGCCGGTCGAGCGTCGCCCGGGTCGGCGTCGCCATGACGGCGGTGCCGGTGATCTCCCCCTCCGGCACGAAGCCCAGCGTCGAGGCGAGTCGGCCGCCTCGAGCGACCAGCCCGGCCAGCGCGGCACCGTCACCAGCCAGATGCAGCACCACGTCGACCGGAGCGGTGACCTGTGCTGCCAGGTCTGCGGTGTAGTCGATGATCTGCACGGCCTCACCGCCGAGGCCGCGGACGAAGTCGGCCTCCGCACCCGGGCGGGCGGTCGCGATGACCTGCGCACCGGCGGCCACCGCGTACTGCAGCGCGATCGCGCCGACACCGCCGGTCGCACCGGCGATCAGCACGGTCTCCCCCGGCTTCAGCGCCACCGCGTCCAGCGCGTCGATCGCCGCCGTACCGGCCAGGCCCAGCGCACCGGCGTCGGCCAGGCTCAGACCCTCCGGCACCCGGGTCACACCGACCGCGACCGGCACCGTCACGTACTCGCCGTGCGAGCCGGTCCCGAGGAACGTCTTCGTGACGACGCCGAACACCTGGTCACCGACGGCGAAGCCCTCAGCGTCACTCTCCACCACACCGGCGAAGTCCTTGCCGGTCACCAGCGGGAAACGGTGCTCCATCATTCCCTGCACATAACCGGCGGCGGTCGCGGCGTCGAAGCCGTTGATCGAGGTGGCAGCCACCTTGACCAGCAACTCGCCGGCCTCGGCCTGCGGGGCGGGAACGTCGGTCAGCACCGGGCTCGCCGGTACGGCATCGACGGCAAGAGCGCGCATGCCTGATCCTCTCGGTGTTTAAGCGAAGGCTTTCCTCCACTTCCTTGCCGAGCGTAGCACTCGAACTGGAGGCCAACCTCCGCTTGTATGCTGGCTCTCATGAGCACCGCCGACGCCGCCGAGCCCGCCTTGCGCGCCGACGCCGCACGCAACCGGGAACGGATCGTCGCGGCCGCCCGAGAACTCTTCGCCGAACGCGGAATCAACGCACCGCTGGAGGACGTCGCCCAGCGCGCCGGCGTGGGCATCGCCACCCTCTACCGCCGCTTCCCCACCCGCGCCGACCTGATCGCCGGCGCGTTCGAAGCCAAGCTGGCCGACTACGCCGACGCCGTCACCACCGCGCTCGCCGACCCCGATCCCTGGCGCGGTTTCTGCGGCTACCTCGAGACGGTGTGCGCGATGCAGGCAATCGACCGGGGCTTCGCCGAGCTGCTCACGCTCACGTTTCCGGCGGCCAAGGTGTTGGAGGCCAAGCGCGTCGAGGCGTACGACGGTTTCGCCGAACTGATCACCCGCGCCAAGGCCGGCGGGAGACTCCGCGAGGATTTCGTCTCCGAAGACCTGGTGCTGCTCCTGATGGCCAACGCCGGGGTGATCGCTGCGACCGGCGACGCCGCCCCGGACGCCTGGCGTCGCACTCTGGCCTACTTCATCCAGTCCTTCGCGGCGGAGAACACCGCGCCGCTACCGGAGCCACCGACGAAGGCCTCGCTCTTCCGCGCGATGGTCCGCCTCAACCGCGGCACCTAAGCGGCCCGCGACGGGGCTAGCTCGTCGAATCCCCGCGCGACAGACGCGCGAAAAGGGCCGGCTCGTCCTCCGGCCGCCACACTTCGAATGCCGACAGCAGCACCGCTTCGGCGGAGCGGGCCAGCAGGACGGCTCGCAGCGGATCGTCGGCAGCGCCGTGCGGCACGACGGCGAGGCCGCCACTGCGGACGGCCTGCTCGCCACCGCGACGCCGCGATGTGCGTCCTGAAGAGCCGGTCACGGAAGTCCGTCGTGCCGACTCCGGAGGCCGGACGCCGCGATGAGATCACCCCGTGCAGCAGGTTGGCTAGCGACCTTCTGACGCAACCCATCGAGGGCGTCGGACGTGTACGGCGGCATCGCACGCGGCGCGATGCCGCTCGGCTCACTGCCGGTGACCGTGCGCTGGTGGCTAAGCGCGTCGAAGCCGGTTCGGCCGTGGTACGCGCCGATACCGCTCTGGCCGACGCGCCGAACGGCGCGCCCTCGATACCGAAGTGCAGCGCCATGTCGTTGCGCGTCACCCCTCCGGCAGTCGCGCCGGTGCGTTCCACAGTGGTCATCGTGATCTCTGCTCAACTGAAGGCGAGGACGGGTTTGATCGTGCGGCCGGACGCAGCGTCAGTGGCCGCGCCTGCCGCAGCGGAGCACGAAGAACGGCAGCGATCCGCTCTGCCAGTTCTGCCGCCGAGACTCGCTCGGCCAGGCCTGAGACCACGACCGGTAGCGCTCGGGCGACTTCGTCCGTCGGTCCCGGCAGCGCGACAACCGTGGCCCAGTCGATCCGCCCGACGCCCACTCGGACGCTGTCCTTGACGTGCCGCCCGTGCCCGGACCGGTAGCTGGCGAGCACCGCGGTGGACAACTCAAGGTCGAGCAGCTGCAACGCCTCGATCGTGCGGTCCTTGTCCTCGGCGCCGACCCCGCCTGTGGTCAGCACCACCCCGAACCCGTCGGAGACCAGACGCGCGACGCGTCCGGCGATCGTGACCTCGTCGTCGGGCAGGACGCCACCGAACACGACCTCATAACCGGCCGGGCCGAACGCGGCTCGGGCGGCCTCCAGGTTTGTGTCACGCACCCGGCCGTCCGCGACCTCACCGCCGGTCGAGACCACCGCGACCCGCGTCCCGACGTAGGCACGCACGCCGTCGGCGATCCGGCTCGCCTCCGCGAGGACGTCCGGCACTTGCTCCGGTGGCGTCCCGATGACACCGAGCACGCCCAGAGAGTGCACCCGCACGTCGTCGGCCAAGACCACCCCGGCCACCGCGGACAGTGCGGCCAGCAACGCGGCCTCGCGGCCGGCCAGCGCGGACAGCTCTATCCTCGGCTGGAGGACGTCGAAGACCACCCGGTCGTCGCGCACGTCGGTCACCAGGACCCGGTCGCGCGGCAAGCTCAGTGCAGTAGCAGCCGCGGCGGCCAGATCCGGCATGCTCACGCTGCGGAGCTCCACGCCGACCACCCACAGCTCGGTCTTGTCGAGCAGTTCGATCTCAGGCATGCAGGTCTCGCTGCTCGAGCCACTTCGGCAGCAGGCGGCTCTCGACGTCGGCCACCACGGCCGGGGCCCGATCGCGCAGGAAGCCCGCCAGGCTCTCGGACACGTGGAACGCCCCGGGCAGCGAGTCGTAGACGATCACCTGATCGGTGCCCGCCTCAGCCTGGACCCGCGCCAATGCCTCGGGGAGCGCCGGGGCGACCTCCACGACGTCGGCCAGCTCGGCGTTGGACGGATCGTTGATCAGCCAACCGGCGGCCGGTCCGTCGACAAGAACGGTCAAAATGTTGCGCACGGTGGAAGTGAACGGCACGCCACCGGGCATGTAGTTGACGACAATGCCCTTGATCCCCGGGTTGACGCTCAGGAAGAGGCCGGGGTTAGTGGGCAGCTTCGACGTGAACGCCGAAAGCAGCGCCAGGTTGTCCAGGTCGAGGAAGTCGACGGCGGCGTAGAGCAGGTTGTCGAACGGCATCCCGGCCGCATAGGCGTAGACGAAGCACCCCGGGCCGTCGAAGAGCACGACCATCTCGTCGATCTCGCCGAGCAGACGCATCAGCGGCCCGTACGTCCGCAGGATGTTCGCGCTGACCCGGCGGTTGAGCACGTCCAGGTCGTTGTCCGCGTCGACGTCGACGACGCCCTCGGGGCTGGTGTCGAGGACGATCGTCCCGACGTACTTGCTCTGCACGAAATCGCTCTCGAACACCGCGCGGCTGACAATCTGGCCGGTCCGGGGCCCGTAGCCGAAGTGATAGGCCGAGCGGGTCTCGATGCGGGTGTAGCCCATGCCGAACGGCTTGTGCAGCCGGTCGAGCATCCGGTGCAGATAGCCCTCACGCATCTCGGTGACGTGGGTGTGGATGAAGTGGTCGGCGGCGAACAGCGGCCGGGAAAGCCAGAACTTCCCGATCCGGGTCTCGACCTCGATGCCCCGGTCGATTTGGGGGACTTCCTTGACCGGGCCCAGCCGGGCGTCCAGGTCGTAGATCTTCACCCAGTCCGGGTTCTCGATGTGGCCCATCGACTCGGCGATCCGGACGCGCACCCGCGCGCCGGTGCGGTCGGTGACGTACTTCTGGGTCTCTTCCAGCAGCACGACGTACGCCGGACCGCAGAGCGCGAAGCCGTGCGGGTTGGCCAGCAGGTTGACCGTTTCCCCCGCCCCGATCCGGGACAGGTCAAGCCTGCGCAGCCGCGCACGGGTACGTTCCCGGACGGCTTCGACGTCGGTCTGGCCCCAGGCCTCGTCGAGCGCCCACAGTGGCGGCCGGATGCCCGGATCCAGGTCGCGGACTGGCAGCGCCACGATGCCCGGCAGTTCGGCGGCGCGCATGGCGACCGCGGCGGCCGGGTCGCTCCCCTTCCAGGTGGTGTGCAGGGGCGGCGCGGGCAGGGTGAGCATCAGGCCTCCTCGAAGTTTCCGCGCAGCGCCTGCACGTCGCGGTCGAGCGGGTACATCGGGTAGGCCCGCGCGTACTCGGGAGCGACGTGGCCGGTGTCGTCCACCAGGTCGGCCGAGCCAGCCGCGATGCCGTACCACTGGAAGCCGCGCGGTGGGTTCTTCGGCGCGTCGCCGTGACCGGCCGCGGCGAGCAGCCGCAGGATCGGCTGCTGGCAGAGTTCGGTGCAGCCGGTACGCGCGCCGGTGGCCAGTGAGACGTCCTCGGGGGAATCCGCGCCCCGGAGGATCGCAGCGGCGATCTCCGCGGCCCGCGTCTCCGCGCAGAAACAGATCGGCTGTTTCGGGTGCACTCCGGCTTCCCGGCACAGCGCGCCGATCGCGTCCCGGGCGTCGTCGTCGATCGGGGTGGTGACACGGAACGGCTCGGGCAGCGGGTGCATTGCGAGCGCGTCCTCGGGGCAGATCTCGACGCAGTTCTGCGCGTTGTAGCAGTCGGGCTCGGCCAACTCGGCGACCTTGCGCGTGCCGGGGCCCACGGGATCGTCCGGGGTACGGCCCCGCAGGGTCAGCGCCACGGTGGGACACACGTTGAGACACAGGCCGCAGCCGGTGCACTTGTCGAGCAGTACCTCGGCGAGCATCCGGACCGTCTTCGCCACGGGCAGCACCTCTCGTCATCGCGATCTAAGTAAGCTACCTTTCGGGCCCGGCGTCTCGCAAAGCGTCCGACCTCGGCCACCCAATGCACCGTGCCCGTGGGCGGCGGCTGGCAACCGTTCGGCCTGCTCTACTGCGGAGCGTCGGCCGCGTCCGCCGAAACGCTCGGCTCCTGCCACCACGCTGATCGAGCACGACGACGCCTTCATCGACCGCCTGGGCGTGACCGCCGCGCGGCGCACCCCTTCCATGTTGACAGATGCCTTAGTAGTGTCCAGCCACTAGCTCGGTCCGCGATCGGAACCGGAAGGAAGGCGCGAATGGCTTCGTACGACTACGTCGTCGTGGGAGGTGGCACGTCGGGCTGCGTCCTGGCCAGCGAACTCAGTAAGGATCCGGCGGCCCGGGTCCTGCTGTTGGAAGCAGGCAAACGCGACCGTAACCCCGTCTTCCACATACCCAAGGGGTTCGCCTTCACCATCGAGAATCCCAAGCACTCGTGGGTCTATGAGACCGAACCGTTCGGACCACTCGGGCAGACCGAACTCTGGTCGCGGGGACGGGTGCTCGGCGGCTCGAGCGCCATCAACGGCATGGTTTACAACCGTGGGACGAAGCCGGACTGGGACTCGATCGCTGCGGCCGGAAACCCGGGCTGGGGCTGGGACGAGATCCTCCCGATCTACCGTGACCTGGAAGACCATCAGCTCGGCGCCTCCGACGTGCGCGGCGCCGGTGGGCCGCTGCACATCAGCGTTCAGGAGAACGGCGACCCGGTCAACGAGGCCATGCTGGAGGCCGCGGGAAACATCGGACTCAAACGCGTCGACGATCTGAATGCCACCGACGACGAACGCGTCGGCTACGTGCCGGCGAATATCAAGAACGGCCTGCGCCAGAGCGCCAGCAAAGTCTTCCTGAAGCCCGCCGAGAGGCGCGCGAACCTCACCGTCCGTACAGACGTTCTGGTCACCCGGGTCGTCATTGAAGGCGACCGGGCCGTGGCTGTGGAGGTTGCCACCGGATCGTCCGTCGAGCGGGTGGCGGCCGGCAAGGAGATCATCCTCTGCCTGGGTACTCTCGAGACGCCCAAGCTCCTTGAACTTTCCGGCATCGGTAACGCCGAGGTGCTCCGCGGGGCCGGGATTGACGTCGTGCTGGACCGCCCCATGGTGGGCGAGGACATGATCGAGCACCGCTACTTCCCGCTGCAGTTGAGGCTCAACAACCCCAAGCTCGGCTACAACGCCCGGCTCAGTAGCAAAGCCGGCCAGGCTCTCTCCGGCCTGAAGTATCTCGCCACCCGCAAGGGACCGGTCGCCTCACCGGCCTACGACCTCGTCGGCTTCCTGAAGACCACCCCCGACCAGCCGCGGGTCGACGCGCAGATCCTGCTCACCCCCTTCACCCAAGGAATCAAGCCCCTCGACCTCACGCTGGAACAGCGGCCCGGCGCATCGATCATCGGCAACCCGCTGCGTCCGACGAGCACCGGCAGGATCCACATCGTCTCCAAGGATCCGCGCGACAACCCGCGGATCACCACCAACTACGCGTTCAACGACGCCGACCGGACGACCTACCTCGCCATGTTCCGGCGCATGCGGGACATCGCCGCAGCGCATCCGCTGGTGGACCTGGTCAAGGGGGAGACACAGCCGGGCTGGGCGGTGCAGGACGACGACTCGATCATGAGCCACGGATTGCTCAACGGTGGCACCAGCTTCCATGCCTACGGCGCGTGCAAGATGGGTCCGGAGGAGTCCGCCGTGATCGACGCACGGCTCCGCGTTCGAGGCGTCGACGGTTTGCGAGTAATGGATGCCTCCGCACTGCCCGTCATGGTCGCCGGCAACCTCAACGCGCCACTCATGGCCATGTCGGTACGCGCCGCGGCCCTCATCCTCGGAACAGCGTGAACGCCGGCGAGCCGATGCCACCGCAGGCGCATCGGCTCGCTTCGTCTCGGTAGACGGCGGCTGGCCAGCGCGGAGGCCCGGCGCGTGGGTGAGCGCCCACACCACCACTTCCCTGCCGGACGGCGGCGTCCACACACTCGCTCATCAGCAGATTCCCCGCGAGTGGATGTCGTGCTGCCCGACGATGAGGCGGCAACTCGCGCAGGAGTGCGACGTGCATGCCTCGCCGTGGGACTGACCCGACTCCGTCGTCATCCAACTGGAGGACAACGGCTACGGGCTTCCTCTCCGCACCGGGCCGGAGGGCACCGCGCGGCCGGATACCCGAATCCAGGTCGCGGACCGGCAGCGCCACGGGCAGCGCCTCTCGTCATCGCAACCTAAGTAAGCTACCTTGCAGGCCGAGCGTCTCGCTAGCGATCGAGGAGCACCAGTGGACTACGTGCGGTTGGGCACCACCGGTTTGCGAGTCTCGCGGCTCTGCCTGGGGTGCATGAGCTACGGCGATCCCGGCCGGGGAGCGCACGCCTGGACACTGCCGGAGGCGGACGCCCGCCCGTTCCTGCAGCGGGCCTGGGAACTCGGCATCAACTTCTTCGACACCGCGAACGTCTACTCCGACGGCCACAGCGAGGAGATCCTCGGCCGGGCGATCAAAGACTTCATGCGCCGCGAGGACGTCGTGCTCGCCACGAAGGTGCACGGCCCGATGCGCAAGGGCCCGAACGCAGGCGGCCTGTCCCGCAAGGCGATCTTCACCGAGATCGACGCGAGCCTGCGCCGGCTCGGCACCGACTACGTCGACCTCTACCAGATCCACCGCTGGGACCCCCGCACCCCGCTCGCCGAGACGCTGGAAGCGCTGCACGACGTCGTCAAGGCGGGCAAGGCGCGGTACCTCGGCGCCTCGTCGATGTGGGCCTGGCAGTTCGCCCAAGCCCTCTATACCGCCGACCTGCACGGCTGGACCCGGTTCGTCTCGATGCAGAACCACTACAACCTCATCAACCGCGAAGAGGAACGGGAGATGCTGCCGCTCTGCGCCGATCAGGGCATCGGCGTGATCCCGTGGAGCCCGCTGGCGCGTGGCCGGCTGACCCGCGACTGGGGCGAGACGACGACCCGCTCGGAGAACGACGGTTTCGGCCGGACGCTCTACCGGTCGGAGGAGGCCGACCGGGCGGTCGCGGATCGGGTCGCGGAGGTGGCGGAGGCACGCGGCGCGCCCCGGGCGCAGGTGGCGCTGGCGTGGGTCGCCCAGCAGGCGGCGGTGACCGCTCCGATCATCGGGGCGACCAAACCGCACCACCTCGAGGACGCCGTCGCGGCCCTGAGCCTGGATCTGACCGACGAGGAGACGAAACGACTCGAGGAGCCCTACGTTCCGCACGAGGTCGTGGGCTTCCGGTGAGGGTCGGCGACGTCGAGATCCTCCCGCTCAACGACGGGTGGCTGCACGCTCCGGCCGCGTTCTTCGGCCCGACGGCCGACTTCGCCGCCCACCAGGACCTGCTCGGCCCCGACGGGACGATGCAGCTGCCCATCGGCGCGTTCGTGCTGCGGACCAACGACACGACCGTGCTGATCGACGCCGGTGTCGGCGACGTGCACAACTCGTACTTCGACGGCGGTCGGCTGCTGGATCGGCTCACGGCGAACGGGCTCACGCCCGGGGACATCGATCGGGTGGTCTGCACACACCTCCACGCCGACCACACCGGGTGGGTGATCGACGAACGGGACCGCTCCCCGGTGTTCGGCAACGCCGTGTTCAGCACCGGTGCCGCGGACTGGGAGCTGTTCGTCGAGCAGAAGGCGGGCGGGCGCGCCGCGCTCTCCCCCCACCTGTACGAAGGGCTGCGGGCGCTCGCGGACGCCGACCGCGTGGAGCTGCTCTCCGGCGACGCGCCGATCGCTCCCGGCGTCTCCTGTCTGGCCGCGCCGGGCCACACACCGGGGCACTTCGTCGTCGTGATCTCGTCGGGCACGGCGCGGGCCCTCCTGCTAGGCGACGCGATCACCTGTCCGGTGCAGCTGGAGGAGGCCGAGTGGGGCGCCATCGCGGACGTCGACCCGGCGCTGGCCGCACGCACCCGCGAACTGCTCTGGCGGGAGCTGGAGACCGAGGGAACGGTGGGGACCGGAGCTCACTTCCCCGACCTCGAGTTCGGCCGGGTGCTGAGCGGCGAGGGACGTCGATGGCTGACCTGAGCGGAGAACACGCATGAAGCGCATCGCGGTGACCGGCGGCAGCGGCAAGCTGGGCCGGGCCGTCCTGGACGAGCTGGCCGAGCACGGGCACCGCGTCGTCAGCCTCGACCGGGTGCCGCTGCCCGGCAGCCCGCATCCGTTCGTCCAGGTGGACCTCGGCGACTACGGCGACGCCGTCGGTTCCTTGACCGGCGTCGACTCCAAGTACGGCTTCATCGACGCGGTCGTGCACCTCGCCGCGCTCCCCGCCCCCGGGCTGCGCACGAACGCCGCGACGTTCCATGCGAACATGACAGCCAGCTACAACGTCTTCGCCGCTGCTCGTGCCGCCGGTGTCACGAACATCGTCTGGGCGTCCAGCGAGACCGTGCTCGGCCTACCGTTCACCACTCCCCCGCCCTACCTGCCGGTGGACGAGGAGTACGAGGCGCGTCCGGAGTCGACCTACTCCCTGGTGAAGACCCTGGAGGAGACGATGGCCGCCCAGCTGTGTCGCTGGGCGCCCGATTTGAAGATGATCGGGCTGCGCTTCTCCAACGTGATGGAACCCGCCGACTACGCCCAGTTCCCCGGCTTCGACGAAGACCCGGCCGGACGGCGCTGGAACCTCTGGTCCTACATCGACGCACGCGACGGCGCCCAGGCGGTCCGGCGGGCGCTGGACCTCGACGTCACGGGCCTGGACGTGTTCCTCATCGCCAACGCGGACACCGTGTCGAGCATCCCGAGCAGCGAGCTGGCCGACCGCTACTTCCCGGACGTGCCACGGAAGCGGGAGCTAACCGGCACCGAGTCGCTGCAGAGCATCGAGAAGGCCCGCCGGGTGCTCGGCTACGAGCCGCAGTACTCCTGGCGCACCGCGTAGACCTCAGCGCGCGTAGACCTCGGCGCATTGGGCTTCGGCCGTGGCCAGCACCACCTTGGGCGGGAGGCCGGTGGCCGCGGCGACCGTCAGCACGTCCTCGTACTCGACCGAGACGTTGAGCACCTCGCCGTCGAGCGACGCGATCTTCGTCCGGACCGGGTGGCCGGCCACCTCGACCCTGCCCGCGGTCCGATCGAGGGCCGCTTTGGTGACCGTGCGCTTGCGGACGCCGATCGTGCTGGTGTGCCGGAACAGCACCCGCAGCAGGGCGTCGACATGATCCGGGCGGCACAGCACCGAGACCGTGTGCGCCGGCCGGCCCTTCTTCATCAGGATCGGCGTCAGCCACGCGTCGGATGCTCCGGCGGCGAGCAGTGCGGCGAGCGTCGGCGGCCAGAGCCGCGGGTCGAGATCATCCACGTTCGATTCCAGGACGGTGGCCTCGCCGGACGCCTCGGCCGCGCGACCCACGACCAGGCGGGTGACGTTGGGGTGGCCGACCGGATCGCGACGCCCCGCGCCGACCCCGACGGTGGCGGGCGTCATCCCCGGCATAGCGCCGAACCCGGACGCCAGCGTCGTCGCGACCGCCACCCCGGTGGGGGTCGCCAGCTCGGCCTCGACCGATCCGGAGGTCGCCGGGGCCGCGGCCGCCCGGAGCAGCTCGAGCACGGCCGGACCCGGCACGGGCAGGTCACCGTGCGCGGTGGTCATCCGGCCGCTGCCCACCGCGATCGGGCTGCAGATCAGCCGATCGATGCCGAGCGCGTGCAGCCCGGCGACCGCGCCGACGATATCCGCGAGACTGTCCAGCGCACCGACCTCGTGGAAGTGGACGGTCTCGATCGGCCGGCCGTGCACGCGGGCCTCGGCAGCGCCGAGCGCGGTGAACACGTCGGCGGCCCGACCGCGGACGACCGGGTGGAGGTCGGCGTCGGCGAGCAGGCCGAGGATGTCCCCGAGCCGGCGGGCGGCGGTGCTGGGCGGCGCGTCCACGTGGACCCGCGCGGCACGCAGACCTGCGCGCCGGACTTCCTCGGTCCGCAGCGTCACCCGTTCCGGCAGGTGCAGCCCGTCGACCGCGGCCTGCAGCGTGGCCGCCTCGACGCCGGCATCCAGGCAGGCACCGAGCAGCATGTCGCCGCTGATCCCGCCGCTGGCGTCCAGCCATCCCAGCGTCTCGCTCATCGGGCCGGTGCCGTCTGCCGCTCGTTGAGCGCCCCGGAGCGGAAGCCACGGGGATCCAGTTCCACGGTGTCGAAGCCGGTCACCGCGTCGAGCAACCCGGCCGAGGCGGCCACCGCGGGGAGCAGGTCGGCGTCCACCTCGACCCGGGCCACCTCGCCGAGGTCACGCACCCGCAGGTTCCGCACCGGGATGCCCGCGCCCGCCAGCGCGCTGCGTAACGCGGCTTCCGCGCGCTCGATCCGGGACAGCCGCAGCGGGGTCACGCTCAGCCCGTAGGCGATCCGGCTGGACAGGCATGCCGCTGCCGGCTTGTCCGCGGTGACCAGCCCCCAGTCCCGGGAGGCCGCTCGGATCTGCGCCTTGGTCAGACCGGCATCACGCAGCGGCGTCACCGCTCCCCGTGCGGCGGCGGCGCGGATGCCCGGCCGGAACGGATCGCGGGCGTCGTCAGCGTTGGTGCCGGTCGCGACCGACGCGAAGCCCTCGGCATCGGCCAGCGGCGTGAGGACGTCGAGGAGCTCGGCCTTGCAGTGGAAGCAGCGGTCGGTGCCGTTCTGGACGTAGCCGGGGCGCGCGAGCTCGTTCGTCGACGGGGTGCGATGCGCGACGCCGAGGCCGGCGGCGAACCGGCCTGCGTCGGCCAGCTCGGCGGCCGGCAGGGACGGGCTCACCGCGGTCGCGGCCAGCACCCGCTCGGGTCCGAGGGCTCGGACCGCCGCGGCGAGCAGGAACGCCGAGTCCGCACCGCCGGAGAACGCCACGAGCACGGATCCGAGCTCACGCAGGGCCGCGTCCAGCGTGGCCAGCCGCGCGCGGAGATCGCTGTCGATCATGGGCCACTCCTGAGTGGTTGAGGATACGCAGGGCAGCGCACGCGGCGCCGAAGCCGTTGTCGATGCCGACCACCGCGATGCCGGGGCTGCAGGACGCGTGCATGGCCAGCAGCGCGGTGACGCCCTCCAGACCGGCGCCGTAGCCGACGCTGGTCGGGATCGCCAGGATCGGCGCGGTGGTGAGACCGGCGGCGACGCTGGCCAGCGCCCCCTCCATCCCGGCGACCACCAGCACCACGTCGGCGGCGCGCAGCGGCTCGACGACGGCGAGCACTCGGTGCAGGCCGGCGACCCCGACGTCGGCGAGCAATGTCGCCTGCACGCCGTAGGCGGTCAGCGTCGCCAGTGCCTCGCACGCGACCGGAAGGTCAGCGGTGCCTGCGGTGAGAACGATCGTGTTCTGGCCGCGGGGTGCTGCCGGGCGCCAGGCCAACAAAGCGGTGTCCGGCCCGGTGTCGGTCCGGACACCGCCGGGATTCGCGGCGAGCGCGGCCGCGGCCTGCTCGGCGTTCGCCCGGGTCAACAGCACCGGGCCGCCGTCGGGGTCGCCCAGCAGGCCGCTGACCGCGGCCGCGCACTGCGCCGGCGTCTTGCCCGGCGCGTACACGGCCTCGGCGATCCCGGTGCGGGCCAGCCGACGGTGATCCAGCCGCAGTTCCGGCCCGGCGTCAGTGGGTCCGGAGTCAGCGACCAGGGCGTCAACCGGCCGGATCACTGTCGGCCCTCTCGCTCGGTGGTGAAGCCGGCCAGCAACATCTCGACGTTGGCCCGCGACAACTGCGAAGCCCGCTGGAGTGTCAGCCCGGAGAACCCGGCCAGCGACATCTTCGCGTGACCGAACACGATCGCGATGATGCCGAGCGCGGTGATCCTGCACTCCGACCTCGTCGTGCCGGTGAGGGCCGCGACGAGATCGACGAATTGCTCGAACGCCGCCCGGCTCCAGGTCGCAAGCGTCGCCGACTCGCGTTGCAGACCACCGTCGAAGATCAGGATGAACGCGCCCGGCTCGTCCTGGGCGAACGCGAAGAAGTCATCGTGCAGGTTCCGCAGGGCCCGCTCCGGATCGGACAGATCGACCGGGTGCACCGCGCGCCGGGCGTCCCACCGGGCCGTGCAGGCGTCCGCGGTGGCCAGCAGGAGGTCTTGCAGCCCGGCGTAGTGCCGGTAGGGAGCGCCGGGGCTCACCCCGGCCCGCCGTGCGCACTCGGCCATCGTCACCGCTCCGAGGCCGCGTTCGCTGACCAGCGCGACCACGGCCTCCTGCAGGGCGGCCGCGAGCGCGCCGTGGTGGTACCGGCGGGAGACGGCCGGCGACGTGGTGGGCATCCCGCCATCCTGCATTCCTTGACCACCGATGTAAAGGGTCGTTACATTGGCCGGACTCCCGATGTAAGGAATCGTTACATCAAACCGACTTCCGCCGATCGGAGCGCCGATGAAGCTGGTCAAACAGGCGATCGAAGTCATCGAGGACAACTGCACCGGGTGTTACCGGTGTGAACGGGCCTGTCCGACCGCGGCGATCACGATGGTCGGTCCACGGCGGGAGGCGCTCGCCGTGGTCGACAACGACAGTTGCATCTCCTGCTTCCGCTGTATCGACGTGTGCCCGGACGACGCGATGCTCGCGGTCGAGCGCGACGAGCCCCGAAAGGTGGGCACCAGCGCACGGTCCGTCGACCCGACCGAGCTGAACGCGCTGTGCGAGAAGGCCGGGCTCGACCCCGGTCAAATGGGTTGCCTCTGCAGCTCGACGAAGATCCGGGAGATGGCGGCGGCGGTGCTGCGCGGCGCGTCGACGTTCGAGGAGCTGGCGCTGGCCACCGGCGCGGCGTCCGGCTGCCTGCTCTACTGCGGCGTGCCGATGCAGCGGGTGCTGCGCGCGCACCTGGGCGACCGGCTCGACGAGAGCGGGTCGAAGGTGCGCCGGTACGACTCCACGCAGGTCCTGCTGGAGATCGACGAGGCCGCCGCCGACGCCTATCCGTTGTTCGCCTTGCGCCGCGAGCAGGCCGCCGCACGGGCTAAGCAGGAGGAGAAGCGATGACCCAGACGCTGCCGTTCGACCCGGTGGTGGAGCCTCCCGAGGTCATGCCCACGGTCTACGGGCCACCGCCGCAGGCCGACCGTGGCCGCGATCTGCCCGGCCTGGTTTCGATCAGGACCCGGGAGCTCTTCCCCGACATCCCGGTCGCCCCCTACCGCGGCGGTGACGACACCGCCGCCGTCCGCCGGGCCGCCGAGGCCGCCCTCGCGCACGTCGACATGAGCATGATCCTGCCGGCACACACCGTGAACGTGCTCTGCTCCGAGCACGGGTTCGGGATGCTCGGCGGCCAGGCCTACGTCGAGATGCTGACCACGGTCAAAGACGAGATCCAGCGCCGCACCGGCTGCCGCAACGTCCGGCTCGTCGTCATCGCCTGGCTCGGCGCGAAGGAATCGGACGAACTGGTCGAGTACTACGAGCTCGACCGACGCTTCGACGGCAGGGTTCGCGGCGTCACCCCGATGGACCAGGGCATCCCGATCGAGACCGCGATGGGGACGCTCTACGGTCTGCGCAAGGTCTACGACGGCGACTGGATCATCCACGCCCACTACGACGACCCGCGTGAGGTCTACGTGCACCGCGCGATCGACCGGATCACCAAGCCGTTCGGGATGTCGTACGCCCGGATGGAGACCCGCTCGATCTTCCACATCACGATGGGCCCGCGCAGCGGGAACTTCATCGGCCGGGCGATCGCCGACTCCGAGTTCGTACGGTCGAAGCTCGCGTTCACCACCACGCTGGTCACCTCTCCCGACGGCGTCCTCGACGTGGACGCCGACAACGACCTGAACGCGATCGGCAACCGGATGACCGCGAACATCCTGCGGTCCTACGGCAAGATGCTGACGCTGCTGCGCGCCGTCGGGGACTGCGTCGCGGTCATCGACGGGGCGAAGTGGCCCTATTACATCCACGCCGGCGGGATGATCTTCGGCCACCTCTTCTACAACGCGGTCGACTGGTTCGACCTCGACCGCCCGGACGCCGACGTCGCGGTGGAAAAAGCCGTCGCCGCGGGGTTCAGCAAGTCCCTCAAGGGCGTCGTCCTGAACCAGGCGCTGATCGGGCTGAACTTCACCAGCATGGCGATGCTCTACCCGCTGGTGATCGCGAACCCGGAGATGGCAGCTGCGATGCGGCACGACTTCTCCAACCCGATGTTCCTGGATCACGCACTGGTGGCCGAGAACCTGTTCCAGGCCGTCGAGATGGCGGTCGAGCGGGCCGGCACCGACCGGGTCATCGTCTTCGACGGGTCGTACGGATCGCTGAACGTCAGCCCTTCGATGGCGACGCACCTGCGTGAGCTCGCGCCGGAGGCCGCCCGACTGGTGGACGAGGAGCTGCTGCCCAAGTGGCTCAAGCAGCGCGGCATCGACCCGCTGATGCTGGCATGAGTTCGCCGTTCGACCTGCTCGACAAGAAGGAACTGCGGGTCACCGACGTCCACCTGGACGGCGCGAACCTCACCGACCTGGCGCGTGCCGTGGCCGAGGTACTCGGTCTCGACCCGGCGGAGGTGCTGGTCACCGACTACCTCGACGCGGTCCTGACGTTCGACGTGCTGCGCCCCAGCCTCTACCCGCACCAGCTGCTCGACCGGAAGAACGCGCTGCTCGCGCACCTCGCGGGGACACCCGGCGTGCGCTTGGGCGAGCACGCGCGGGTCAGCGCCGACGGCGTGCTCGGGTGGATCGCGGCCGACGGTGCGGACGGCGTCGGCGTCGCGGACGCGCTGGCGACCGCGCAACGGCTCGCCACCGGCATGGACGCCCGGATCGCCAGGCGAGTGCTGATCTTCTCCACCGGAGCCGAGGTGGCCGCGGCTCAGATCCGCGACACCAACCGGGAGACGGTAGCGACCCGCCTGACCGAGGCCGGCTACGCCTGCGAGTTCGGCGGCACGATACGCGACGACGTCGACCTGATCGCGGGCACGATCCGCGCCGCCGCCGGGCGGGGCTACGGGCTCGTCGTCACCACGGGTGGCGTCGGCGCCGAGGCGAAGGACTGCACGGTGGAGGCCGTCCTGCGCCTCGACCCCGGCGCGGCGACGCCCTACCTGTTCCGGGTCGAGCCCGGACACGGACGGCACCTGCGCGACGGCGTCCGAGTCGCGGTCGGCAGCTGCCTGGGCAGCCGGATCGTCTGCCTGCCCGGCCCGAACGACGAGGTCGCCGCCGGCCTCGACGCGATCCTCCCCGGCCTGCGGGACGGCTGGGGCAACGCGGAGCTGGCCGAGGCGCTCGCCGGACGTCTCCGTGGACGGCTGCGAGACCGGATGGCCGGGTCATGACACGGTCCGCCTACCGGGCGCTCACCCAGGAGCTGCTGCAGGACGTCCCGGGGCGGCACCGGGCCGTGGTCAGCCCTACCGAACCCGGGGTGGTCGCCGGTCTGGGTCACCTCGATCCGGGAATCGGGCGCGGCGAGTGGCGGATCATGGTCGCCGACGGTGCGACGGCCAAGGCCGGCGAGCCCCTGATCGAGATCGTCGGCACGGCCGGCGAACTCGCCGCCGCCGAGGACCACGTCCTCGGTGCGCTGGGATACGCGGGCGGGGTCGCCCGGCGCTGCCGAGAGCTCCGGTCGTCGTGCCCGACCGGCCTGCGGATCGCCTGCGGCGGCTGGAAAAAGCTTCCGGCGCCGCTCAAGCCGTTGCTCCGCGCCGGTCTGGACGCCGGCGGTGTCACACCGCGGCTGATCGACGGCGAGTTCGTCTATGTGGACAAGAACGTCGTGCGCCTGCTGGGCGGCGTCGAGGCCGCGGCGGCAGGGGCCGCGAAACTCGACCACGGCCCGTCCGCGGTGCAGGTGACATCGGCGGCCGACGCCGTCCGGGCGGCTCGGGCCGGTGTCGGCATCGTCATGGTCGACACCGGGGACCTCGCGACGCTGACCGCCGCACACCGGGAACTCGACGCCGCCGGGCTGCGCGGCACAGTGGTGCTGGCGTTCGCGGGCGGGGTCACCAGCGACGATCTCGTCGCGGTGTGGCGCGCCGGCGCGGAGGTCGTCGACCTGGGCCGGGCGATCCTCGACGCGCCGCTCTGGGATCTGCACGTCGAGGTCGCGGACCCGGCCGGGTGACGCCGACCGGAGGAAAGCCTCCGGCCGGCGTCGGGCTCACGCGCCGTCGGCCTCGATCGAGACCGTCTCCCACTCCGCCCAGGTCTGCAGGCGCTTGGCGTAGAGGCCCTTGACGAGCTTCGTCGGCATGTCGCCGAAGAGGACTCGCAACGGCGGCTCGTCGGCGTCCACCACCTTGAGCAGCGCCTGGGCCGCTGCAGCCGGGTCACCTGCCTTGGTGCTGCCGCTGCGGGCGGCCATCCCGTCGCGCAGCGGCTGGTAGGCGGGCTTCGCCGGTGCCCACGCCGCCGAGGACCCGGCCCAGTCGGTGCCGAAGCTGCCCGGCTCGACCAGCGTCACCTTCACGCCGAACCCGGCGACCTCCTGCGCCAGCGCCTCGGTGATGCCCTCCAGGGCCCACTTCGATGCGTGGTAACCCCCGAGGTTCGGGAAGGCGCCGATCCCGCCGATCGTGGACATCTGCACCAGGTGCCCGCTGCCCTGCTCACGCAGGTACGGCAGCACAGCCTGGCTCACCCAGAGCGCACCGAAGAAGTTGGTCTCCATCTGCGCGCGGATGTCGGCCTCGGTCAGCTCCTCGACCGCACCGAACAGCCCGTAGCCGGCGTTGTTCACGACGACGTCGAATCGGCCGAACCGCTCGTGGGCCGTTGCCACCGTGGCCTCCACGGCGGCCTTGTCGGTCACATCGAGCGCCAGCGGCAGCACCGCGTCGCCGTATTTGGCCACCAGGTCGTCCAGCGACGACGTACTACGTGCGGTCGCGGCGACCCGGTCGCCGCGCTCCAACGCGGCCAGGGCGAACTCCCGGCCGAAGCCACGGGAAGTACCGGTGATGAACCAGATTTTGCTCATGCGAAAAACACCACTCTCGGTCGAGTTGACTTCCGGATGTGCTGCGCACCGCCTAGCGGCTGGGGGGTCCCCCGAGGCCACCGCCGACGCGATCGAACCCGTCCCGGACCAGCGCCGCGAGCTGGTCGAAGCCCTCGTCGGGCTGCCAGACGGCGAACGCCGCGCGGAGCACGGTCAGAGCGGCGCCCACCAGCAAGGCCGGCTGCAGCGGATCGTCGTCCCCGGAGAGCCGGGTGGACACCCACTGCCGGATCGTCGACTCCACGACGGCGGTCGACGAACCGTAGTGCGCGGCCAGCCCGGGCGAGGCCGCGAGTAACCGCTTGTGCAGGGCCAGCTTTGCCGGGTAGCCGTTCACGTAGCCGAGCAGAATCTCCCGGAGGGAATCCCAGATCGGTTCGTCCGCCGGCCGAGCCTCCGCGATCGCCGCGAGGCGGGCCGGTTCCGCCGGGTCCGGCCCGAAGATCAAGTCCTCCTTGCTGGAGAAATAGTTGAACAGCGTCCGCTTGGAGACGTTCGCCGCCGCGGCGATCTCGTCAACGCTCACCCCGTCGAGACCGCGCTCGGACACCAACGTGATCGCCGCCGAACGCAACGCCTGCCACGTTTCCCGGCGCTTGCGCTCCCGCAGGCTGCCATCGGTGTCCGCCATGCCTTCACTGTACGAGCTTCCTTCACCGCGTGCAATTATTTACTGGGTGCAGATACTGTGCACTACGGCACTAAGCTAACTTAGATATTCATGTCGATCGAAGATGTGCAGACCAGGTGGCCCCCGGTGGAATTGGATCCTCCGGCGGAGCGTCCCGACCTCGGCCACCCGGCACACCAGGCCGCCGTGCTCGCCGGCCTCAACGCGAGCCGCGGCGAGCTCAACTCCGCGCTCGGCATCCAATTCGTCGCGGTGGAGCCCGGCCGCCTCACCGCGACCATGCCGATCGACGGAAACCGGCAGCCGTTCGGCCTGCTCCACGGCGGGGCGTCGGCCGCGTTCGCCGAGACGCTCGGATCCTGCCTGGCGAATCTGGCCGCACCGGCGGGCCTGGTGCCGGTCGGCGTGGACCTCAACGCCACTCACCATCGTTCAGCCCGCACCGGGAACGTGACCGGCGTCTGCACCGCCCTCCACGAGGGCCGCACGACGGCCACCTACTCCGTCGAGATCACCGACAGCACCGGCCGGCGGGTTTGCACCGCCCGGCTGACGTGCCAGTTCGTACCTCCGCGGGGCTGAAGCAGCGCCGCGGCCTGCGGCCCCGTGGGGCCTGCAGGTCGCGGCGCGCGGGGATCAGGCCCGTGGGTTGAACGGATCGGTGATCTGGTTGCCCAGGTCGATCCAGACGGTCTTGACCTCGGTGTACTCGTTGATCGCGTCTGCACCGTTCTCGCGGCCCAGGCCGCTCTCCTTGAAGCCACCGAACGGGGCTACGTAGTTGGTCTTGCGGTAGTTGTTGACCCAGACGGTGCCGGCACGCAGGCGTCGCGCCAAGCGGTGGGCGCGGGCGACGTCACGGGTCCAGATGCCGGCGGCCAGGCCGAAGCGGGTGTCGTTGGCGATTTGCACGGCATGGTCCTCGTCCCGGAAGGGGATGAGCACCACGACCGGTCCGAACACCTCCTCCTGCGCGATCCGCATGTCGTTGGTGACGCCACCGAAAACGGCGGGCTCGACGAACAGCCCCTTCGCCAGCGCCGGATCGTCGGGCTTCTTGCCACCGGCCAGCAGCTCGGCGCCCTCGGACTTGGCGATCTCGATGTAGGAGAGCACCTTCTCGTACTGCGGCGCACTCGCCACCGTGCCCATCTCGGTCGCCGGGTCGAGTGGGTCGCCGATCTTGATCGCCGCTGCCTTCGCCGCGAGGTCGCGGCTGAACTGCTCGTAGATGTCCTCGTGGACCAGCACGCGCGAGCCGGCCATGCAGGTCTGGCCGGTGGCCGCGAACACCCCGGCGATGACGCCGTTGACGGCGTTCGAGAGGTCAGCGTCGGGGAAGACGATGTTGGGTGACTTACCGCCCAGTTCGAGGGAGACCCGGGCGAGCCGTTCGGCCGTGGTGACCGCGATCGCCTTGCCGACGGCGGTCGAGCCGGTGAACGCCACCTTATCGACGCCGGGATGTGCGGCGAGCGCCGCACCGGTCGGACCGGCGCCAGTAACGATGTTGACGACGCCCGCGGGAATCCCGGCTTCCAGGATGAGCCGGCCGAGCAGCAGCGTGGAGACCGGCGTGACCTCCGACGGCTTGATCACCATCGTGTTCCCGGCGGCGAGCGCCGGGCAGAGCTTCCAGAGCAGCAACGCCAGCGGGCTGTTCCAGGGCGTGATCGCGGCGATCACC